>NZ_JMLH01000011.1 GCF_000686665.1 Thomasclavelia saccharogumia DSM 17460 | reverse complement strand
ATAAAGGAGTAGAATGAAGATAGAGGAGATAATCTCTGAAGTGGTCTTCGTTAATATCAAAAAGATTGTCATAATTAATGAAATCAAGAAAACGAGCGATACCGTCCATATAATTGATAATAGTTTTATCGGCAAGGTTTTTTAAATCGAGAGCGATCCTAACATCATTAAGGATAGGAAATTGTTTGATTTTGTCATTTATAGATTTAGTATTCATAATTAATCAGTCCTTTCTGTTATAAAATGACAACTAAATTATAAATAAAAAAAGCCATCATAAGAAAGATGGCAAACAAAAAAATATAGAAAACATAAAGAAAGAATTGAGCTAACGCGTAGCGTTTTAGTACAATAAAATATCAGAAAATAAAGAGTTTGCAGAGTACTATTTGTTGGGGACGCTATTAAGCACAATTTGTGTATTAATGATTTCTATAATTTAAATATTTTATGTAATAAGTGGAATTAAGTTGTTTTGGCAATGTGACAAAATTACTATAAAAAAATTCAAGATTATCTTGGATTTTTTGTGCTTTTTAATGAAATAAAGAAAAATTAGTGTTATAATAGACTAATTAATAAAATTTTAAATGGGAAAGTGATATTATGGTTGATATGATTCAAAATAATGAGTGAATTGTTTGATAAAAATAAATTAACTATTTCTATACATATATCTAATATTTTTAAAGAAGGGAATTAGATGAAATTAGTTCAGTTGTAAAAAATGCAACTCTACTAATTATTATAATTTAGACATTATTATTGCTGGCTATAGAATAAATTTAACTAAAGGGATTCATTAGAAAAATGCAAGAAATAATGTAAATGCTACTGTCAATCTATAAATAGTATATATGTTTTGAAATAGAAAAAATGATTTTTGAAAAAGAACAAAATATAAAAGATAGGGATAAATATAGTAAAGCAATATTTAAAAGGCTATCTGAATATGTAACTCATCGATTGAGAAAAAATTATAAAGTTACATCTATATAGTTTTATACAACATATTTAAATATTTTCCAGACAATGTTTGGAAAATCCTCAATAGCTTTTTTGTTTTGGTCTTGCCATTAAATTTTAACGTAAGTAAAAGATAGTATTGCTAGAGAATGGTATGAGAAAGGGGTAAAAGGTTAAACTTGGAGTGTTAGAACATTACAACGAAATATCTCTCAATATTATTATCATTTGTTAAAATCACAAATTAAACAACCTGTTATTAATGAAATGAACAAATTAACTAAATTAAAAATAAGTATTATAACTCGTTTATAAAATTTCTAATGTGAATAAGGAAAGTTTATGTTTTTGTTTCAAGATAACAGCACATTCATGCTGAAAAACAAGATTACTATATTGATTTTGTATTCTATAATTATTATTTAAAAAGCTTTGTTTTAATTGATCTTAAAACAGAAAAAATAAGTCATCAAGATGTAGGACAAATGGATTTATATGTTAAAATTTGTGATAAATTAAAACGAACAGAAGGAGATAATCTAATCATTGGAATTATTCTTTGTGCAGATACAGATGAAGATATAGTACGATATTCAATTCTTAAGGGAAATGAACAATTGTTTGCAAGTAAATATAAATTATATTTACCAACAGAAGAATTAAGAAATGAGATAGAAACTCAAAGAACAATTTTTTAGTTACAACAAAACTCAAAAGATTTGGAAAATAATGATAGGTGATATGAAAAGAGAATTAAAAGTTTTGCAAGTCAGTTTTTCAGAGTAATTTAAAATTAGTTCAAAAGAAGATAGATTAGAAAAATATAGAAAGAATTAGCATTAGGAACAATGAAAATTATATTAGTAGTTGGTGTGTCTTGTGTTATATGCAATACAGAAAATAATTATCCTATTAATAGAAATATACTTATATTATCTTTTCTTGTATATAACAGTTGTATGTGGTTTGGTAAATATGCAAGTAAGATGCAAAACCTCAAAAAGTGTTGATTTTATTACAATTAGGAATTAGCAAAACGTTAATTAAAATAAACACTAAGGAAGATACAAGATTATTCTAGATTTTTAAGTACTTATTAATATAAGAACTTTTAAGTTATGCTGAATAACAATAAAGTAGAAAATAATTCTCAAGTAAAATGCAAAATGATATCAACTATAAGCGGATAAAGTAAGAAATGTTAATATTATTAATGTTTTTGATATTTTATAGTATATTATAAATGAAAAAAGGAATATCGATAAACGGTTGTCCTTAAGTGAAAGTTATTTAAAAGAAATAACCATTACAATTAGCGTTGGATGGTTATTTTCTTTTGGAAATCTTTATAATTAAAGAGATTAATGTAATAAGTGTTATAACGAATTGAAATAAATCTTATCATTAGTATTTTGACAGCTTGTGTTTTTCTTAAAAGATGACTGCTTAAAGATGCTGTTGTTAAATAAGTTGAATATGCAAGTATTTGTGAAAGAAAATACAGTTTTATTTATAAAATAAAGTTCCTATCTTTGTTGATGGGAACTTTGATAAAATGATTGTTGAATACGATTTTGGACAAACGTATATAATTGTAATGGTTTCATTATTTTTATTTAATTAAGGTTTATTAGTATGATATTTTATAATTTATTGTATGTTAGTAAAATACTAACAGAACGTTTGTTTTACTTCGTATCCTAAAACAGTAATAGCAATTATACTTTAAACCATGTAAGACAGAAGTTAATATATTATCAAACAATCATTGAATATGCTAATGCAACGTTACTAAAAACTGATATAAAATATTTTAAAGAACGATAGTATATGGCTTTTTGTATCAATAATTTTAAAATATTATTTATCTAAACACTTTTTTAATAATTGAAATTTTTATAAATGAGATTGATTTAATAATATTAGATTATCTTTTAACTTTTGTGTTTACGTATTTTTGTGCAATTTCTTTAATCATATCAAACTGTCCTTTGGCGGCTAATTTGTTTATCTCACCACCAATACCAATTGCATCAACTCCGGCATGAAACCATTCAGTTGCATTATTTAAGTTAACTCCACCAGTAACCATTAATGAAGTATGTGGTAAAGGACCTTTGATTGCATTGATATAATTAGGACTAAAAGCACTTCCTGGAAATAACTTAATGATTTCACAACCAGCCCCCATGGCTGTAATAATTTCTTTAATTGTCATACAGCCAGGAATATATGGAATACCATAGCGGTTACAAATGATGGCGGTTTCTTGATTAAAAGCTGGTGATACTATATATTTAGCCCCAGCCATAATAGCATTTTTTGCAGTTGGTGCATCTAAAACAGTTCCAGCACCAATTAAAACAGTATTATCATTTTGATAATTACTTGATAATTGTTTAATAATCATATCAGCATTATTGTTGGTATAAGCAATCTCAATAGCTTTTAAATTTCCTTTAATACAAGCGATGGCTGTTTGGTAACCTTCTTCATAACTTGTACCTCTGATTACTGCAACCACACCTTGTTTTTTTAATTCAATAATTATATTTGATTTAGTCATAATTTTCTCCTATCTTGATATTTCGTGATTTATTTTTAATAAATTATTTATTTTATCAACTGATTCAAACATACTGTCACCTTTGATTGTGCATTTTAAAGTTCCGGCAGCTACTGCAAAATCAATTACTTCTTGTAAAGGTGCTCCATTTATTAATTTATATAGCGCTCCAGCAACAAAGGCATCACCGCTGCCAACGCGCTCTAATAATGATGTTTTTAAATTAATTGAAGTATAGAACTGATCTGCAAGTAAATAACATTGATAGCTGTTTACCTGATTTTCATCAATATTTCTAATTGTATGAAAAATGGCTTTAAAATTAAAAACATCTTTTAATACTTGCATTCTTTCTTGAATCATTTGAATTGTAGCAGTATTGCGATCAAACATATTAATATCATCGCTATTTATCATTAATGGTTCAATTCCAAAACAATAATCTGCATATTTAGCAAAAATACTGAATTGTTTTTTAGCGTCTTCGATAGAAATCATTTTAGTTCGCAAATTTAAATCCATTGAAATAGTAATGTTTCGTTCCTTAGCTTCTCGAAGAAGAACATGAAGAGTAGTTCTTACTTCTGGTGAGATAGCAACAGTAATACCGCTAAAATGAAAATGGGTAATACCCTGAAATAATGCATCCATTTTAATATTCAAGATATCAATATCATTGATACTAGTATTTTTACGATCATAATAAACATCGCTTGCTCTAATGCCGTAGCCATTTTCAAGATAATATAAGCCTACGCGTTCTCCTTTAAAACAAATACTGCTAGTATCAATCTTATTTTGATTCATGAAATTAACAAAACTTTTACCAACAGGATTAGCAGGTAATCCTGTAAATACTTTAGTGGCAATTCCTAGCCCAGATAATGTTCTAGCAATGTTAATTTCACTACCGCCGTAATGCATAGAAGTTAATGCATTATCGCTAATTTTCTCATTATTAAGAGGGGTGAATCTAATCAATGGTTCACCAAAAAATAATATTTTTTTCATTTCTATTTTCCTTTCAAAAAAATGCCATCAAATGATGGCAAAATATATTACAATGTATAATCAGCAATTATTATATTTATAAGGAGAGAGGAAATAAAAGGTAATGGGACAGCTAATATACATGTAACAGCACTATTATAAAACTGATTTAATATAATCAGCAATTTCTTCAACTTGGCAGTTTGCAAAGAAATACTCTTGAAATTTTTCACCAGCAATTGTTTCTTTTAAGAAATCTTGATCGATTTGTTTTAAAATTGTCATCATATCAGTATGTGTAATTTGTTTCACTTTATTTAAAATACGAGCGTTTCGCTGTTCTGGAACTACGCGTTCTTTTGGATATCCGCCACCAGCAGTTTCTGCAAATAATCTTTCAAAAATTAATTTTAAATTTAATTCAGCTCCCCAGCCAAATCCTTTAGCATAAGGAATTGATAGAGCATTACCTCCGTTAATTTGAGAAAATAAATAAGCATCTGTTGGTTCTACTGCTAATCCACATGTAACATTTGGGAAACTGTTTAATGCTAGCATAGCCCCACTACCTGTACCACATCCTGTAATAACAAAATCGGCAGCTTTTGAGTTTAACAAAATGGCTGCTAATAAACCATTTTGAACATATGTTAACTGGCTCTCGTTTTCTTTACCATACATGCCATAGTTATATACCTCGTAGCCTTTTTGATCAGCTACTTCTTTTAAAGTTTTATAAATAATTTCATTTTTAGCCGCTTGGCTGTTTTCGTTAATTAAAGCAATTTTCATACGATTCTCCTTTTCGTTATTGTGGTTGTTTACCAATATAGGCTAAGATGCCACCATCAACATATAAAATATGACCATTTACAAAATCACTAGCATCACTTGCTAAAAAAATCGCAGGTCCTATCAAATCATCAGGTTTTCCCCAACGTGCTGCTGGAGTTTTAGAAATAATAAATTGATCAAACGGATGACGACTGCCATCAGCTTGTAATTCTCTAAGTGGAGCGGTTTGTGGAGTAGCAATATATCCTGGACCAATTCCATTGCATTGAATATTAAATTCGCCATATTCTGAAGCAATATTACGTGTTAACATTTTTAAGCCGCCTTTAGCTGCCGCATAAGCACTTACAGTCTCTCTTCCTAATTCTGACATCATTGAGCAAATATTAATGATTTTTCCATGACCATTTTTGATCATTGAAGGGATAACAGCTTTAGAAACAATAAATGGAGCGTTTAAGTCTACATCAATTACTTTTCTAAAATCGTTGGCGCTCATCTCACACATTGGAATTCGTTTAATAATTCCTGCATTATTTACTAAAATATCAATTGCTCCAACTTCTTGTTCAATTTTTTTAACCATTTCATTAACAGCGTTTTCATCAGTGACATCACAGACATATCCATGAGCTGTTATTCCTGCTGCTTGATAAGCAGTTAAACCTTTATTTACTAAATCTTGATTAATATCATTAAAAACAATCGTAGCCCCAGCGCTGGCATATCCGCTGGCAATTGCAAAACCAATTCCATAAGAGGCACCGGTTATGAGAGCAACTTTACCTGTTAAGGAAAATTTATTCATATTAAAAGTCATATAATCTTCTCCATTTCTTAACTAAATAATTATTCCAGTAAGAAATTGAATTGAAGTAAACCAGAAATATTAATTTTACATGGACTTACTGGAATATTTGAAAGGATGTAACTATTAGTTACAACTAAAGCATAATTTAGTAAACCGGTTTTGTCAATGGGTAAATGCAAAAAAATGAAAAAAATTTATTTTTTTTATTAATATTTTGACAAAAAAATAAAAAATAAATGATTTTTTTTGCTACTTGTATCCTTATATATGTACTTTTTTATCGTAAAATATTCTCGTAAAAAATGTTGACAACGCTTTCATAGTGGTATAAAATGAAAGTGTAAGTAAACCAGTTTACCGAATTAGTGGTAATTTATTAGAAAGCGAGGAAGTTTAGTGGATAAGAAAATTATTTTAGTCTCTCATGGAAAACTATCAGCAGGAATGTTGCATTCTGTGCAAATGATCGTTGGAGAAAATGAGGCACTATCATGTTTAGGAATGATGCCGGGAGAGCATTATTCAATTGTTAGTGATCAGGTGGCAAAGATGGCTAAAGAAAATCCTGATACGCAATTTATTGTAGTTGCTGATTTATTAGGTGGGAGTGTTTGTAATGGCTGCATGACATTGATTCAAGAGGAGAATGTCAAATTAGTTAGTGGGTTAAATATGGGATTAGTAATTGAATTATTATTTGCACCAGCACCAATGAGTGATGAAGATATTCAAGCGAAGATAGAAGCTTGTAAAGAAGGTATTGTTCATATATCTACTAAATATCTAGAAAAGCAAAACATATCAAATGAAGATGATTTTTTTTAATGAATTTAACAGACAGAAAGGGGAAATAAAATCATGATTTCAATGATGCGAATTGATGATCGATTAATTCATGGTCAAGTTGCCGTGATGTGGTCTAAAGAATTAGGTATTAATCGAATTATTGTTGCTAGTGATACTATTGCTAGCAATGAAATTCAAGTAAGCGCTTTAAAAATGGCGGCGCCTGCTGGAGTAAAAGCTGCAATTTTGCCAATCAACAAAACTATTGGGATTTTATCAGATCCTCGTAGCGAGGCAATGAAAATTTTAGTAATTTCTAATAATCCAGATGATTTATTGGCAGTTGTTAAAGGTGTAAGTGAAAAGCCGGTGTTAAATGTGGCTAATTATGGGCGCATTGGTGGAGGTTTATCAAAGAAAGTAAAGATATCTGAATCTGTATATGTAACTGAACATGACAAAGAAGTGTTTAAGGAACTTGAAGGGTTAGGAATTGAAATGATTCATCAACCTTTACCAAGTGATGAAAAACAGAATTTTATGAAATTATTAGGGGGAAAGTAGAATATGTTAACAAACGCATTGATTGTTGGGGTTGTCTTAGCAGCAACTAAGTTTTTTGACTGGTATGGAAATACAATGTTCCAAAGACCAATCTTCTGTGTTGCAATTTTAGGAGCGTTATTAGGACATCCAACTGAGGGAATTATTTTAGCTGCTGAGCTAGAGTTAGTATTTTTGGGTAATGTTAGCTTAGGTGGTGTTATGCCAAGTGACTTTACTTTAGGTTCAATTTTTGGAGCAGCTTTTGCATTATTGTTAGATAAGGATTTAGCAACTGCGGTTACTTTAGCATTACCGCTTGCTGCTCTTGGAACTTTATTATATTCATCAATGAAGGTTGTAGTAACTTCATTAGTTCCAAAATTTGAAGATTTAATTAAAAAACATAATATTAAAGGGTTTAAGAGATTATGGATCCTTCAATTTATTGGTTTTCATTTAGCTTATTTTGTTTTAGGATTTGTCTGTATTTATGTAGGTACAGATGCAGTTAGTGCCTTTGTCAATGCCATTCCAGACTGGGTTCAAAAGTCTATGACTGTTGCTTCAACAATGTTGCCTGCATTAGGTATGGCTTTATTATTAAAATCATTATGGAATAAAGAAATCTGTCCATATTATTTCTTAGGTTTTGGTCTTGGTGCTTTCTTCTTCTATAATAATGTTACTGGGGCTTCTCTTGTAGATGGTGCAGTCAAATTAACTAGTGCTTCTACTAAAATCTTGTCTTTAGTACAAATTTCATTTATTGGAGGGTGTGTAGCCGCAATTATTATTTTCAATGAGTTAAGAAAAATTAAAGATGATGAAAAAAGACAAGTAATGACAACAACACTTGATGAAAGCGAGGACTTCTTCAATGACTAATACAGCAGCACCTTCAATGAAGACAAAACTTACGTCAGAACAAAAGAAACTAGTAAGATCAGTATTTTGGAGATCAATGTGGTTAATGTTCTGTACGTCATATACAAAACAACAAGGAACAACATTTGGTTGGACAATGATACCTTATTTAGAGGACATCTATGGTAAGGAAACGGATGAATTTTATGATGCAATGTCACGTCATCAAGATTTCTTTAATACAACACCAGGAATGTCACCATTTATCTTTTCATTAGTTATTTCTATGGAGCAAGAAAGAAAAGCTTGTTTAGACGCTGGTAAAGATTTTGATGATGCTTCAATTGAAGCAATTAAAGTTGCCTTAATGGGACCGTTTGCAGGAATTGGTGATTCTATTTATTCTGGGGCTTTAAGAATTATTGCAACTGGGATTGCTTTAGGTTTCTCTCAAAGTGGATCTTGGTTAGGGCCGATCTTATTTGCATTAGTTTATAATATTCCTAATATTTTAATTAGATATTTTGGAGCTACATTTGGTTTAAAATTAGGTAGTACGTATATTTCAAAAGCTCTTGCTTCAGGTCAAATCAAGGCTTTTACTAAAGGTTTTGCGGTTTTAGGTTTGATTATGACTGGGGCAATGACTGCCCAATATGTAAGTTTTAAAACAACATTCGTTGCCGACTTTGGGGGAACAGTGTTTAATTTACAAAATGTCTTAGATCAAATTATGCCTGGTTTATTACCACTAGGAATTACAATGGCCTCTTTCTTCTACTTACGTAAGAAAAATAAACCAATTACCGTATTATTAGTAATGTTTGCTGCATCAGTGCTTCTAACTGTATTAGGAGTCTGTGGCGGATAAAAAGGTTATTTAGGGTTAACAGGGAAGAGCTTGTTAGCCCTTTGTTTGTTATATTTGGAGGTAAAATATGAGTGGAGTTTTAATTATTATAATAATTTTAATTATTTCATCAATTATAATGGCAATAATAAAGAAAAATATTTTTATGAAAGTTTATAATAGTTTAAATACTGAAGATTATGATAGCTTTTTTAAATATGTTGATAGTCGATTAGCAAGAGCGATGATGCCAATCTATACGCGAGAGATATTAAAACTTAGTGCCTATATAAAGACTGAAACAGATCAGGGTGTTACGAATCAATTCAATCAAATGATGAAAATGAATCTAACAACTTATCAGCTTAGTGATATTTTAGTACGTGGTTTTAACTATTATTGTAATCATGACCAAATTAATAGATGTAAAAAGATTGTCAGTAAAATGGCTGAAGTTTTTGATGAAAGGGAGTTAAAAAAATATCAGCGCCACTATGACATTTTAATGAATGGTTCAACCAAATATATCAATGAATTAGAAAATGAATTAGAAAAACATCGAGGTAAGAAAAAAGGATATTTGGAGTATCTTTTAGCAAAATCTTATCAAACAAAGAATAATCAGAAAGATTATTTAAAATATTTAACTAGAGCAATGGAGGATTATCAGACAAATGTCCAAGAATTTGAAAGAACACTCCAAGTTATGTAGCAGAGCTGATTTAGTTGACTGGCTTAAAACAATGTTACCTGATCCCTGGGATTATCAAGGAGTAACCGGTTCAACATATCAGCAGGAGATTAGAGAATTAGAATATGTATCAAGACCACTTTGGGCAATCTTTTCTTTGATTGCAAGTGGTGATTATGATGAGATGCTAGTATTACCATATATTGAAAGAATAAAATATGAGTTGAACCTGAAAACAAAAACAGTATTTTTAAAACCTACTACAAAAACTCGCCAAATAGCTGTGGAAATGGCTGTATATGGTTATGGCCTTCTCTGTTGCCAAGATAAACTGTTGAACTATTTTAGTAATGAAGAAATTGAATACTTAGAGACATGGTTAAATTCTATCAATGAAATTGAATTTCCACAAAATAATTGGTTGTTATTTTTATTGATCGTGAATTGTGGATTGAAAAAAAACAATTTGCGATATAGTCAAGCTAAAATAGATGAGGCTAAAGCAAAAATTAATAATTTGTATGTAGGTAATGGCTGGTATCAAGACGGGGTAGCAAGTCAAAGAGATTACTATATTGCTTTTGGTTTTCACTTTTATAGTATGATTTTAAGTAAATATACGGATGAATTTGATCATGAAACTGTTAAAGAGCGTTGCTGGAAATTCCAAGAGGATTTCAAATATTGGATTGATCAACAAGGTAGAACCCTTCAATTTGGACGAAGTTTAAGTTATCGATTTGGTCATGTGGCATTTTGGGTAGGACAAGTAGTAAGTGAGAGCTATAATTATGAACTTAGTGAAGTTAAAGAAATAATTTTTAGAAATTTGAACTACTGGCATGATTTTCCTATTACTCAAAATAATATGATTACTGTGGGTTGTGGTTATCCTAATTTATTGTTATCAGAAGATTATAATGCACCAGGCTCACCAGCATGGGCTTTAAAGACATTTGTATTATTGACGTTACCCGGCAGTCATTCTTTTTGGCAGATTGAGGCTAAGAAAAGAATTGATTTGAATACTTTGAGTTGTCAAGTTGAACCTGGTTTTTTAATTATTGCAGGGATTAAACATCATTATGCTTTATCTGGTTTTCAGTATAGTAAAGGACATGTTTTACAGCATCATGCTAAGTACGGAAAGTTTTGTTACTCAACTGGATTTGGTTGGAATCTAAGTCGTGATGTTCAGGGGATAGAAAACTATGCAATTGATAATGCCTTGGCGCTATCAGTAAAGGGAACGGATCAGTATGTCAGCCGTGGTGAAATTCAAAAGTGTGTAGTTCATAAGGATTATTTGTATAGTAAGTGGAATTATGGTGTGGTAGCAGATATAGAAACTTGGCTTGTTCCAATTGATGAGGATTATCATTTACGAATTCATCGAATAGTTACTGATATGGAGCTACATGCATATGAAGGAGCTTTTCCTGTTTGGGGATGGCATTATAAATTTAATCAGCCGATTGTTAAGGATAAAATTATTATTTTAGAAAATAATGGGGTTTGCAGCGGAATTAGAGATCTTTTTAAAAATCGAATACCAGTGGCGATAAAGCAAAATCCTAATACTAATATTTATGATTGTGAAACAAATGGTGTAGCATGTTTGTATGGCGTAATAAACAAGGGTCAAACACTTTTAGGAAGTTTAGTTTACGGTGATCTTCAAGGTAATTGCCCAAATATGATGATACCGTTAAAATTCGAGCATCAGTTGCTTGAGTTTAAAAATAAAAAAATATATTTAGAAGAATTCTAGGAGATGACTATGAAATATAATTTAGATGAAAATAATCAAAAATGGTTAGATAAAATATATGAAAAAATAATGGCAAAGATGTCAGCACAATGTGATCGGATCGGTGATAAAATTCCTTATATTGCCGAAGATGGAGTATATCGGGAAGATAAAGCCAAAACAGACATAGTTTGGTGGACTAATGGCTTTTGGCCGGGGATGCTTTGGCAAATGTATCATGCTACCGGTGAAGAAAAATATAAGGTAGCAGCTAATGGAGTTGAAGATAAGTTGGATCAAGCTTTTGACAAATATACAGGGTTACACCATGATGTTGGATTTATGTGGCTTCATAGTGCAGTTGCAAATTACCGTATTACAGGAAATGAACGTTCTTTAGCGCGAGGATTGCATGCTGCGCATTTATTGGCAGGTCGTTATAATCCCCGTGGAAAGTTTATTCGTTCATGGAATCGTGATCGAGCTGGCTGGGTCATTGTTGATAGTATGATGAATGTTCCATTATTATATTGGGCACAAGATGTTATTGATGATCCACGTTTTAAATATATAGCAATGGATCATGTTGATACAGTTATGAATAATACTGTCCGCCAAGATGGCTCTTGCAATCATATTATTGTATTAGATCCGACTAATGGTGAATTATTGGAAACACCAGGAGGGCAAGGATATGCTAGTGGTTCTTCATGGTCACGGGGACAAGCTTGGGCAATTTATGGTTTTGCTTTAAGTTATTTGCATACTGATAAAAAAGAATATTTAGATACAGCTAAAAAGGTTGCTCATTATTTTATATCACAAATTGATTTAACTGACGGAGTTGCTTTATTAGATTTTAGAGCTCCTAAAGAACCAGTATACTGGGATTCAACTGCAGGTGTCTGCGCAGCTTGTGGATTGCTTGAAATTGCTAATCATGTTCCTGCATTAGAAAAAGATTTCTATATTAATGCAGCTATTAAAATATTAAAAGCTACTGATAAAAAATTCTGTAATTGGGATATTAACTATGATTCAATCGTCCAAATGGGTTCAGGCTCATATTTTACTGAACATGATAAACATGTACCAATTATTTATGGTGATTATTTCTTCATCGAAGCAGTTTTAAGATTATTAGATAAGGATATTTTAATTTGGTAAGTAAAATGAAATATAAATTACTATGCATTGATGTTGATGGTACTTTAGCTAGCGACGATAAATCAATATCCAGGCAAAATATTGAGGCTTTAAAAAAAGCTGATAAGGCAGGTATAAGAATTGCAATTGCTTCAGGACGGACACCTAATTCTTTAAATGAGATTTTTAAACAAATTGGGGTTAGTCCATTATTGATTTGTTTAAATGGTGCTTATCTCGAAGATGATGGCAAAGCGGTTTTAAAGCATACTTTGACTAAGGAACAATTGGAAAAAGCTTATCAAGTTATTGTTGAAAATAAAACATATGCAGCATTTAGCACCCCACAATTTTCAATTCGAAATAATGATGTTTCAAATTCTTGGAAAAAACAATTAGAAAAAGGCAGCTTAAAAGCTGACTTCATTATTGCTAAAGATCCAGAAGATTATCAAAATTTAATTTTTGAACATGCCCAAGATATTGTAAAAATTTCTATTTTAGAAAGAGATAAGAATAAATATCAGAAAATCAGAAATGAGTTTGAAGAGCTGAATCTTTATGCAGTAGCGATGTCGGACATTGATTATGTTGATATAACCGATAAACAAGTTACTAAAGGGTCCGCTGTAAAGGAATTAGCAAAATATTTATCAATTGATGTAAATGAAGTTATTTGTATCGGCGATAATGAAAATGATTTAGAAATGCTGGAAGCAGCTGGATTGGCAGTAGCGATGAAGAATGCTACGAAAGCAATTAGAGAAAAAGCTGATGTGATCAGTGATTTTGATAATAATCATCATGGTGTTGCTGATGTGATTGAAAAATATATTTTATAGCGGGGGAAATTATGGATAATTATTTCAATGTTTTAGATTATGGAGTTAAACAAGATTGCCAAGAATTGCAGACGCAAGCATTTCAGAGCGCTATTGATGCTTGTTTAAAACAGGGGGGAGGTACGCTCATTGTCCCTGAAGGTAAATATTATGTTGGCAGTTTAAGATTATATTCACACATGACTTTGTTATTAGAAGAAAATGCCAGGTTATATGGTAGTAATAATTATCAAGATTATCATGATTTTAAAATACCCAGTACATTAGGTTATTTACAAAATGAAGATTATATTAAATTATGGAATTTACCTGAATATTATATATATGGGATAATTTGTGCTTTTCAAGTTCAAGATATTAAAATCATTGGCAAATGTGGCTTGGTAATTAACGGTCAAGATTGTTATGATGAAAATGGTGAAGAAAAATTTCGAGGACCGATGGGAATCATCTTTAGTCAATGTGAGGATATTACTTTGCTAGGTTATACATTTGTTAATAGTGCTAACTGGTCGCATCAGTTAGACAGCTGTCAAAATATAATTATTAATAATGTAAATATTAAAGCAGGACATGATGGTTTCAATCTTCATCATTGTAGTGATATTCAAATTAGTGATTGTCATCTAGAAACTGGTGATGATTGTGTTGCAGGTTATGATATTAGAAATTTATTAGTTAGAGACTGCTATTTTAATACCGCATGTAACGTACTTAGAATTGGTGGAAATAAGCTTATTTTTGATCATTGTAAATTTGTTGGTCCAGGACATTATCCGCATCGTTCTACAAATAGTTATAATACTCATGCAGTTTTTAAATATTATGCGATTTGCTGTGATAAGATTCGCGAAGATGGTGATGATATTATCATTAAAAATAGTGAATTTGAAGATGTTACAAAATTATTAGTTTATGATCAAGGGAATGAAAAGATGCTACAAAATAATTTGCCGCTTAGAAAAATAGTTTTTGAGAATGTTAAGCTGGTTAATTTAAAACAATCATCATTATTTAAAGGCAATGGTGAAAGATGTCAATTAGTAATTAAAGACGCTTTTATTGATTACTGCAATCAAGATGCTTTTTTAGTAATTGATGAAAGTATTGAATTGATTATGGATAATGTGATTTTTAATAAAACTACAATGCTTAAAATAAACAAAAATAGTTTAGTTAAAATAACTAATTGCAAAAATTTAAAACTTATTGAGGAGATACAAAATGACTAAAATTATTAATCCAATTTTACGAGGGTTTAATCCTGATCCTTGTATTTGTAAAGCTAAGAATAAGTATTATATTATCACTTCAACTTTTGAATGGCTGCCGGGAGTAAGCGTTTATGAATCTGATGATATGGTTAATTGGAGACGCCATGGAGCAATTTTAAGTAATCTTGATTTGCGGGGAATTCCGGATTCGGCTGGAGTTTGGGCACCAGCCTTAACTTATTATGAAGATACTTTTTATCTAATTTATACTATTTCTAAACAAATTGATGGTTATTTCAAAGATGTTGAAAATTATGTTATTACTGCCCCGACAATTGATGGTCCATGGAGTGAGCCACTTTTTATTAATGCTTCTGGTTTTGATCCTTCAATGTTTCATGATGATGGTAAACATTATGTATTAAATCCACAATGGGATCCCCGTCCTTTGAATGGACATAAAAAGTTTAATGGCTTACTCTTACAAGAATTTGATTTTGAAAAGGGAATGATTGGAGAAGCAAAAGTAGTGTTCAAAGGTAGTGCGACAGGTGGAACAGAGGGACCGCATTTGATGAAAAAAGGTGATTTTTATTATATTATTGCTGCTGAAGGAGGAACAGGAAGACATCATTCGATTTGTGTGGCTCGTTCTAAGAATATTTGGGGACCTTATGAAATTTCACCATATCATCCACTTATTACGGCTTGGCAAAAAGATACGATCTTAAAAAAATCTGGTCATGGTAATTTTGTGGAAACAGATGATGGCTGGTATTTAGTCCATTTATGTGCACGGTATTTAAATGAACAGGAGGTTTCGGTATTAGGACGTGAGACATCATTGCAAAAAATTGAATGGATCAATGATTGGCCGAGAATGGTTCAAGGTGACTGCACACCTTTGGTAGAAGTTGAAGCTCCAGGTGAAACAGTTAACCAGGGTCTAGAAAATAAATATTATACAAACTTTAAAAATATTGATTTTGTTAATGAGGGCTGGTTAAGTTTAAGGACAAAATTTGAAGATAAAGTGAATTTAGTTGATGCTGGATTAGAATTAAAGGGAAATGATTCATTAACCTCGTTGTTTGATCAATCATTGATTGCGAGAAGGTGGACTAGTTTTGACTTTGTTGCAGGAACTACGTTGTGTTTTAAGCCATATCACTATAATCAAACAGCTGGGTTGAGTTGTTTTTATAATACTAAAGCATTTCACTATCTATATGTTGGCTATGATGAAGTAAAGAAACAAAGAATTATTAATATTTTGACAAATGATAATTTTAATTTTAATGAGCCTTTGGAAGGTAATTATAAATATGTAAATGATGATGTAAAAAGAATATCTTTAAAAGTAATGGTTAAACAGGATAAGATTCAGTTTTATTATGCTTGTGATGATTCTAAGTTTGAGGTAGTTGGTCCGGTGCTGGATGCATCTATTTTAAGTGATGAGCATGTTTCTGGATGGGCTTATACTGGGGCGGTCATCGCAATTAGTGCAGTTGATAATTTTAATAAAGATACTAAAGCTGTTTTTAGTGAATTCTACCAAGAGAATAATGATTAAGAGGAATTAAAATGATTGAGATTTTAGAGCATGAAAAAACATTTCATCTCCAAACAAATAAAACATCAATGATTTTTAGTGTGCTCGATTCAGGGCACCTTGTTTGTTTATATTGGGGAAAACGAGTTTATGATCAAACGTTTAGTTATCTTATTAAAGAAATCAAACGGGCTAGTTATTTAAGTGATTTAGATGGAAATAGAAATTTTAAATTAGAACAGATGCCACTATTATACCCAGCTTATGGTAATCCTGATATGCGGATACCGGCATTTATGTTTAGATATCAAGATGGCTCAAGAATTTCTAGTTTTGAGTTCACTAAATATAAAATTATTGAGGGTAAAAAGAAAATTTGTGGATTACCAACAGTTTTAAGTGATAAAGCGCAAACTATAGAATTTAGTATGGTTGATCAAATTAAACAATTAGAAATAGTTTTAAGTTTTTCAATATTTTTTGATCAAGATGCAATTAGTCAAAGTGTTAGAGTAATTAATCATAATAACCAAGATATTGTCATTGAAAAAATTATGAGTGCTAATTTTAGTTTCTTAGATGACCAGTTTGATTGTTTATCATTAAATGGAGCTTGGGGACGTGAATGTCATTTAAATCGTCAAGCACTCAGACAAGGGAATTTTATCGTTGATAGTAAACGTGGAGCAAGTGGTCATGGACAAAATCCATTTATTGCTTTGCTGGATCATGATGCAAATGAAGATCATGGAAATATTTATAGTATGAATTTAGTTTATAGTGGTAATTTTGAGGCAAATATTGAAGTTGATATGCATCAAAATACACGAATGATGATGGGAATAAATTCTTTTGATTTTAGTTGGGATTTGGCCCCGCGAGAATGTTTTTATAGCCCGGAAGTTATAATGATCTATAGTTCAAAAGGGCTTGGGGAAATGAGTCGTAAATATCATCATTTGTATCGTGAATGTCTAATGATAAGTCATTTTGCTAAAAGGCTTCGCCCTATTTTAATTAATAATTGGGAAGCTACTTATTTTGATTTTAATCAAGAAAAATTACTTTCTTTGGCCAAACAAGCTAGTAAATTAGGAATTGAATTATTTGTTTTAGATGATGGCTGGTTTGCCAAACGTAATGATGATACCAGTTCGCTTGGAGACTGGTATGTTAACGAAAGAAAAATTGGTGGTCCATTAGACAAATTAGTTAAGCAGATCAATGCTTTAAAAATGAAGTTTGGTCTATGGCTGGAGCCAGAAATGGTCAATCCGAATAGTGATTTATATAGAAAGCATCCTGATTGGGTGATTCGTGTGCAAGATTATCAACCACAGACTTCCCGTTGCCAATTAGTTTTAGATTTATGTAATCCAGAAGTTCAAAATTATATAATCAAAGCTGTTAGTAATATTTTAGATAGTGCTAATATTGAGTATATCAAATGGGATATGAATCGTAATATTACCGATATTGGCTCTAATTATTTACCAGTGCATTTACAAAAAGAAGTCTTACACCGCTATATGTTAGGCCTATATCATATTCTTGATGTTCTAGTGAGTAAATATCCCCAAGTTTTGTTTGAAGGATGTGCTGGTGGGGGTGGACGCTTTGATCCAGGGATGCTTTATTATATGCCGCAAATTTGGGCTAGTGATGATAGTGATGCGATTGAACGTTTAACGATTCAAAAAGGCACTTCAATGGTTTATCCAGCAATTAGTATGGGGGCTCATGTTTCGGCTTCACCTAATCATCAAGTTGGTCGGATTACAGGTATTGAGACTCGTTTTGTTGTCGCAATGCAAGGAACTTTGGGATATGAGTTAGATTTAACAAAACTTAGTGATCTTGAACTAGCTGTGATTAAAAATCAAATAACTAAGTATAAAAAACTTCGTCCAATTATTCAATTTGGTGATTTATATCGTTTGAAAGACAATGATAATGAACAGGCTTGGATGTATCTCTATCAAAAGCAGGTATTAGTGAGCTATGTTCAGATCTTGGCTAAGCCAAATACGGTACCGAAACGATTAAAATTGAAAGGATTAAAAGTAAATACTAAATATTGTTTATTAGAAGATAATCAAGTTTATGATGGGAGTGTTTTGATGAATGTTGGTTTACCTCTAGAAAAAGTTAAAGAGGATTTTTATAGTAAACAATGGTATTTAAAAGAGATAAATGAAGATGAATAAGATATTAGCGACATATAATAGTCAGGATATGCAGATTTGTTATTTACGCGGAGTGGATCGTAAAGGGCATGAGGTTGTAGGATTAAGAATTATACCTATTTCAATGATTGATCAGATTATTGATGAAAACGATGATATTGAACCGTTGATTCAAGTGAAGTTAGTTGGTGATGATTATCCGTTCAATTATTCTCAAGGTAGGACAATGCGCAATAGTGAAACAACTTTTAAATTAAAATATCAGTTCCAAGAAAAAATAATTAAAGACACGCATTATACAATTATTACTCATTTATATGATGATAGAGGGATTGATTATCAACATCACTTATCGTTTGATATTGGTAGCAAAGCTATAAACACCTTTACTAAAGTGATCAATAGAACTAATAAAAATATAAAAATTGAAATGATATCAAGTTTTACTTTAGGTTCAATTACTCCATTTACTAAAGGGTTAGCTAAGGAAAGTCTATTGATGCATCAAATTAAAAGTACTTGGGCTTATGAAGGGCGTTTAGTTACTCGTCCAATTGAAGAATCAATGTTAGAACCATCATGGAAACCTTCTGGAGCAAACAGTATTAGATTTGGTCAAGTTGGCAGTATGCCAAATCGTGAATATTTTCCTTTTATAGCGATTGAAGATAAAAACGTTAATGTCCTTTGGGGAATTCAGTTAGCAATTGCAAGTTCTTGGCAGTTAGAAGTATATCGAAAAGATAATGCGTTATGCCTTTCAGGAGGAATTGCTGATCGAGAAAAGGGACATTGGTTGAAAATCTTAAAACCTAATCAAGAATTCCAAACTCCTAAAGCAATGATTTCGGTAGTTCAGGGTAATATTGATGAGTTGTCACAGCGAATCGTTAGAGATATTCAGCTGGATATCAAAGATGATGAAAAAGAACTTCCAATCATTTTTAATGAATTTTGTACTACTTGGGGCAATCCTCAGGCTAGTGAGATTAAAAGGACAATTGATTTATTGGTGAATAAGGGAATCAAATATTTTGTTATTGACTGCGGATGGTATAAACACGCTGTTGATCATAATGATTCTTGGAATATTCAACATGGTGATTGGAATTATAATCGCAAATTGTTTCCTCAAGGAATTAAGGAAGTTGTTGATTATATTCATCAAAGGGGAATGAAAGCCGGTATTTGGTTTGAGTTTGAAAGCTGCGGTCGTGAGGCTGAATTATTTAAGCATCAAGATTTTTTATATCAGCGTGATGGTTATCCCATTACTTCAGGAAATCGACGCTTCTTAAATTTATTGGATCAAAGTGTGATTAACTACTTAGATGAACATGTGCTTAAATTTTTAGAAGATAATGAATTTGATTATTTAAAAATTGATTATAATGATAATCTGGGAATTGGAATGGATGGTGGTGATTCATTAGGGGAACAACTTTATCGCGGGATAAAAGCTACTCAAGAATATATAAGAAAAATAAAGCATGTTCTACCTAATTTAATAATTGAAAATTGTAGTGCGGGAGGGCACCGTTTAGTTGAACCATTTTTAAAGATAACAGATATGTCTTCGTTTTCTGATGCCCATGAATCGCTATGTATTCCAATTATCGGCGCTAATTTACAACGAATGATCTTACCTCGTCAAAGCCAAATTTGGGCAGTAGTACAGCCAGACCAAACAATAGCGTTGCTTTATTATAAAATTAGCAGTGGGTTGTTAGGACGGTTATGTTTATCAGGAAATATTAAAGATTTATCTACACAACAATGGCAGGTGATAGAAGAAGGGATTACTTTTTATCGCTGTGTTAGTCATATTATTGATTTAGGATTTTCGACTATTGATTACCAAGGCGGATTAAGTTATAAAGAACCGACAGGATATCAAGTAGTTATCCGTAAATACCTCGATGAGGCATTAGTTGTACTCCATACTTTTGCAAATGGTCCTGCTCATGTTCAAGTGGATTTAGACAACTATGAAATAATTAAAATTTATGGTTTGAAAAAAGCGGTTATTGAAAAACAACGATTAGTTTTAAGAGGATTAAATAAATTCGATGGAATGGCAGTTTATTTACGGAGGAAAAATGTTAATAAATAAGATAAGGATAATTATTTGCAGTGATGCTAAAAATGAGGCTGATGACCAATATGCATTAGTACATGCTATGCTGACTAATAAATTTATAATCAAGGGGCTAGTGGCAGGACATTTTCGTGATCATGGGACGAATCATTTATCATATGCTGAAATGGTTAAATTAGCAAAACTTACAAATACTTATGGTGAATATCCAATTGTTTTAGGTGCTGATCAAAAGCTTGTGAATATTAAAGAATATGAAGTAAGTGCGGGAACTAGATTAATTATTGAAGAAGCATTAAAAGAGGATTCATTACCTTTATATGTTTTGAATATAGGTGCTTTGACAGATTTAGCGGCTGCACTGCTTGAGGAACCAAGGATTACTTCTAAAATGACGGCAATTTGGGTTGGTGGCGGCCGTTATCCTAAAGGAAGCAAAGAGTGTAATTTAGGAAATGATTTAATAGCAGCAAATTATGTATTTGCTAGTGAGTTACCATTATGGCAAATTCCCAGTAATGTATATAAAACTACTTTAGTTTCTTTGGCACAGTTAAAATTAAGAGTAGCTCCAATGGGGAAATTAGGAAAATATTTATATGAGCAGTTAATTACGTTTATGAAAACTAATGCCAAAGAAAAAAACTGGATCAATCCTGAATGTTGGGTCATGGGAGATTCTGGAGCTATAGGGGTTTTACTAGAGGAACAAAAAAGTTATTATCAAGAGATAATCGCACCAATTTTTGATGAAGAGCATCATTATATCTATAATCAAAAAAATCGTAAGATTCGTGTTTATCAACAATTAAATAACTATTTTGTTATAGAAGATATGCTCAGTAAGATTGAATTATTTGCAAGGAAGGAGAAACGATGGCACTTTTAAAATTAATGGTTTTAAATAGTTATAATGAAGAAATTTTTAGTAAACAAAATGAAACAGAAGTCACGATGGCTTATCGTGGTTATTATCAGCCGGGTGATAAAATATGTATTGTTAGTGATACAAAAGGGTTATATTTAAAATTACGCTTAGATGATAGTTTGGAAGAGAGCTGGGTATATTTAACTGACTATCAATATACTTTTACAATTCCTTTTGCCCAGGAACGTAAGCCTTATGGAGCTGGTGCGTTTAGTCAAGAACGTCATTTTGCATATGCAAGTATTATTAGTGAAGCAGAATTTATGAATTATCATAATGTGGCTAAGAATAGTTTTGATACGAATTATAATCAAGTCTTATATCCACACGTTACAACTAATGTGAAAACAACCAATCCACAGTTTTATGCGCGAAATGCTATCGATGGTATCTTTGAAACTAGTAACCATGGCAGCTGGCCTCATAGTTCATGGGGAATTAATCAGCAAAGTAATGCCTGGTTAAAAGTTGATTTTGGAACTATGGTAGAAATTGATAAAATATATCTTTATTTACGAGCTGATTTTCCTCATGATAATTGGTGGCATCAAGCAAAAATTAGTTTTTCTGATGGTACGATACAGGAAATTAAACTTTCTAAAACAGGAAGTCGACAAGTAATTGCTTTTGCGACAAAAAAAATCACTTGGCTGATGTTATCAAATTTGCAAATGTCGGATGAAGAATCACAGTTTCCTGCACTTAGTCAAATTATGGTGATGGGACGAAAGATAAAACAGAAATAAAAATTGTTGATTTTAAAGTTTGTTTATAAATAGCCATTTAATAAAACCGGTTCACAAATATTGGTGGCTGTTTTTTTCTTGATTTTAACATAATATTTAATTTTATAAGTTTAATTATTGACACCGCTTTCAATTAAAGTTATACTATTTATAGTAAACCGGTTTAGTAATTAGTGAGAGCTGAGGTGAATAAAAGAGAACTAAAGTTTATAGTTTAAATTATTTAAATAATAAAAAGGGGAATAAAAAATGAAAAAAATAAAATATATTATATCAATATTTTTATGTTTAGTGATGATAACTCCTTTGACGATTGTAAATGCAGTTGAAAATAATTATATTTTAAATGATGGTATGGTTTCCAATTTCAATGGTCAGAGTGATAAGAATTTTAATGATTCACAAACATTGATCGTTGGTAAAGGAAGACATGCATATATTCGTTTTGATTTATCATCAATAGATAAAGATAATGTTGAAATGATCAGTTTAGAAGGTTCAAAGAAAAATGGGGCAAATACTTTTATTATTTGTCAGAGCAATGAGTTTTTGGTAGATGGTATTACTAAATGGGATGAAAATAATCTTACTTATAATAAACGACCTAGTGATATAAGTGATTCACCAGTAAAACAATATGAAGTTGCTAATGGAAATAAAAATCTAAGTTTAGATATAACAGAATTATTATTAGATGCTATTAATGACGGAAAATCAGTAATTACTTTACATATTACGACTGATAAAGTTGATGATGGAATAACCGCTGCTAGTGAAATTTTTTCATCACGTTCAACGACACCGCTATCTTTAAAAATCGATTATGCCAATGCAGAAAAACCTGTTAGTATTGAATCAATTAATAATGAAGGGAATTATTTAGATAATGGTTCAATTGCGCAAAAGACTTTTTTGATTAAGGATGAAGATGGTGAGTATCTAAAATTAAAAGATGATGAAAGTTTTGAAACAACGGCTAATGAAAATGAAGCTGCTATATTCAATTTATATATATTTGATTATCGTGATTATCAGTATGCTGAAGATGAAATAAATTATGCTAAAAAATCTTATGCTATAAAGTGTCTTGACAATAATAAATATTTAACGATTCAAAATTATTTTAATGAGCAGGATACTGATAAAAGTTATTATAATCGTATTAATGATGGTTATGAAATCAAAGCAGGTGCTGTTACGGTAAATTGGAATGAACGTTTTGAACTAGCTTATTATCAAGAATCAGATCGTTATATAATTACAAGTCATCTAACTAAACTTAGAGATAATGCAGACTATGCAACAACTATGATTCGAATGGATGAGCGATTATATAGCACTACTAAAAATAATGAACCATACAAATTTGAATTTTGTGATGTAATAAATCATGATCAGTTAGAAGTAAGGCAAACTGTTGAAGGAACAAATGTAAAATTAAGCTGGTATCCAGTTAATGATGATCAAGATATTAGTCATTATAAAGTGTCAAAAGGAAATATTACTTTAGAAGGTGATAAATTTATTGCTCAAGTAAACGGTTTGTCAGCTGGTGAGCATCAGATCGTAGTTGAATATAATGGGAAAGATTCTCAAAGTGTAACTGTACAAACTCAGATTTTCAATCATCCTGGAATAACTCATTCACCTGAAGAACTAGATGCTATGAAAGAACACATCATAAATAAAGAAGAGCCTTGGTATTCTGATTATCAGAAATTACAAACAATGGTCCCTGATGATATGGCATCTAGTGATTATCAACCACAAGCTTTAGAAGCAGTAGGACGTGGTGATAATACTCCAGCTGGTCATAATATTGTTAATTATGAACAAGGTGGTAATGCTGCTTATTTTAATGCATTACAATGGGTAATAACAGGTGAAGATAGATATGCTCAATGCGTTGTTAATGTTTTAAATGCCTGGTCCAATACTCTTAAAATGGTAGATGGTCGAGATCGTATCTTAGGTGCTGGAATCAATAGTTATCGTTATATAAATGCGGCTGAAATTATTAAATATTATCATGGTGGATATAAAGGGTATAGTGATAGTGATTTTAAAAAGTTTCAAACAGTTATGGAAAATGTAATTTATCCAGCTATTGAAGATTTGGGAGCACCAATGTTAGCTAATGGAAATTGGGATACCGCAGCGATGATTTCGATGATTTCAATAGGTGTTGTTTGTGATAATCCAGAAATTTATAATCGTGCTGTAAGTTTATATCAAGATATCCATGTTAATGGATCGATCGTTAATTATGTAAGTGACTGGGGACAGTCAGTTGAAAGTTTTAGAGATCAAGCGCATGCTCAGTTAGGAATTGGATATATGGCGGAAATTTGCCAGGTTGCTCTAAATCAAGATAAAAATTTATTTGATCTATATGATAATCGTCTGGCTAAAGCTTTTAATTGGGCAGCACAATATAATCTGTACGATACTAATGGATTAAAAATGGAGCCATTAACTGATGTGTTTGGTAATACTAAATGGAAAATAGTTGATAGTGAAAAAATTAACCGGGGTGAATTAAGACCAGTATATGAATTACCTTTAGCTTACTATTCTAAAGTTTCTAGTGTTGATGTAACTTGGATGGCTAAAGCAGCTGAAGCAATGCGGGCTCAAGGCTATGTTCATAACGATAATTTGAATTTTGGCACTTTAACATCATATAGCGGTGAAGCAACTGAAGTATGTGAACCATTTTTTCAAATAAGAACAAGATTAGAGCCATGGTATCAAAGAACATGGAATGATGCTAAAAAATATGGTGAATTAATTGATAATATTCCAGAAACATTAAATTCATATTTCACTGTTACAAATTCTGGAGAATTGACAGCTTCAAGTAAAAAAGCCGATGCACCATATTATCAAATTGAAAATAATCAAGATGGTACTTATGCAATTAGATGCATTACGACTAACACATATTTATCTGTCAAAGATGAACAAATTGGTGAAGAAAATATTATTAAAGCTGATGCTAAAAATATTAGTGAGAAAGAAAAATTTGTTCTTAAATGTACAGGTGCTGGTTTTTATTATCTAGTTTCACCTGCATATGATAATCGAATTGTTTATATTGATGTAGAGAATGCTAGTGATCCGCAAAATGCTATTTTAACAATGCGGTTAGGAAATAAAATTACAAAGCATAGTGCTGATATTTCAAATAATGAAAAATTAATTTTAGTCTACAATACTAGCCAAGAGGCATTAAAAAATATTGATTTGGCTGATACTACAGATTTAGAAGTTTTAGTTGCTAAAGCAAATGAAATAACTAATGATGAAAATAAATATACTCAAGTTAGTTTTCAAGATTTAATAACTGCACTTGAAAAAGCTGAGCAAGGAATCATTGATGCTAAATATGGTAGAATTAATGATCATCAAGTTACTGAACTTTATCAATTATTGAATGAGGCTTTGAATAATTTAGTATTGCTTCAAAATGAGGATAAAAAGCCTGATTTAGAAATAAATAATGATGCTAAAGTTGAAGAAATAGTTAGAGAATTTAAAGGAGGAGTTAATACCGGAGATGAATCAGCGATTTATCTAATGATCGGTATAGTTGTAATTAGTTTAGGAATAGTTTTAAAATTAAAGAAAAAAGAGTATTAAGGGGAATAAAATGAAAAAAGTAAAAAAGGTTTTAGCAATAAGTCTAGGAATATCTTTAACACTAAGTTTTACAACAATGATGAATATTCATGGTCAAGAAAGTTCTGAAAAGTTTAATCAACGTTATCAAGCTGAAGATTTTATTTCAAGTACAGGGAATATTTATGTTAGAAATGATGGTGATAAAATTCCTGTTGATTCACCAGTAATTGGTGCTGAACTAGTTCTAAGTGGTGCAGATGGAGGGAAATACCTTGATTTTAGTGATCCAATTACTAAATTTGCTAGTAATAATATGTATGGAGAAGATTATCAATTAGTTGATAAAAATGGTGGGGAACCTGTTGAATCAATTAAAAATGATACAGCTACTTGGAAGGTAACAGTGCCCCAATCAGGATTTTATCGATTTAGTTTTAAATATAACAATCCAGCAACACGAGTGAAAGGGTATCGTAATGATCGAGATGAAAGAAATTGCCGGATTATGATCAATACGCCAGTTAGTGAAGGGAACACTGAAGAATTTTATACTGACAGCAATAAGTGGGCAGGCTGGATGATTTTCAATATTTCTGGCTATAATGATCAATATGATGCTAATACTAATACTTCATTAACACCACAAACTGATAATAACTACGCAAATGTTATCGGTAATACAAAGTGGAATGATAATTTTATGAACATATATTTGGATGAAGGAGAAAATACTGTAACATTAGGGATTCAAGCTCCTCCTGGACAAGGTGTTTATGATGGCCCGAACTTAGATTATTTTGATGTTAGTTATGTTGGAGATGAGTATGTTTCTACTGATGAAATTCCATATATTGATGATGATTTTAAATTTGAGCATCCAGGAATTTATTTTACGATGGATGATCTAGAAACAATAAAAGCTAATAAAGATGATTTAGATACTGTTTATGGTAAAGGGTATCAAGAAATGAAAGCTTCAAAATATGCAAAAGCTGATTATGTTCCTGCACCACAATCATTAATGGATGTAGGTCCGTATAATAACCCTAATTATGGTGGGACTCAATATACAAATGATGGATGTGCGGCATACTATAATGCATTGATGTGGTATTTAGATGGTGATTTGGCTAATGCTAAAAAAGCTATTGAAATATTAAATGGCTGGGCTACGACTTTAGAGACTGTGGCTGATGGTAATGATTTGAAATTGAGGTTTTCAATTGTGGGTCCAGATTATTTAAATGCTGCTGAAATTTTAAAACATATATATAATAATGATCCAAATATTGCTAGTGAAGATAAGTGGCAAACTGCTGATATGGCAAAATTTGAAACTTTCATTCAAAAATTATTAGCTAAAACAAGCGAATATTATCCACAGGCAAATGGTAATTGGGATGCCTTGATCGGTGGTTTTAATATGGCTGCTGCTGTATATCTGGAGGATGTTGATTTATTTAATGATGCTTTGAGACAAATGTATTTAGGTAATCTTCAAGGTGGTAATACAGCATCAATGGGGTCTTTGCCAAATTATGTATATGCTACAGGTGAATCACAGGAAACAAGTCGTGATGCAACACATTCTCGTATGGGGATCTCAGGATTAGCTTACCAAGCTGAAGTAGCTTGGAATCAAGGGATAAATTTATATAGTGCATATAATGATCGTTTATTAGTAGGGGCAAAATATAATGCAGCTTATTTACTTGGGGATAATGTCGATTCAAAAACATTTGTATCTGATAAAAATCGTTTAAATTCTGATATTTCATCAATGGTATTTGAAATTGTTAGTAATCATTATCTTAACCAGGTGGATGAAAATCAAGATGTTTCAATTTTGACTAAAGCTGCTGAACAAAGACTTAGAACCGGGGGTACAAAAAACGAAGCGAAAACAAATGCTATGTATTATGGAGCTATGATTTTTACAGAAGCAAAGACTGCCGTTGATTTGGATGTAAGAGCTGATAAAACTACTTTTACAAAGGTTGGCGATACCATTACTTTAACTCCAATTTTAACTACTGATTCTAAGATAAGATCTTTAAGAACAACAATTAGTGAAGAATTAAAACCATATATAACAATTCAAGAAAATGAAAATGGTACTTTGAGTATTAGTTTAATTCAAGATCCAGCTAAAGATATTAGTGGAGATATTACTATTTCAACTGTTAAAAATGCTTCGGTAACTAAAGATATAACATTATCATATAAAGTGCCGGTGATTACGTTAGATCAAAGTCAAATTACTATGTTAGTAGGTGATAGAGCTAAATTGAATGTTTTAGGGGTATCTGAAGATACTAAGATTGTTTGGTCAACTTCAAATCAAGAAATCGTAGATGTAAAAGATGGCGAGCTTAAAGCTTTAGCTGTTGGAGAGGCAGATGTTATTGCTGCTATTGAAGGTACTGAATATCAAGCTAAATGTCACATCATTGTAAATAAAAAAGCTGATACTGGTAATCAATCAGATGATGTTAGTAAACAAAATAGTATTAAAACAGGGGATGAGATAAGCTGTAGTGAAGTAATGTTATTATTTTTCGTAACTGGATTGATTGCTATTCTTTTGACAAAAAAGTATTTTATTGAAAAAAATGATTAGATTTCTAGTGATTTCTAGAAATCTTTTTTTAGTTGATTCATAAGATGATTTTATTATAAAAAATATTTGATTGTTGTTTAATAATTTTAAATTATTGAATATTTTAGTAAACGGGTTTACTAAAAACAGCTTTTGTGCTAAGATTAACATAGACGTGAGGTGCGATGAAATATGGATAATGAACGTAAAATAACAATTAAAGATATTGCAGAAATGGCTGGGACATCAAAGACTACTGTTTCTTTTTATTTAAATGGGAAGACTGAAAAGATGTCAGAAGAAACAAAGGCAAAGATTGCCAAAGTTATTGAAAAAACAAATTATCGTCCCAGTATTGTAGCTCGTTCACTTAATTCTAAAAATAGTAAATTGATTGGAGTGTTGATTGGGGATATTACCAATACATTTTCAAATCAGATTGTTAAAGGAATTGAATCAGCTGCTAGTAAAGATGGGTACCAAATTATTGTTGGAAATAGTGATTATAATCATAAGCGAGAAGAAAATTATGTGGAAAGAATGCTTTCAATGGGGGTAGATGGTTTTATTATTCAGCCAACGGCACAATTTCGTAAGTTATCAAAAAAGATTGAGGGATTAAAAAAACCAATGGTCTTTTTTGATAGTAAATTATATGATTTAAAAACTAAATGGGTTAAAACTAATAATTATGAAGCAACTTACGAAGCGACGACTAAGTGTATAGAAAAAGGCTATGAAGAATTTTTCTTATTAACAGCTGATCCACAATTGATAAGTACGCGTCTTGAGCGGGCGAGTGGTTTTATTGATGCTTTGGTTGATCATGATTTACATCATGAAACCTTTATTATTGAAAATGATCAAGTTAAGCCTGAAGTTATTGCAGATTTTATTGATAATCGAATTGATTTAAATAAAAAAACATTAGTATTTGTACCTAATTGCTGGGCTTTACCAACTGTTTTTATTGCAATGAAACATCATTGCAAACGTATGCCTAAAATTGGATTAATGGGCTTTGATAACATGGAATGGGTCAATTTTTCTTCTCCAACTATAACTACAATTGTACAGCCGGCTTTTGAAGAAGGGCTTGAAGCAGCAAAAATAGTGATTGATCAAATCGAGGGAAAAAATGAAGTAGCAGGGCAACAAATCTTAGATTGTTATGTTAATTGGAATGAATCAACGTTATAAAAGTTTGGTTAATAAAATCAAACTTTTTTTATTTTATTATAAATAAAAAAAGCCAATTTGCATTGGCTTTAATCAATAGATATATATTTCTTTTCTTCAACTTGTTTAACATTGTCTTTAGGAATCGTGATTTTTAATTCACCGTTATCAAATGAAGCTTTAATATCTTCTTGTCTAATATCTCCGACATAGAAGCTACGACTACAACTTCCACTATAACGTTCACGTCTAATTACATGCCCTTGATCATCTTTTTCTTCAGTATCTGCATTTTTAGTAGCATTAACTAATAGATAACCATCTTTTAATTCCATTTGAATATCTTCTTTTTTAAATCCAGGAAGTTCCATGTTTAATAAATATTGATCATTTTGTTCACAAATATCTGTGCGCATCGCATTCACGTTAGAATAATTTTTAAAAGAATCATAAAATAAATCATCAAATACATCATTCATAATAGGTAAAAATTTCATAAAACATCGCCTCTTTCTTTCTTTATCTCAGTAGTTTTACGCTGGGATATAAAATTATTTACCTCGTTAAGGTCCTTTTCTTAACTACACTTATATTATAACACTTATTTTAGCACTGTCAACACCTGAGTGCTAAAAAATTAATGTTTTTTGAAATTTCATCACGATATCATGAAATCCTTTTTTATTGTAAACGAAATTTTAATATGATATTCTTATATAGAAAAGATGATAAAAGAAAATCTTGTAATATTTAAAGTGAATTATAAGTTTTGTTGCTTTAACAAGTAAAGAAAAGTATAGTTTTGTAAAGTAATAAAGCTTACAGTTTATTTTTTTATAGATCAATAAAAAAAGATTACCTTCAGAAACAAGCATTTATTCATAATTAAATAAGCTTTGAATCGACAGGTAGAAAGGATATAAAGTTATTATGAATAAAAGACATACTCAAATATTAGAACTATTAACTGAAAGAAAAAAAATAGAAGTTAGCAAGCTTTCACAAATACTAGGAGTATCTCAAGTGACGATCAGAAAAGATTTAGCTGTATTAGAAAATAGTGGGGTTTTGCTTAGGGAGCATGGCTATGCAACTTTAAATGATAGTGATGATATTAATAATCGCTTAGCGTATCATTATGATAGTAAACAAAAAATTGCTAAACTTGCTGTAGAAACTATTGAAAATGGGGAAACAGTAATGATTGAATCAGGGTCTTGCTGTGCTCTTGTTGCTTTAGAAATAGCTCGTACTAAAAAAGATGTGACAATTATTACGAATTCTGCGTTTATTGCTGATTATATAAGAAAGACGGGGACTGTAAAAATTATTTTATTAGGTGGAGAATATCAAAATGAGTCTCAAGTAATGGTCGGGCCGATCATGAAAAAATGTGCTGAAACTTTTTTTGTTGATAAATTATTTATCGGGACTGATGGGTTTAGTGAAAAAAGTGGTTTTACTGGTAATGATTATATGCGAAGTGAGGCGGTACGTGATATGGCTAAGCAGGCGGAACATGTTATTATTGTAACTGATTCAGTAAAATTCCATCAAAAGGGTGTTGTCAATCTGGTTGATATCTATGATATTGATTATCTATATACTGATGCAAATATACCTAAAGAAGTAGAAGATTATTTACATAAACAGAATATAGAGATTTTTAAAACTGAATAAAAAAGGAGTATCACTCCTAAAAAAAACAATCGATTCCTTTATCTAAAAAGATTTGCTGGTATTCTTGTAAATCTTCAGGATAAAGGGCTTTTTTATTTTTAAAACGATATTCACGATTCAATAATTCATATTTTTTTTCACCAAATTGGTGAAATGGCAAAAGTTGTACTTTTGATAATTGAACTTCTGTTAAAAGCTTAGCGATACCTTTAGCATCATCCAATGATGCATTAAAGTCAGGAATGACTGGAATTCTTGGCAAGATTTCAATCTTTTGCTTAACTGCCCATTTCAAGTTTTGAATAATTAATTCGTTATGGACGTTTGTACCAAGAAAATGTTGATAAGAATCATAGTGTTTAATATCAAATAATATTAAATCAAACATAGGGGCTAATTCTTTAAAAATATTAGGTTGAACATAACCAGTCGTTTCGATTGCCAGATGTAAATCGTGTTTTTTTAATTCTTTAACTAATTCTTTTAAAAAGGTGGGTTGACTCATTCCTTCGCCTCCAGAAATAGTAATCCCGCCGTTAGATTCTTCGTAAAAATCTTTATCTTGTAAACAAATCTTTACAATTTCGGTTATTTTCTTATTTTCACCTTCATAATCTAAAGCGTTTTGAAAACAACTATCAACACATGATAAACAACCAGTACATTTTTGGTGATCAATTATGATTTTATCGTTGATCATTTGAATTGCTTTATGTTGACAGGCATTGATACAAGATTGACAATGAATACATTTTTTTTGATCATATAAGATTTGGATTTTTTCAAGTTGTGATTCAGGATTTGAACACCAGCCGCATTTTAAAGGACAACCTTTAAAAAAGATGGTTGTACGAATACCAGGACCATCATGAAGACTAAATTTTTGAATATTAAATATTATCCCGTCCATCAATATCGTCTCCTTTTCATATTTATAATGATAACATTCATTATTTTAAATGTAAACAATAATTACGAATGAAAGTATAATAACTTTTAATTAAAAAATATATTTACATTAATTCTGCTTATGATAAAATATATTTATCAATGAAAATATAATTAATTTCAAATGAAATAAGGAGGATAAAAATGAAAAATGTTGCCCATTTTGGAGATTTAACTCCAAGAATGAATGAATTTAGAGAAAAAGTTTTAGATAAAAAACCCTATATTTGTGCTCAACGCGCACTACTTGCAACAGAAGCATACAAACTAAATCAAAATCAGCCAGCTATCATGAAACGGGCTTTGATGTTAAAAAATATTTTAGAAAAGATGTCTATTTATATTGAAGATGAAACCCTTATCGTAGGGAATCAAGCAGCTTCTAATAAAGATGCGCCAATTTTTCCTGAATATACACTAGAATTTGTTTTAGATGAATTAGATCTGTTTGAAAAGCGAGATGGTGATGTTTTTTATATTACTGAAAAAACAAAAGAAGATCTGCGTTCAATTGCACCGTTTTGGGAAAATAATAATTTAAGATCAAAAGGTGGCGCTTTACTTCCTGATGAAGTAAAAGTTTATATGGAAACAGGTTTTTTTGGAATGGAAGGGAAATTAAATTCTGGAGATGCCCATTTAGCTGTGGATTATCAACAAGTATTAAAAACGGGATTAAAAGGATATGAAGAAAGAGTACGACAATTAAAAGATGGATTGGATCTATGTGTTGTTGAAAATATAGATAAGTATCAGTTTTATAAAGCAGTGTTGATTGTTATTGAAGCGGTAAAAACATATGCATTACGATTTTCAAAATTAGCTAAAGAATTAGCCGTGAAAGCTGATGAAAAAAGAAAAGCAGAATTATTAGAAATTAGCCGTATTTGTGCTAAAGTCCCCTATGAGCCAGCTCAAACTTTTCATGAAGCAGTTCAATCAACATGGTTTATTCAATTGATTTTGCAAATTGAATCTAATGGGCACTCTTTATCATATGGGCGTTTTGATCAGTATATTTATCCATATTACCAGCATGATATTGATCATGGACTTATTAATGATGACCAGGTGGTAGAAATGTTAACAAATCTGTGGATCAAAACTTTAACGATCAATAAAGTCAGAAGCCAGGCACATACATTCAGCAGTGCCGGAAGTCCAATGTATCAAAATGTAACAATCGGCGGGCAAACACCAGATAAAAAAGATGCTACTAATGCATTATCATATCTAGTTTTAAAGTCAGTAGCTCAAACAAGATTACCACAGCCAAATTTAACAGTACGTTATCATCGGAATATGCCAAAAGCATTTTTGGATGAAGCTATCGAAGTTATGAAGTTAGGTACAGGAATGCCGGCTTTCAATTCAGATGAAGTTATTATTCCTTCTTTCATCGAAAAAGGTGTTAAAGAAGAAGATGCTTATAATTATAGTGCAATCGGCTGTGTTGAAACAGCAGTTCCTGGTAAATGGGGATATCGATGTACCGGAATGAGTTATATGAACTTTCCTAGAATCTTACTTATTACTATGAATGATGGAATCGATCCAACATCAGGTAAACGTTTTGTCAAAGGTCGGGGACGTTTTGAGGACATGAAATCATTTGATGAATTGATGAAAGCGATTGATCATGTTCTTAGAGAATTAACGCGGATGAGTGTTATTGTTGAAAATGCTATTGATTTAGCATTAGAAAGAGATGTACCAGATGTTTTGTGTTCAGCATTGACAGAAGATTGTATTGGTCGTGGTAAGACAATCAAAGAAGGTGGGGCAGTTTATGATTTTATTTCAGGATTACAAGTTGGTATTGCCAATATGGCGGATAGTCTAGCGGCAATTAAAAAACTTGTTTTTGAAGAAAAGAAAATAACCCCTGTACAATTAATGGCAGCTTTAGCTGACGATTTTACAAGTGTTGAAAACCAAAGAATTCAAAATATGTTAATTAACGATGCTCCAAAATATGGAAATGATGATGATTATGTGGATCAATTAGTTGTTGAAGTTTATAATTCGTATATTGATGAAATAAAAAAATACCCTAATACTAGATATGGTAAAGGCCCAATTGGTGGTATTCGTTATGCAGGAACTTCAAGTATTTCAGCAAATGTTGGTCAAGGATATGGAACAATGGCAACTCCTGATGGAAGAAAAGCGCATACACCGCTTGCTGAAGGATGTTCGCCGGCTCATTCGATGGATAAAAGCAGTCCAACAGCAGTCTTTAAATCTGTTTCTAAATTACCGACCCATGAAATAACAGGTGGGGTATTATTGAATCAAAAAGTAACCCCACAGATGTTAGCTAAAGAAGAAAATAAAGAAAAATTAGAAATGATGATCAAAACATTTTTTAATCGATTAGATGGTTATCATGTCCAATATAATGTCGTTTCGCGTGATACATTGATTGATGCTCAAAAGCATCCTGAAAAACATAAAGATTTAATTGTACGTGTAGCAGGATATTCAGCATTTTTCAATGTATTATCTAAAGCTACTCAAGATGATATTATTGGTAGAACTGAACAAATATTATAGCAGGAGAAAAAAGAGATGGAATTTATTATTGATACAGTAGATTTAGAAGAAATCAAGGATGCGATAGAACATATGCCAATTACCGGAGTAACCAGCAATCCTTCGATCGTTAAAGCAACAAGTCCGAAAAACTTCTTTGAGCATATGAAAGAAGTAAGAAAGATCATTGGTAAAGATAGAAGTCTCCATGTCCAGGTTATTTCTAAAGACTGCGATGAAATAGTCAATGAAGGTCATCGTATCTTAGAAGAAATCGATGATCAGGTATATATTAAAGTACCAGTATCGTATGAAGGAATCAAGGCAATCAAAATTTTAAAAGCGGAAGGTCATAATGTCACGGCAACAGCTGTGTATGATTTAATGCAGGCATACATGGCGTTAGCGGCAAAAGCAGATTATATTGCGCCATATGTAAATCGCATTGGGAATTTAGGAAGTGATCCATATGAATTGATCAATGAGTTATCAAAGCGGATCGTTATAGATAATTATGAATGTAAGATTTTAGCAGCGAGTTTTAAAGGTCTCCAGCAAATACGCGATGCCTTTAATGCAGGAGCCCAGAGTGTAACAGCGCCAGTAGTCGTATTAAAACAAATATTTGCAAATCCAAATATTGAAAAAGCGGTAAATGATTTTAATAATGACTGGTATGATGTTTATGGTAAAGGTAAAGGAATTTGTGATTTATAGGATCAAGACTAAAACTTAGATTATTGGGATATTAAAAAATGCAATTTGTTAGTTAAAAAGTGTAAGCGGGATGTATATTAATTGGGATAAATTGAATGTATAATATATTTAATAAGGAGTATTTTTACATTAAATATTTAATTGATTTTATATAATAATAGGTAAATTTTATAATTTAAAAGATACGTTTTTTACGATAAAGTATAAATATATGAGGTCGAATCATCACTTATAAAATTATTATCAGGGGAAGTGATTTTATAGAGAAAGATGTTATCGATATAAAAACTAACTGATAAAAAGGAGTGTGAGAAAATGAAGAAAAATCTGTTAGTTATTAAAAAGATATTTATAGTTGTTTTAACTGTTTTTATGGTTTTAGTGGGATGTCCTGGAGTAAAAGCAAATCAAATTTATTCAGAAATTATTATTAATGATTCTGATGTTGGTGAAGATGTTAACCAATTTTCGTTTAGCGATGGCTGGGTATATGAGGGTGGCTATCCTAGCTTATTTGAAGGTGGCGATGAACATTGGACAACTAAAGCGGTTTTCAATGAGAATTATCCATCATATTCGTTAAAGTTTTTAGGAAATAGGGTTACATTATATGGTCATCGTGTTAATGATGGATGTATAGCAGATGTTTATATTGATGATGTAAAAGTAGGGGAAATCGATTATTATCGTAATGGTAGAGCGAATAAAGAAATGTTGTATCAAAGTTCGTTATTAGAAAATGGTCTACATACGATTCGAGTTGTATTAAATGGTAGCAAAAATGCAGATGCTGGAGATAATTATGAAGCAGCGATTGATTATGCTGTAGTTGAAAGTGAAGAAATGGAGTACTTTGCTACAGATATCCAGTTAAGTGATTTACAATTAAGTTTAGAAGAAGGAATGCAAAAACAAATTACTTATACGATTCTTCCATCTTATGTAACACAAATACCTGATGTTATTTGGACAAGTGAAGATTCTGCGGTTGCTGCTGTTGATCAAAATGGTTTAATTACAGCAGTTGGTGCTGGGGTTACGAAAGTTACAGCAAAACTGGAAAATACAGATATTTTTAAGCAGGTAGAAGTAACCGTAAAACCTTGCAAAAATGAAATTCTAGGAATAATCAGCGATAATAATAAGCATGCTTATCCAGAACAATATTTATCATATGTTAATGATCTTTATGATAAAGATTTATCGTCTTTACAAACATGGCATAAAGATGTTTGGAAAAATGATGAAGTAACGAGTCGAATCGATATTTTTACAAAAGCAAAAGAATATTCGGCTGTATCATTAATAGCTGATGATTTAGTTGATCAAGAAGGGAATGTTATCAGTAAAGAGAATATTCATTTAACTTATATGGATACGGCAATAGCGCATACATCTAATCAAAGCATTTTTGATATTATCTCTCATGATACACAAAGAGATTTAAAAGCAAATCAGATGTATAGCGCATGGGTGGATATAACGATACCAAAAGATGCTCAAGCGGGATCATATACTACAACGATATCATTAGTATCGCAAGGTGAAATTTTAACAGAATTTACATATCAGCTTGATGTCTTGGATCTGGTGTTACCAGAATTTCAATCACAGATTGAATTATGGATGTATCCATACAGTTCAAATCGTTATTATTCAGGTAAATCATCTAGTGAGTATTTTGGTACAGATGTAACTGATTTGTATTATGTTCATTTAGATGATCAATATCAGGCAGGATTAGAGAGTCAACTAGAACTTTATAAAAGAATCGGTGGGGATGCTATTACTGTTACGGTAGTAGAAGATGCTTGGAATAGTCAAACTCATGATCCGTATCCTTCGATGGTAAAATGGACAAAGAAAGCTGATGGAACATTTAGTTTTGATTATACTGATTTAGATAAATGGGTTGAATTATGTATGGAACATGGTATTGATAAACAAATCAAGGCGTTTTCATTATCGTGTTGGGGAAATCGAATTACTTATTTTGATGAGGCAGCAAATCAGGTAGTTTTTGAAAGACCAGATACTGGTTCACAGCGCTGGAATGAATTGTGGTCGATCTTTTTACAAGATTATGTTGAACATATGGATGAAAAAGGCTGGTTTGATATAGCGTATATGTCAATGGATGAACGGCCTCTTAGTGAAGTTACTCCAGTCTTAGATTTAGTTGAATCAGTAAAAAATAAAGATGGTAAGTCATTAAAAACTTCACTTGCAGTATATAATTATGATACTGAAAGTATTTTTGATAGAATTGATGATCTATCGCTTTCGATATCAATCGGTTCTCAAGATAAGGCAAAAGAAATTACTAAACAAAGATCACAACAAGGTTTAATAACCACGATATATACATGTGGAGCACAAAATAGTGCTATGTTGAATAATCCTGGCGAGAGTGTAGCATCTATTTATGAAAGTTATAAAGATGGTACAGATGGATTATTACGCTGGGCTTTTGATTCTTTTAATGCCGAACCGCTTATCACTTCTCAACATGATTTGTTTGCAGCTGGTGATTTATACTTGATTTATCCTGATTTAAGAGATGCAAATTATAAGGCTCAATCTACACCAAGGTTTGAAAAACTTATAGAAGGTTTAAGGGATATTGAAAAACTTCGCTATTTAAAAGAAACATACAGCTGGCTAAGTGCTGATGTTGAAAATGTTGTTAATAAATTGAGTTATGATATTATTTCATCACAAAAGCTTATTGATCAATTATCTAAACAGGCAGCTAATGGATCAGTAGTTCCTTATATTTCAATTAACGAGCGTGATATTGAGTTATACCCAGATCAAACAAAACAGTTAACGACCACAGTATCACCTGAAAACTTGTTAACAGAGATTTTAAAACAAACAGCAATTATAAATGATTTTGATGAAAATGTTGTTTATAATGGAGCCTGGCATACTGATGAAGGATATCCAAGTATGTTTTATAATGGTGATGATCACTGGTGCTCACCAGTTGATGGAGATGATGCTAAAAACTATGGTTATGAATTTGATTTTTATGGAGATAGTTTTGCGATTATTGGAAATTTAGAATATTTAAATGGGAAATTTGATGTATTTATTGATAGTGAATATGTAACAACAGTAGATGCCTATAGTTCAGGAAGAATTGTATATTCTCGCTTATATGAAAGTGAACGCTTAGAATTAAAAAATCATCATGTAGTAATCAAAGGTAGCGGCACAAAAAATGTTGCGTCTACTGGATATAATATGCAGCTAGATTATATTGAAACTTATATTCATGAAAAATTAATATGGCAAAGTAGTGATGACCAAATTGTTACAGTAGAAGATGGTATGATTACAGCTTGTAAAACAGGTATGGCTGATATTACAGTTATTGCTGGTGAATATAGTGATACTATTCACGTTAACGTAAAAGCGGATTCTGCTGTTATTGATCTTAGTGCACTTGAAAAAATAATTAAAGATGCTAAAATGATCGATTTGAACACATATCAAGAGATAGGGAAATCTGAGTTTAAGATGGCATTAGAAAATGCTGAAAATATTTTAATTGATCCAATTGATCAAGAAACAGTAGATTTGGCGGTAAATACATTAGCTGATGCTATCAAGAATTTAATTAAAATTGGTGAAGATTCTGAAAAACCAATTGAACCAGATAAGTTAGATGATTCAAATATATCTAAATCACCACAGACTGGAGATTATTCAGAAGGATTAATTTATGGATATTTCATGATAGCTTGTACTGTAATCATATATGTGTGTAAGAGAAAAGAAAATAAGATGTTTTAACGAAAAAAGATTATCCTTGGCGGGATAATCTTTTTCAATCAGTATTTTTATAAAAAATCTTGACAGGAAACAAGAAGATCTATTTTTTTCCATTGAGTATCTTCATCGATGCAGTTTCCTTCTTCTACAGAGGCAAAACCACATTGAGGAGATAAAGCAATATTATCACCGATGATTGATTTGGCTTCAAGATATCTTGTTTTGATTTCATCGTGTGATTCTAAAACAGGATTTTTAGTAGATATCAAACCAGCTACAAAAGTAGTATTTGTTCCTTTTAACTGTGCCCATGGATCAAAAGAACCAGAACGTTCATCATCATATTCTACGAGAAAACCATCATATGGAATTTGACAAATGATAGGTGCTACTGAATCATAAAAGCCTTTAAAGAGAGGATAACCTTTAAAATTTCCTTTGCAAAAATGACTTGCAATAACCATATCTTGAGGTTTGTTTTCTAAAGCTTTTGTAGAAACTTTTTTAAACCACTGCAAGATTTCATTTTTTTGATATCCTAATTTATCAACTTTTGCTAAAAAATCATCGTCAATAAGATATGTCCAGGAAGTGTCATCGATTTGCAAATAGCGACAGCCATGGTCATATAGATCTAAAATAGCATCTTGATAAGCTGTAGCAATATCATCGATAATAGCATCGATATCATTGCCATAATAAGGGGTATCTTTTATTCCTAACTGTAAGAAATGGTCGACTAAAATCATATTAGGACCAGAGATACATTTTTTAGCTTCAATACCAGGGTATTTTTGAGCTAAGTTATAAAGAAAATTCCAGGCTTCAATTTCAGGGTGTGATTTATTTTTATCATAAGATATTTTCCCTTCAATCAAACCTAATTCAATATGGTTTACAACACCGTTTCTTTCTTTATCAAGGTGTTTAGTTGTAAATCCATCAAATTCTTTTAGCCAGTCTAAATGCCACCAGCGACGTCTAAATTCTCCATCTGTTACGTATTTTAATCCATGAGCAACTTCTTTTTCTACTAGTTTTGTGATTTCTTGATCTTCTACTTTTCTTAGTTGTTTTAAATCAATTTCATTTTTTTGATATTGGGCGCGTGCTTTTTTAATTTCTTGAGGTCTTAAAAAAGAACCAACGATATCATATTTTATATTTAACATGTACTTATCCTCCTATCACTGCATATAATAACTTGTCTTTTGATTATTGTAAAATACAGAAAAACAGCACTTTGTTATAGCTATTAGCTATAATGAGATTAAAATATCTTATTTATAGAAAAAAGTTTAATTTTATTTATAATTATAAGTATATTATTTAATAGATCAAATATAAGGAGGTTATGTTGTTTTAATTCAACTATATAAAATGAAAAATATCGAACAAATTGTTAACCAGCAGCATGAATATTTTAAAACTTTAAAAACATACGATTTTAATTTTAGAAATCAACAATTGACATTACTTTATCAAAAAATAAAAGAATATCAAAAAGATATTGAGCGGGCTTTATATCAAGATTTACGGAAAAGCTCTTTTGAAGCTTATTCAACCGAGATCGGTTATGTTTTAAAAAGCATTAGATATATGCAGAAGAATTTAAAAAAGTGGATGAAGCCAAACCGCAAAATAGCACCATATTATTTATTTGGTTCGTATGATACAGTTACTTATCAACCTTTAGGAATAAGTTTGATTATAGGACCTTTCAATTATCCTTTTCAACTCGTAATTGAACCATTGATTGGTGCAATTGCCGCTGGAAATTGCGCAATCGTTAAGCCCTCAGAAAACGCTCCTGCCACAGCAAAAATAGTAAAAAGAATTATTGACGAAATATTTATAGATAAATATGTTTGCTGTATTTTAGGAGATGCAGCAATAACGATTATGTTAACGCATAGTTTGGTTGATCATATTTTTTTTACAGGTAGTATTGAAGTTGGCAAAAAGATAATGAAAGCAGCTAGTGAGCAGTTAATACCGGTTACTTTGGAATTAGGTGGAAAGAGTCCTGTTATAATAGAAGACAGTGCTTTATTAAAGGATGCTGTTGAAAAAGTTGCCTGGGGAAAGATTTTGAATGCGGGACAAACTTGTGTTGCTCCTGATTATTTAATAATTAGTGAAAAATTAAAAGATGAGTTTATTCAAATATGGCAAACTATAATTGATAAATTTTTGAGTCAAGATGATTATGCTAGAATAGTTAATGAGCGGCATTTTGATCGTTTAGTTAATCTTTTTGATGGTGAAAGAATATATACAGGAGGTAATTATGATCGTAATGATTTGTGGATTGAACCGACTTTAGTTGATGGGGGTAGCAGTAATTTTATGAATGAAGAAATTTTTGGCCCTATTTTACCAATCATCACATATAAAGATCGTGATGAAATCGTAGAAATTATCGAACGTCATCCGTTTTCCTTAGCCCTATATATTTTTTCTAATGATAAACAATACATTCAATATTTAACAAAACGATTATCATTTGGTGGTGGTTGCATAAATGACTGTATAAGTCATTTAATATCAGCTAAGGTGCCATTTGGGGGTGTTCGCTATTCGGGAATGGGACAGTATCATGGTAAAGATAGTTTTATTGCTTTTAGTCATAAACAGACTATTCATCATCGCTATTTAAAAAAAAACCTTATCTCATTATATCCACCATATTCAAAGTATTTATATAAGCTGGTAGAAAAAGTGTTAAAGTAGAGATGATGAAATTAAATTGTATTAGTGCTTGGTTAGTTTTGGACATTATTTAATGATTTAATGCATATAGTTAGATAGGTGATTTTGTGAAAAAAACATATCTAATAATTGCAATAACTGCCGTTATATATATATTTACTAAATGTTTTTATTTAAGTAGTCCGATAGCTGTTAGTAAAGAACTGACATTAGAAGGGGTATCGGTGGTAATAGATCCAGGACATGGGGGTTGTAGATAACGCAAGTAATGAAAACAACGAAAATACAAGGAGAAAGGCAACTGTTGTACCTATTAAAATAAAATATGTGTGAGAGGACAAGCCTTTCAATAATGTAGACGTTCAGAAATGAGCGTCTATTTTTATACCCAAAATGAAAGGAGCATTAGATTTATGAAAAAGACATGGAAACGATTGTGTACGGGCTTCTTAGCTCTTGCAACTGTCGTTACTGCTTTACCGACTACACCCGTTCATGCAGAAAGCAAGCAATACTGGACGGAAAGTGCAGAACGTGTCGGTATCATTGAAAAAGTAATGAATGACGGTTCTATTGGTTCGACATTCAATGAGGGCTATATGAAAGTCGAGGGCGAAACTGCCTATTGTATTGACATCAATACAGATTTTAAGAACGGCTATAAGACCAGAGCTGACGCAAGCTCACGCATGAGTGCCGACCAGATTTCAGATGTGGCGTTATCCTTAGAGTATGTCAAACAGTATGGCGAAGCTCACAAGGAATTGAACTATAAACAAGTCTATCTGTTGGAACAATGTGTTGTCTGGCAGAAATTGAGCGTACATCTTGGCTGGCAATGTGATAACGTGCGAGCTTCTTATGATGAAATTCCAAAGGCTACGCAGGACGAAGTTTTCTCTGGTGCGAAAGCCTTTGTCAAAGAAAATAAAGGACGCTATGAATGTGGCGGTTATATCTACTCTGGCGAGGGGCAGGAATTGGGACAATTCTGGGCGAAACTGAATGTCGGAAATACGAAACTGCAAAAGGTTTCCAGTAATGCCAGCATCACAGACGGTAACGGGAATTACTCAATCGCTGGTGCAACATACGGTGTCTTTTCTGATAAAGACTGCACAAAACAGCTTGCCACCCTTACGACTGATGAAAACGGAAACACAGATATTGCAGAGGTAAAAGCAGGCACAGTCTATATCAAGGAATTATACGCACCAGCAGGATATAAAGTGGATAAAACTGTATATTCCTTAAAGGTTGAAGTTGGAAAGACAGCAATTTTGAAAGTATCAGATACGCCAAAAGTAACGGACACTTTGATTGAGCTTTTCAAGATTGATATGGAAACACAGAAAGACAATCCGCAAGGGAACGCTTCTTTAGCAGGTGCGGAATTTACATGGAAGTATTATGCTGGCTTCTACAATAAAGACAATCTCCCTGCCGAAGCTACTCGTACATGGGTTACAAAGACAATCGCTGAAACAGACAGCGACGGGACAACTCATTACATCACAAAATTAGCGGACACATACAAAGTATCTGGCGACAGCTTCTATATGCAGGACGGCAAGGCGGTTCTTCCACTTGGAACACTAACCGTAGAAGAAACAAAAGCTCCAAACGGCTACTTGTTAGAGGGTGCATATATGCAGGCTGGCGATAAGTCCGAACAGATAAAAGGCTTATATGTAACACAGATTACCGAGGACGGCGACCTTGCCGTATTATCTGGAAGTAACCAGTTTTCCGTATCAGACAAGGTTATCCGTGGCGGTGTCAAAATTCAGAAACGAGATTTAGAAACGGGCGATACAAAGCCACAAGGAAGTGCCACTTTGAAAGATACTGCCTTTGACATCATTTCCTTAAATGATAATGCAGTATTGGTTGAGGGCAAGTTATACAAGAAAAATGAAGTGGTAAAGACAATTCGTACAGATATTGAGGGTGTCGCTTCTACTTCTTCTGACCTCTTACCTTATGGAAAATTCCGTATCGTTGAGAGTGAAGCTCCCAACGGTTACTTAACTGACGGTGCAAAGCCGATTGATTTTACAATCACAGAAAATGGAAAAATCGTGGACTTAACCGAAAAAGCCCATTCTATCTATAATCAGATTAAGCGTGGAGATATTGAGGGTGTAAAAATCGGTGCAGGCACACACAAGCGTCTTGCTGATGTTCCTTTTAGGATCACAAGCAAGACAACGGGCGAAAATCACGTCGTGGTAACTGATGATAACGGGCAATTCTCCACTTCTGCTGAATGGGCTTCTCATAAGCACAATACCAACGCAGGAAAGACCAGCGAGGACGGTGTGTGGTTTGGAACTTCTGAACCAGACGACAGCAAGGGTGCATTACCTTATGATACCTACATCATTGAAGAAATGCGTTGTGATAGTAACAAAGGCTTTGAACTTATCCCACCTTTTGAAATCGTGGTATCAAGAAATAACCTTGTGATTGATTTAGGGACGCTGACTGATGAATACGAAAAAGAAATCTCTATCCATACCACAGCGACCAGCAAGGACGGCGAAAAGACTATCCTTGCAGGAAAAGAGGTAACAATCGTTGATACGGTCAAATTAGACGGACTTACAAAAGGCTCAAAATATCAGCTCAAAGGTTGGCAGATGTTAAAGGAAGAAAACGCCGAGCTTGTCATTGACGGAAAGCGTGTAGAAAATGACTATACCTTTGTCGCTGATGATGAGGAAATGAAAATAGAAATTACATATACATTCAATGCGTCCGAGCTTGGCGGTAAAAATCTGGTAACATTCGAGGAATTATACGATTTGAGCAATTCAGACGAACCCGTAAAAGTTGCGGAGCATAAAGACATTAAGGACGACGGGCAGACCGTACTTATCACAGAGCGTATCATCAAGATACATACAACCGCTACCGATAAAGACGGCAACAAAGAGCTTGAAGCTGAAAAAGAGGTAACAATCATTGATACCGTAACCTTAGAGGGCTTAGAAATCGGTACACAGTACAAACTTGTGGGCTGGCAGATGTTGAAAGAAGAAAATGCAGAACTTCTTATCAATGGAAAGCGTGTGGAAAGTGATTATACCTTTACCGCTGACAGCGAAGCTATGAAAGTGGAAGTTGCCTTTACCTTTGACGCTACTTCTCTTGACAGCAAACAGCTTGTAACTTTTGAGGAATTGTACGATTTAAGCAATCCAGACGAACCGAAGAAAGTTACCGAACATAAGAATATTGAGGATAAGGGACAGACGATTACCTTTAAGGAAAAGCCAGAAGAACCAGAGAAACCCGAAACACCACCGACACCAGAAAAGCCTAGCAGACCTAGCGACAGTCCCAAAACGGGCGACAGTACAAATGTAATGGCATTTATCGTGATGTTGCTTGCGTCTGCTGGTGGACTGGCTGGAACATATCTTTACAAACGCCGTAAAATGAAGAAATCATAAGGCGGTAACGGTATGAGGAAAGAAAAATCACGCTCTCCGCCGAAGCTGTCAAACGGCAGATTTTTGCTTATTCTGGCTTGTCTGCCTACAACCTGCAAGAACACGGATAGTCAAGGGTGCGTAAGCATTGATTTTACCCTTTACTATCTGGGGGATTGCTGGTACTTCCCAAACCGCCAGAATAAGAAATCACAATTAAAAAACTTATCAAATATAGAAAGAAACGAGGTAAAACAATATGGAAATGAAATATGTCGTGCCAGATATGACACAGTCTTTTGGAACTCTTGAATTTGCAGGCGAAAGCGAGCCAGTCTTTGAAAGAGATAAAAATAACCGCAGGGTCTTAGCCAGACGAAGCTATAACCTTTATTCTGACATACAGAAAGGCGAAAATGTTGTGGTGGAAATTCCTGTGCAGGCTGGCGAAAAGCATTTCAAGTATGAACAGAAAGTAAAACTTGTCAATCCGAAGTTATACGGCAGAGGTTACGCAATCGGGGATATGGGACATACCGATTATGTATTAGTTGCTGATGATATTGTAGCAGTTGAAGAAAAGTAAAGGAGTGAAGAATTTATGAGATTATCAAACGGGTTTGTTATTGACAAAGAGAAAACATTTGGAGAATTAAAGTTTACAGCGGTACGTGATGTGTTCTTGCAGAATGAGGACGGGACACCGAGTACCCAGCTTAAAAAGCGTATCTATGATTTGAAGTGCAGTCTGCACGGTGGAATTATCCCCGTGTCTGTACCGCCAGAAGTACCGTTAAGGGAATTTCCTTACAATGCAGTTGTGGAGCTTGTCAATCCAGTAGCCGATACGGTATCAAGAAAAACCTATACGGGTGCAGATGTGGACTGGTATGTAAAGGCAGAGGATATTGTGTTGAAGAATAAAGGCAACCAGAACGCAGGTAGCCCACAGAACCCTACACCGCAGGGACAGCCGAAGAAATAAAAGTGATGTATTTGTCTTAATTTTGATTGACACGAACAATGCGGAGTGATATATTTATCTCATAAAGATACAAAAACATCTCATTTGAAAGGAGAGATAAATATGTCAAAGAAACAAATTAAAAAAATTATTTTTATGGGGGTAGGGTGTGCTTTATTGCTTATTGTTGGTACAATCTACTCCCTATTATACAATGATGGACGCTGGGTCAAAAATATGGATATGTCGGAATATGTATTTTCTTACAAGGATATTCCTATGTTAGTAATTGGAGCTTTAATAGCACTATATGCTATCTATATAGTAATTATCTGCTTTAAAAATGTCTTTTCAAAAAACAGCAGGGAAAAACGATATTCAAGAACAATTTCTCCTTACTGGGGATTTTGTGGAATGTTTGGTTTTCTGGGGTTTGGCGGATTTTGGACATACTATAAATTTGGAGAAATATTTCCTTTTGCTTTTTTCATATTTTTTGGTTTTTTCAGTTTTTTCTTTGAAGGTAAACTTTCTCATATCTTAGAAGATGAGCTTTTTCAAGAAAATAAACGTAAGGCACAATTAGAAGCCTACAAGATAGGTTTTAAACTATTATTTGTAGTTATCTGGCTTATGGCAATAGGTATGTTTTCCCGTAATGTTGAGTGGTGTGCAATATTTATGCTGATTTCTGTTTCACTTATCTATGCTCTTGTTCTTTTTCTTAGCAACTATTTATTATATCGTTATGAAAAAAGGGAATAAATTATGGAAGCAAAGTTTGTATGTAATTTAAAAAAATATCGTGTAGCACAAGAATTAACACAAGAACAACTCGCTGACATTGTAGGTGTTCGTCGTGAAACTATTATGAGATTAGAAAAAGCACAATATAATCCGTCACTTAAATTGGCAATAGATATTTCAAGAGCTGTAAAAGCTCCGATAGAAGATATATTTATTTTTGAATAAAGACAGTTTAAAGCAGTTAGTCTTAGGATTGACTGCTTTTTTCATATCCAGAAAGGAGTGATTGATTTATGCGTAAGATTTGTAACAAAGGACACCGTATCAGAGCCAGCGACAAGCAACTTGTCTATCACTTTTCCATAGGGACGCTTCTGTTTGTATTCGTAGCGGTTCTTTTGCTACTGAATACGAAACAGCTCATGCGTACCGATTGGGAGCATTTCAGCTTGTTAGAGAACGGCTTGACGCTCTCCCCTTACAACTTCATAACCATACTGATAGCGACTGGTGTTTGTGCATTGGTCGCTTTTCTGTATTACCGCTTCTGTTACGATAGTTTCAAGAAGCTCCTGCACCGTCAAAAGCTGGCAAGAATGATACTGGAAAATAAGTGGTATGAAGCCGATACCGTACAAGACAGCGGTTTTTTTACTGACCTGCAAAGCAGATCAAGAGAAAAAATCGTCTGGTTTCCAAAGATTTACTATCAAATGGAAAAGGGACTGCTTCATATCCGCTGTGAAATCACGCTGGGGAAATATCAAGACCAGCTTTTACGGTTAGAGGATAAATTGGAAAGTGGCTTGTATTGTGAGCTGACCGACAAGACCCTGCATGACGGCTATATCGAATATACCCTGCTTTATGATATGATAGCAAATCGCATTACCATTGATGAAGTACGGGCAGAAAACGGCTGTCTTAGACTGATGAAAAATCTTGTCTGGGAATATGACGCACTCCCCCACGCTCTGATTGCTGGTGGGACGGGTGGTGGTAAAACTTATTTTCTGATGACGCTCATTGAAGCCTTACTGCATACTAACGCTGTCCTTTATATCTTAGACCCGAAGAACGCTGACCTTGCAGACTTAGGGACAGTTATGGGAAATGTGTATCACACCAAAGAAGAAATGATAGATTGCGTCAATGCCTTTTATGAGGGCATGGTACAGCGAAGTGAGGAAATGAAGCGACACCCGAACTATAAGACGGGCAAAAACTACGCCTATCTGGGACTGCCACCCTGCTTTCTTATCTTTGATGAATATGTGGCATTTTTTGAAATGCTGGGGACAAAAGAAAGCGTGAGCTTACTTAGCCAGTTAAAGAAAATCGTTATGTTAGGGCGACAAGCAGGTTATTTCCTTATCGTCGCCTGCCAGCGTCCAGACGCAAAGTATTTTTCAGACGGTATCAGAGATAACTTCAATTTCCGTGTGGGACTTGGGCGTATCAGCGAATTAGGATATGGTATGCTGTTCGGTTCAGATGTTAAAAAGCAGTTTTTTCAGAAGCGTATCAAGGGGCGTGGCTATTGTGATGTGGGAACAAGCGTGATAAGCGAATTTTACACGCCCTTAGTCTCGAAAGGACATGATTTTTTGCAGACTATCGGTTCTCTTGCACAAGCAAGGCAGGACGGGACGGCGACGTGCGAAGCGAAAGGCGACGGCACGGACTAGCCGTTGCTGGTGTGGCGTAAGCCACGCCAGCAGGTAAAACCCCTCGGTATCTAACAGAGGGGTACGTTTGCAAATAGACAATAGACAAAAAACATAGGAAACATAAGGCTTCTGGCATGATTTTCTAACAAAAATCGGCTGTGAAGTCGCCTTAAAAAACTTCACACTTTACAGATTGGGGGTATGGTTCTGAATGAAGAACAATGGATAAAAGAATTACGGGAGAAGCGGATTGCTTACGGTATCTCACAAGGCAGACTGGCGGTGGCTTCTGGTATCACAAGGGAATATCTCAACAAGATAGAAAGTGGAAAAATGAAGCCGTCAAAGGAACTTCTGGAAACTCTGTATAAAGAACTGGCAAGGTTCAATCCAGAAGCACCGCTTACCATGCTGTTTGATTATGTGAAAATTCGTTTTCCCACGCTGGATATACAGCACATCATCAAAGATATATTAAAACTGAATATCAATTATATGCTCCATGAAGATTACGGACATTACAGCTATACGGAGCATTATTCTTTAGGGGACATCTTTATCTATACGTCGGCTGACGAGGAAAAAGGTGTCCTTTTAGAGTTAAAGGGGCGTGGTTGCAGGCAGTTTGAAAGTTACCTGCTGGCACAGCAAAGAAGCTGGTATGACTTCCTCATGGACGCATTGGTAGACGGTGGCGTGATGAAGCGTATCGACCTTGCTATCAACGACCATACGGGCATTTTGGATATTCCAGAGCTTGCGGAAAAATGCAGGAAACGGGAATATATCGGAAAGTCCAGAAGTTATAAGTTTTACCAGTCGGGCGAGCTTATCAAGCACAGAGAGGACGACAGAGAATATATGGGACGCACCCTTTATCTTGGTTCGCTGAAATCAGATGTGTATTTCTGTATCTATGAAAAGGACTATGAGCAGTACGTCAAGCTGGGGACACCGCTGGAAGAAGCTGATATTATCAACCGTTTTGAGATACGGCTTCGCAATGAACGTGCCTATTATGCAGTACGGGATTTGCTGACCTATTATGACGCAGAGCAGACCGCCTTTTCTATCATCAACCAGTATGTGCGGTTTGTTGATGAAGAACCAGACAAGCGGAAAAATGACTGGAAACTCAATGACCGCTGGGCTTGGTTTATCGGCGATAACAGACAGAGCTTGAAGCTGACGACAAAGCCAGAGCCTTACACCTTAGACCGTACATTGCGTTGGGTACAAAGGCAGGTAGCACCGACCTTGAAAATGCTGAAAAGAATTGATAAGGGAAACGGTACAGACTACATGGAAACAATCGAACAGCAGGCAAAGCTCACAGAAAAACATGAAATGATAATCAAACAGCAGACGACCCCTGCAAAAGATTTGGTGGAAAGTTAGGAGTGATAAAAAATGTGGATATTATTAAAAGACTTCCTGCTGGTATCTCTGGGAATGGGTATCGGCATAGTCTTGATGTGTATTTTGACTGTCGGCAAAGAAGCTGACTGTGAAATGAAACAATTAGAAGAAAGAGAGGACAAATAACATGAATTTCGGAAACAATTTGTATCAATGGTTTTTATCAAACGCACAGAGCTTGGTGCTTATGGCGATTGTGGTTATCGGTATCTACTTAGGGTTCAAGCGTGAGTTTTCCAAACTTATCGGCTTCTTGGTAGTTGCCTTGATTGCTGTCGGTTTGGTATTTAACGCCGGCGGTGTGAAAGATGTACTGTTAGAGCTATTCAACAAGATTATCGGTGCATAAATTTTTATTGTGATGTTGTTAATGGGGTGATATAATATGGATATAAAAATACAACTTTAGGAAGTGATATTTTATGTTAGGATTTAGTATAATGATGTGGTTTGTTTCTGCTATCCTTATATTCGTGAGTATTTCTTTATTAAAGGGAAATTACTCTTTTGTTCATGGTAAAGTATTTGATACTACTGATAACAAAAAAGGATATGCAAAAGAATTAGGAAAACCTGTTTTATTCGTAGGGATTGGTATTTTAGTATCTGGGGTAATTGCGATTATAGTAAAAAATCATTCTATTCCTACCGCAGTTTTTTTCTTGGCAATTATAGCTGGTATTGCTGGACTATGGCTACACAAAATACAAAAAAACTTCCGAAAATTTTAGTTTACAAATTTATATTTATATGCAAAGCAGTTGGTCTTAGGATTGACTGCTTTTTTCTTACCTAAAATTTCAGATTGGAGTGATTACATGAACGATATTTTTAAGGATATGCAGGCAAAAGTCGGCTGTGAATACATTTCCGACCTGCCCTCTTACAAGCGTAAGGTGTGGCAGGAAATGAAACGGTTGAACCCTGCCGATTATGAAGAAAAACAGTTAGAAGATTTTTCAAAGTATGTGTTTGGTATGTCGTACCAGAGCTTAAAAGATGTGATGAAACAACAGAAAGGACGTGAGGAACAATGCAGGAAACAAGGGTGCTGGTGGAAACGAGAGGAACAACTGGCAAAGAAACAACATCATACTGGTTCGACCTGCCGATAGATGTTGCAGAGTTTGAAGAAAAGTTAGGTGTCGGTGCAGAAAGTCAAGATTACCGCATTATCGAAAAGGTACTGCCCTTTGCTGATGAAGTCCACGAACATACAAGCGTGTACCAGCTCAACGAACTAGATTTTATGTACCGCCAGCTTTCAAGCGATATGCAGGAAGAATATACAGCACTTCTTACCGTGTATGAAAACTTAGAAGCACTTTATATTTGCAGAAACGTGATTACGGTTTATCCCGACTGCAAAAGCATGATAGATGTTGCAAGGCAAAAGCTGATGAATGACCCGACATTCAAGCATTTATCCGAGGACTGTCAAGAATATTACTTTGACTTTGAAGCCTATGCTTCTCACTTGCAGGAACACGGGAAATTTTTAGTAACAGAACACGGTATCTTTGAACTGCCAGAGTAGGAAATGAGGTGGTGCTTATGATTGATGATATGGCGGTTTATATTGCTAATCTTGGCAAATACAATGAGGGCTATTTAGTCGGTGCTTGGTTCACTTTTCCTATTGACGAGGAAGATGTGAAAGAAAAAATCGGCTTGAATGAACAGTATGAGGAATACGCAATCCATGATACCGACAACTTCCCCATTGCGATTGGCGAGTATGTTTCCATTGAAGAACTCAATGAGATGTATGAAATCATAGAGGAACTTCCTGACTATATCGTAGAGTGTCTGGACGAATTTATCAGCCACTACGGGACGCTGGAAGAAGTCGTGGAACACAAGGACGATATTTATTATTATCCCGACTGTGAAACCATGACAGACGTTGCCTACTACTACATAGACGAATTGCAGGCACTTGGGGACATTCCACCCAGCTTACAGAACTACATTGACTATGAAGCCTACGGGCGAGATTTGGATATGGGTGGTTGCTTTATTGAAACAAGCCGAGGTATGTGCGAGATACCATATTAACGCTGGAAGATCAGCGACAAGCATGGTTGCTACTGACAGCGTATTTCTCTTTAAGGGACAGTCTGAAACATGGCTGTCCTTTCCATTTAGAAACTTACGAAAGGAGCTGAAAGAACTTGAAAAAGATTAAATCTTATACGGGTATCTGGAACGTGGAAAAAGTCTTGTATGCAATCAATGACTTTAACTTACCCTTTCCCGTTACCTTTACACAGATTACATGGTTTGTGATTACGGAATTTATCATCATTCTGTTTGGGGATATTCCCCCACTTTCCATGATTGAGGGAGCATTTCTCAAATACTTTGGTATTCCCGTTGCTCTCACTTGGTTCATGTCGCAGAAAACCTTTGACGGAAAGAAGCCGTACAGCTTTTTGAAATCACAGATAACCTATGCCCTGCGACCGAAAATCACTTATGCAGGAAAAGCCGTAAAACTGCATAAGCAGACCTTGAATGAAACAATCACGGCAGTAAGGAGTGTGAACTATGTTCCCGATAAAATATATTGACAATAACCTTGTCTGGAACAAGGACAATGAGGTATTCGCCTACTATGAGCTGATACCGTACAACTATTCTTTCTTATCCGCAGAGCAGAAATTTATCGTGCATGACAGTTTCAGACAGCTCATTGCACAGTCCCGTGAGGGTAAAATTCATGCGTTGCAGATTGCCACAGAAAGCTCCATACGAAGTATGCAGGAGCAGTCAAAGAAACTGGTAACGGGAAAATTAAAGGAAGTTGCCTACCAGAAGATAGACGAACAGACCGAAGCGTTAGTATCTATGATTGGGGACAATCAAGTGGACTACCGCTTTTTTCTTGGCTTTAAGCTCATGGTTACAGAAGAACAGCTTAATCTGAAGAACATCAAAAAATCGGCGTGGCTGACATTCAAGGAATTTCTCCATGAAGTAAACCACACGCTGATGAATGACTTTGTTTCCATGCCGAATGATGAAATCAACCGTTACATGAAAATGGAAAAGTTACTGGAAAATAAAATCTCCCGTCGCTTTAAGGTGCGTCGCTTGGAAATCCATGATTTTGGGTATCTCATGGAACATCTTTACGGCAGGGACGGTATCGCCTATGAAGATTATGAGTACCAGCTACCAAAGAAGAAATACAAGAAAGAAACGCTGATAAAGTATTATGACATTATCCGTCCGACAAGGTGTATGATTGAAGAAAGTCAGCGATATTTACGCTTGGAGCATGAGGACAGGGAAAGCTATGTGTCCTATTTTACCGTCAATGCGATTGTGGGCGAGCTTGATTTTCCGTCCTCTGAAATCTTCTATTTCCAGCAACAGCAGTTTACGTTCCCCGTTGATACTTCTATGAATGTAGAAATCGTGGAGAACAGAAAGGCTCTTAGCACCGTAAGAAATAAGAAAAAGGAATTGAAAGACCTTGACAATCACGCTTATCAAGCTGGAAGTGAAACAAGCTCAAATGTGGTGGACGCTTTAGACAGCGTGGACGAGCTGGAAACGGATTTAGACCAGAGCAAAGAAAGTATGTATAAGTTAAGCTACGTCATACGGGTGTCTGCACCCGATCTTGACGAGCTGAAACGCCGTTGTGATGAAGTCAAGGACTTTTACGACGACCTCAATGTAAAACTGGTGCGTCCTGCTGGCGATATGCTGGGGCTTCATTCTGAATTTTTACCTGCCAGCAAACGATATATCAATGACTATGTGCAGTATGTAAAATCAGACTTCTTGGCAGGGCTTGGTTTTGGTGCGACCCAGCAGTTAGGAGAAAACACGGGTATCTATATAGGCTATTCCGTTGATACGGGAAGAAATGTGTACCTGCAACCGTCTTTAGCTTCGCAGGGCGTAAAAGGCACAGTTACAAATGCCCTTGCTTCTGCTTTTGTCGGTTCGCTTGGCGGTGGAAAGTCGTTCTGCAACAATCTTCTGGTATATTATGCGGTGCTGTTTGGCGGTCAAGCAGTCATTTTAGACCCCAAAGCCGAGAGAGGCAACTGGAAAGAAACGCTCCCAGAAATCGCCCATGAAATCAATATCGTAAACCTTACCAGCGACAAGGACAATGCAGGGCTTCTTGACCCATTTGTGATTATGAAGAATGTAAAAGACGCTGAAAGTCTGGCAATCGACATCTTGACATTCCTTACTGGTATTTCCTCTAGGGACGGCGAAAAATTCCCCGTGCTTCGTAAAGCGGTACGCTCCGTAACCCAGAGCGACAGTCGGGGCTTGCTCCATGTGATAGACGAGCTACGCCGTGAAGATACGCCCATATCAAGAAATATCGCAGAACATATCGACAGCTTCACGGACTACGACTTTGCACATCTGCTGTTTTCAGACGGTACGGTGGAAAATGCAATCAGTCTGGATAATCAGCTCAATATCATTCAAGTAGCGGACTTAGTATTACCAGATAAGGATACAACATTTGAGGAATACACGACCATTGAATTATTGTCGGTGTCTATGCTGATTGTGATTAGTACCTTTGCCCTTGATTTTATCCATTCAGACAGAAGCATTTTTAAGATTGTGGATTTAGACGAAGCATGGGCGTTCTTAAATGTGGCACAAGGCGAAACCTTATCAAATAAGCTGGTTCGTGCTGGACGAGCTATGCAGGCAGGCGTCTATTTTGTTACACAATCTTCTGGCGACGTGTCAAAGGAAAGTCTGAAAAACAATATCGGCTTGAAATTCGCTTTCCGTTCTACTGACATCAACGAGATAAAACAGACCTTAGAATTTTTCGGTATCGACAAGGACGACGAGAACAACCAGAAACGCTTGCGTGATTTGGAGAACGGACAATGCTTATTGCAGGACTTATACGGGCGTGTCGGTGTAGTACAGATACACCCAGTCTTTGAAGAATTACTACACGCCTTTGATACCAGACCGCCCGTACAGAGAAATGAGGTGGAGTGATGAAAGAAAGGATAAAAGGTGCGTTCACAAAAAAGAAGATTTTCCACTTTCTCAAAATGGCTCTGTTCGTGGTGGCACTTTCCCTTATCCTGCTTTCACTTCTGGGGACGGTGGCTCATGCGACGGGACTGGTGGACGATACCATAAACGCAGAAAATCTTTACTCAAAATATCCCCTTTCCAACTACCAGCTTGATTTTTATGTGGATAATAGCTGGTCGTGGTTGCCGTGGAACTGGCTGGACGGTATCGGAAAATCGGTACAGTACGGGCTTTACTGCATTACCAACTTTGTCTGGACGATAAGCCTTTATTTAAGCAATGCAACGGGCTATGTGGTGCAGGAAGCCTACAAACTTGATTTTATTAACGATATGGCAGACAGTATCGGAAAAAGCATACAGACCCTTGCAGGCGTTACCGAGAATGGCTTTGGGAGTACGGGGTTTTATGTAGGTTCTCTATTACTGATAATTTTAATCATTGGTATTTATGTTGCCTATACGGGACTGATAAAACGGGAAACCAGCAAGGCACTTCACGCTGTTATCAACTTTGTTGTGGTGTTCGTGCTGTCCGCTTCGTTTATTGCCTATGCTCCCGACTACATCAAGAAGATAAATGAATTTTCATCAGACATCAGTACCGCTTCGCTTGACTTGGGAACAAAAATCATGCTCCCTAATTCTGACAGCGAGGGCAAGGACAGCGTGGAATTGATACGGAACAGCCTATTTTCTATTCAAGTGGAACAGCCGTGGCTACTTCTGCAATTCGGGAATAGTAACGCAGAGGAAATCGGGACAGACCGTGTGGAAGCTCTCGTATCAGCAAGCCCAGAGGACGAGGACGGAAAGACCAGAGAGGAAGTCGTGAAAACAGAAATCGAGGATAACGACAACAACAATCTGACGATACCGCAGGTGGTAAATCGTTTGGGTATGGTGTTTTTCCTCTTGTTCTTCAACTTAGGTATCACGATATTTGTATTCTTGCTTACGGGCATGATGTTGTTTAGCCAGATACTTTTTATTATCTTTGCAATGTTTTTACCTATCAGCTTTTTACTATCCATGATACCGAGCTATGAAAGCATGGCAAAGCAGGCAATCGTAAGGGTATTTAATACCATAATGACACGGGCAGGAATAACGCTCATTGTAACGGTGGCATTTAGCATTTCCAGTATGTTTTACAACATTTCCACGGACTATCCGTTTTTCATGGTGGCGTTCTTACAGATAGTGTGTTTCGCTGGTATCTACATGAAGCTGGGCGATTTAATGAGTATGTTCTCACTTAATGCTGGCGACAGTCAAAGCATTGGGCGAAGAATTTTCCGCAGACCGTATCTGTTTATGCGACATAGGGCTAGGCGTATGGAACACCGTATTGCAAGGGCGGTAAGTGCTGGCGGTATTTCGGGTGGTGTGGCTGGTGCGGTAGCTGGAAGTGCCGTTGCTGGCAAGAGAGCCGAAAGAAAAAATACGGCTTCTAAAGAAAATCGGGGCAATACCACTTCCAGCATGGGACAGCGAGCAGGCTCAAAGGTGGGTGCTGTCTTAGATACAAAAAATAAAGTGAAAGACAAAGCAAACGCTGTCAAAGAAAATATCAAGGATATGCCGACACAGACCGCTTATGCGGTGTATTCGGCAAAGGAAAAGGCAAAGTCCAGCGTGTCCGACTTCAAGCGTGGCATGGTTCAGGAACAGCAGTCCAGACAGACGGGACGATTGGAAAAGCAGGAACAGCATAGACAAAATATCGCTGACAAACGTATGGAGCTTCAAAAGGCACAAGAAGCAAGGCAGGCACAGCGAAAGGCTGACGGATCAGCGACAACGGGAGCTACCCGTGCCCATGAGCGACCAGCCACAGCTTCAACTATTCCAAAGTCGAGTGCGGAAAAAACGCAAGAAGTCAAACGCCCTGCCACAGCGACCATTTCAAAAGCTAGTGAGCCAGTCAAGACAACTGTTATCAAAGAGCGTCCGTTATCTTCTGGTGCTTCTGATAGAAAAGCGACCCAGCCTACACAGACAGTACATAGGCAGAATATAGAAAAAGTGGTATCGCAGGAAACACGCCAGAATTACACAAAAGACCGCAGGACAAAGGTTCAGCAGACCCAGAACGTCCAGAAGAACCAGCAGACCATAGAGAAAACCCGTAACCTTGTAACGAAGAAAGGACAGAAGAAAAAATGAAACTGAAACATATCGCTCTCATTGGCAGTCTGTTTCCTATCCTCTTTTCTCTGGTACTTTTCTTTGGTGTCCTCATTAGTGCAGACAGCGACGACGAGAACAGCAATTTTTCTTCTGGCATTACGGGTATGAACTTATCCGCAGAAGTCTTGAAACATCAGCCTATGGTGGAAAAATATGCCAAAGAATACGACATTTCCGAGTATGTCAATGTGCTATTGGCTATCATTCAAGTAGAAAGTGGTGGTACGGCAGAAGATGTTATGCAGAGTTCGGAAAGTCTGGGACTACCGCCCAACTCTTTAGATACGGAAAGCTCAATCAAGCAGGGGTGTAAGTACTTTGCGTCCCTGCTTTCTTCATGCAAAAATCAAGGTATCGACGACTTGAATGTAGCGATACAGTCCTATAACTATGGCGATGGCTATGTGGGATATGTGGCAGGAAAAGGGAAAAAACACACCTTTAACCTTGCAGAGAGCTTCGCCCGTGAGAAATCGGGTGGAAAGAAAGTAACCTACACCAACCCGATAGCCGTTGCGAAGAATGGGGGCTGGCGGTATGGCTATGGAAATATGTTCTATGTGGAATTAGTCAATCAATATCTGACCGTGGCACACTTTGATAATGCGACGGCACAAGCGATTATGAATGAAGCGTTGAAATATCAAGGCTGGAAGTATGTATATGGTGGCAATAACCCGAACACTTCTTTTGACTGTTCGGGACTAACGCAATGGTGCTATGGAAAAGCTGGTATCTCCTTACCGAGAACAGCACAAGCACAGTATGACGCTACCCAACATCTTCCACTCTCGCAGGCAAAGGCTGGGGACTTGGTATTTTTCCATTCCACCTATAACGCTGGAAGTTATGTAACACACGTCGGTATTCTTGTTTCGCCGACACAGATGTACCACGCAGGCGACCCGATAGGATATGCAGACCTAAGCAGTAGTTACTGGCAACAGCACTTAATCGGTGCAGGACGAGTAAAACAATAGAAAGGACTTGAAAAATATGTTTAAGAAGAATAAGAAACAGACAGAAAATGTCAAAGAAAAAAAGGTGCGTACTGTTAAGGTAGGCACACATAAGAAAACCGTGATTGCGTTGTGGGTAGTGCTTATCGCAAGTGTGAGCTTTGGAGTGTATAAGAATTTTACGGCTATCGACCAGCACACCACCCATGAAAAAGAAATCATAGAGCTTCGCTTGCAGGACACCAACGGGATAGAAAATTTCGTGAAGAACTTTGCGAAGTCCTATTATACATGGAGCAACAGCAAAGAAGCGATTGAAGCAAGGACGCAGGCAATCAGCGGTTATCTGACAAAGGAATTGCAGGACTTGAATGTAGATACCATTAGAACCGATATACCGACCAGCTCCACAGTTACAGATGTGATTGTGTGGAGTATCGAACAGTCGGGGGCGGACACTTTTTCTACTACCTACGAAGTAGATCAGCAGATAAAAGAGGGAGAACAGACAACAGCGGTCAAGGCAACCTATACGGTAAAAGTCCATGTGGACGCTGACGGGGATATGGTAATCGTTCAGAACCCTACCCTTGCACCAGCAATCGAAAAATCAGACTATGAGCCAAAGACACCAGAAACAGACGCAAGCGTAGACGCTGATACGGTAAACGACGCTACCGCATTTCTGGAAACATTCTTTAAGCTCTACCCAACAGCCACAGAAAAAGAGCTTGCTTACTATGTATCTGGAAATGTACTTGAACCTATCGGCAGGGACTATCTTTATTCTGAATTGGTAAACCCTATCTTTACAAAGGACGGGGACAATGTGAAAGTCAAGGTTGCCGTGAAATTCCTTGATAATCAGACAAAGGCGACGCAGGTGTCGCAGTATGAGCTTGTGTTACATAAAGATAGTAACTGGAAGATTGTAGATTGATAAGCATGTGGTAGTGATTAAATTAGTCACTACCACTATTTTAAAAGTCTATTGACATTGTGATTATTGGGGAATATAATAAAGAAAAAGTCATTTAGAAAAAAATCGAAATGTAGATGTGGTGATAATTATGAGCCTACCTAATGTATTTAAAGCATTAAGCGACCCTATTCGCAGAGATATATTGATGATGTTGAAAAAAAAGGGCGAAATGTCAGCAGGAGATATAGCTTCCGAATTTGATTTATCTAATGCAACTATTTCGTATCATTTATCCTTATTAAAAAAAGCTGATTTGATATTTGAAAATAGACAGCAGAAATATATATATTACAAAATCAATGTTTCCGTATTTGAGGATATTGTCCTTTGGTGCATGCAATTTAATGAAGGAGCTGGTAAAAATGATGAGTAAAGAAAGAAGAACACTTTTAATAACTACTTTTATATGTTTATGTTCATTGCTTGTTTATATATCGTTTACTGCTGTTTATCCAGAACCGAAAACGGTTCAGCAAAATTTATATTCAAATATGCTCTTTGTTGGTGGTATCGTTATAAATGTAGTTTTAAATATTGTATTGAATTTTAAAGTATGCAAAACAATGGGAGCTAAGTTTTTAGTTAAATTAGGAAAATGGATTATGCCTTTTACTTCAATTTTTTTAGTGATTGTTTCTATTTATTCCACCATTTATCCAAATTCCTCATTTTCTAATATTGCAACGATTGTTTTTGTTGGCTTGCTATTTATTGTGAGTGGAAACTATTTTCCTAAAAATCATGTAAATAAGTATATAGGTTTAAAATTTCCGTGGTTGCTAAATGATGAAGAAAGTTGGGACAAAACACATAAATTAGCCAGTTATACGTGGATTTTAGCAGGAATTATTTTTATTCTTCAACTTTTTGTAAGTCCTTTAAAGGTTGTGTCCATTCCATTAGTCATTATATTAGTGGGTGTTTTACCACTTATATATTCCCTAATGTTAGTTTATAAAAACAAGAGGAGGTAAAGGAAATGAAAAAACATATTATGATTGGAAGTTTGATTTGTGTTGCAACGGTATTGATTTTTTTAGTATTTTGGGGAAAATTACCTAGTGATGTCCCTATTCATTTTGACAGTAATGGAAATGTAAACTCTGTGCTTCCAAAGACTGCTGTTGTGTTTGGGACACCTGCAATTTGTGCAATACTAAATGTCTTTTCAGGTTTTGCTTTGATGAAAAAGAACGAAGAAAGAACATTTATGTATTATTTAATTCCAGTTATTTCTATTATTGTGGCAGTAGTAATATTGGTGTTGGCATTATAAAGATACTTAGAAATATACAAAATGTAATGATTGAGGAATGGAAGTTTATTTTTTTACTTCTCATTTAGAAAATTTTCTAAATGAGAAGTGATTGAAAGGGGAAATTTCAGTAATATGCTTGAAATAAAAAACTTAACTAAAATATATCCAAATGGAAAAAAAGCGGTATCTGATTTAAGCATAACGATTGAAGATGGCGATTTATACGGTTTTATCGGGAAAAATGGTGCTGGTAAAACCACTACATTAAAAGCGTGTCTTACTATTCACGACTATGATACCGGCGATATTCTTTTAAATGGTGTTTCTATCAAGTCTGCTCCAACAGAATGTAAAAAACTAATGGCGTATGTTCCAGATACTCCTATTCTTGACCCGTACTTAACGGGATTGCAGTATTTGAATTTTATGTGTGATATTTATAGTGTATCAGAAGAAAAACGACAACAGAAAATACCTGCTCTTTCAAAAAAACTAGGAATGTATGAAAAGTTAAATTGTTGATTAGCACATTATATAAACAAAAAAAGACAGGAACAAATCAAATTAAATTAATAAATATAAAAAAACAGCTGAAATAATTTGATAAATTAATATGCAAATTATCTCAGCTGTTTTATTATTATGTTTAAGGAGATCGGCATACAAAAAAAGAAAGGATCATTAGATTGCAGTCCTACCTTCCTTTTTTCCAAAAACATATGTATGTCTTGTACATGATTATGATAACATTTAAAACACTTTCTTTCAACAGTTATTCTCAAAACTCTTATGATAATGATGTAAGATCATTAGATCTTAATAAATTTAAATGTACCTGTGGTTCTACTGGACAT
>NZ_KK365998.1:32889-63640 GCF_000686665.1 Thomasclavelia saccharogumia DSM 17460 | reverse complement strand
AGGAATTTCAATACATCTAATGTTGATATTAAACCCCTAGTAAATTAGTCACTTTTCATTTTTTATTATACCTCAAAACCTATATATATCAACAAGTTTCTATTTTTTTACCAGCTAAATTTAATTTTTTACTATTTTTAGTTGTAATCTCTTGAACCCTTACTCTAACAAGAGGTTTAGACATTTCATTAAAAATTTTACCTGGTAAAATTATATAATTAAACTATTTGTATTCTCGTCTTTTTGACATCCTAATATCTCTTCATCAAAAGAACTTTCACTTTGTAATTTAATTATACTGACACAATCTTCATCCTTATTTATAGCCTTTTGTAATTCTTTCTTTAACAAAATTAACTTTGCTGGTGTGATAGGGCCTTTAAAAATAGAATACTGATAATGGGGAAGATACTTTTTACAAATCTTAAATATTTTATTAACTCTTTTTTCACCAATATCATAACAAACAATTACATAATTATGATTTCTTATTTTCATTAGTATTTATCCTTTATTGAAAATGGTATAAAAGGGGTACCTTCAAAAATTGTTTTAATTAATTTATATCCATCATATTTTATTGCTGTTTTATATGATATTTTTCTTTTTAATTTTGTATGTTGGAATTTAGTATCTATCCTATTTTCAAAAGCTTCAATAAATATTTGTCTACCTTCTTCATTCAATAAACAATAGTTAGTTTTTTTATCAAAATGTTTTTCAACTTTTAATTTTTTAGTATTTACTAATTCAAAAATAGTTTTAAAAACTATTATTGGTTTAAATACTTCGCTTAGATCTAATGATAAAGAAAATCTTTGTTCTGTTGGTTCATGCAAAAATGAAATACTTTGATTCAAATGAGTTTGATATATCGCTGAAATTGTTTTTGTATATAATAATGTGTTCCCAAAAGAAATCAAAGCATTGATTGGATTATCTGGTGGTCTTTTAACTCTCTTATTCATTATAAAATCTTCAGGTAATATATATTTAAAAGTGCTATAAAATCTTTGCCACAACTCACCTTCAACCGCCATTATCTCTTTAATATTATTAGCATCTTGTAAACGTCTAGAAACTTCTTTTCGAATCCAGTCGATAGTTTCTTTAACTTCTTTTTTGCCATGTTTATAATAATGATACAAAGTTTCATCAATATTGATTGCTATTCCATGAACGATTGCTCTAGCAATTTCTTTTCTATGATTACTAAATGCTTCAACTTGTTTAATCAATAATTTGCCACTAGTATATTTATCTTTAGGATAAAAAGTTCCACTATAACCTTGATAATAATTAAAAAAATGAATAATTATATTTTTTGATGAAATAAAATCCAACAATTTAGTATTCAATGATATTTCATTTAAACAATATATCTCTTTTACATTTTCTACTGGTAAATATATATTTTTATTACCTTTTCTAAAACAAAGTGAATCATCTTTTCGCTTTAAATCACCCATACTAGTTATATATTTTGTACTTCCCATAACCTCACCTCCTATATATAACAATAAGCATAATATGCACATTTTTTACATTTACTCTCATTTAAAACTGGTGGTATTTGATTACTTTCCAATAGTTCTTCAACTTCTATAATTACTTTATCTAATTCCTGTTCTTCTACAGCACTTAATTCTACTTCAATAAAAGATTTATTTTGTTTGTTTTTTTCAATTACTTCTATCCGGCCTTTTCTGATTATTCCTTTTGATTTTAATATTTTAAGATAATACAAAAGCTGCCATTTAGCTGCTATCAAATCAGCATCAGATTTTTTAGTTTCAATTAAGTATTTGGCCGTTAATTTATCTAATCTAATATTATCTATTGCTATTTCTGAGTTTTTGTTATCACTATATTTTTGTTCGTGCAAAGCTTTTCCAATTTTTACATCTTCACTTTCATCTTCTAAATTAAGACGATTACCATGTAAATAACATTGTCTTTTACAATGAAAATAATAATTTATCAATGTCCCATTTATTTGCATAATCACACCACCTATATAAACAATTCATTTTCAGTATCAAATAATCCTGTATTTAATTTTCCATCTAAAATATAATTATCACCATCTTCAATATAAAAAATCTCACCAATCTGTTCTTTATAATCAAATTGACATTTACTGTCAATTTGATACATAAAATAATTCATTTTACTTTTCACAACTGATAACTGATAAATCTTTTTTGAATAATCCATATCATTATCTTGTAATAACTCCACATACTGAGTCCATATCAAATTACCATCATATTCATTACCATCAACATCTTTTATCTTACGTCCCAAAAAAATCGTCACGCGATCTCTTGTATCCAAGATCAGTTCCATCCGCTTACTTACTTCTTTATAATTTAAGCAGGCAACAGCCTCCCTAAAAAAATTTTCAACATTATCATCATTATATTCTCTAGCCTTATGTACTAAAGCTGTAAGTAATTTTTGATAATATTGACTAAAATTCTTATTTAATAATACAGCTTTCATTTCATCATTTAATAACGTTAAATTTTTACTAACTCTTTCATCTTTTTTATAAATATTTGCAGCTTTATTTAAATTAAAGAAATACACTACCCCATCTTTTAAACAAGAACGATTTATTCTTCCCATAAACTGTTCTTCACTATCTAGTTTTGAAATATCTTTATAACCAATATCCATATCAATATCAACGCCTGCTTCAACTACTTGTGTTGCTACTAAAATAAGATGATTACAAGTATTAACCTTATCTATTATTATTTCTCTTTCCAAAATACTGTCAAAACCGCTAATAAATAAAACTTCACAATCAAGATTTTCATTTTTAAGACGCCGATAAAATTTCTCAGCACTTCTTCTTACAATAAACTCTAACATAATTTTTTTCTTTAGTTTATTCATTTTTAAGACATGTTCAAACAATTTTTCTTCAATATTTTCTACTTCCAATAAACCATAATCAATCTTTACCCGATCTTTAAAAACAGGATTTAAAAAATATTTTTTACAGTCTTTAATTAATGATACTGAATTATTATCATCATTTGTAAGCATCTCTAAATTAGGTAAAGTAGCTGACATAATAATTATTTTCATATTTAAAACTTTTGCATATTCTTTTAAAAAGATGATTATTTCATTCCAGCGTTCAATCCGGTAATTTTGAATCTCATCTAAAACAATTACTGAATTAGCTAGTTGATAAAAACCAAATGCTGATTCACGATTATTACCAAACAATGTATCAAATAAGCTAACATGTGTAGTTAAAATAATTGGATAATTCAAAAACTGCCTGTCTAATAGCGCCTTTTGATATTTATTAAGGTTATTTTCATCGATTTTAATTGGTGTTGTTGAATTAACAACTGCAAGATTATTTAAAATCCTGCTATGATCAAATATTTTATTAAATGAAGCAATATTTTGTTCTACTAACGTATTAAAAGGATAAACATAGACGATTTTATTTAAATCATTATTTTTTTCAATCAAACGTAAACTTAAATTTATTGCGGTATTACTTTTACCACTACCTGTTGGTGCTTCGAGATAAAAAATATTTTTATCGCAGTTTTCTATTAATGTTTTTTCGGCTTCTAAAAATATCTCCGTTCTTAATTCATTGATACTATTTTCGAAAGTCTGTTTCTTTCTAATCTTAGTTATTAGCTCGGTATTATTATATTGTTGAATCAGTTCTTTAAAATCAAAATCATTCATTACATTAATATCTTTTTGATCATTATAAAATTCACTAGTTGCATAGTAATCGCATGTAACTAAAATAGAATATAAAAATCTAACATAAGCATAGAAATCAATTTGTTTATTGATTTCATATTTTTGTAATTTTTTAAAAAAACTATTTCTACCCTTTTTTTTCAAGGAAACAAAATTAAAATCGACATTAAACTGCTTTACAAATTCATCACTATTTACCCAATCTATGATTCTTTCTTCTAATTTATCATCACTATCAAATTTATCAATAAAACAAGTTCTAAAATCATCGATCTTACTATGATGCCTAGAAATCACAAAAGCATTTATATAAGTAATTCTTTTCAATATTTTATAATCATTTTTATCAAATAAATTTATTTTATTTAAAAAATATCCCAAATAAATATATGCTGATAATATCGAGTGTTTAGAATCTAAGTTTTGTGGCGGTGTCATATAATTCATAGCAGAATTATTCATCTTATCATTTTGAAAAATAGGATTTATTTTACCGGTATCATGGAAAACGATCGTATTAATAAAAAGTTCATTAAACATTTCTTTTCCTTCATCAGATAAATCACTAACTAAATTATTTTTAAAAAATACCATTATTTTATCTAATCTTTTTAATTCAAAAATTTCTTTTAAATATTTAATACACAATTGAATATGTTCAACGATCGTTTCATGCTGATCATCTTTAATATGTCCATAACAATTATTAATATTTTTCATTAATCGTTCTAGTGACACCATATATTTATCAATATTCATAACTTCCTCCTTCAATAAAACCCGCAATAAAGCGGGTCTAATAAAATATTATATTTTTACTATCAAAAGTATATACAGTCCCTTCATCCATCAATAGATCCGTATGAATAAAAGTCATGTATTCATATAATCCTGTTTTTTCATTTAAACCAATTGGTAAACTCTCCTGATACTTATAAAAATCGATATCAATATCCTCAGCTTCTTCAAAACTTCCTTTAGGAAATAAACAATCAATTCTTTCTTCATCAATATTTCTTTCATCCAATTCAATAATATGAACATCATCAATCATTGCAGGATGATCATTTTTTCCTAAATAAGGAATATAGATACACTTATGATCAATTAATGAATCAGCAATTTTTTTAGCTTCCTCATTATCTAAAAGGACAATAATATCCCATTGAGGATATTCTAACCACTGTTCCTTAACAATCAGATTTCCACCCTGCTCTTTTGAAGCATATCCCACAGAATTATTAAAATACTGAATCTTTTTAGAAAAATAACCTTTTTTATTTTGCGGTATAATAGATACTTTTACATCCTTTAGTTTTCGATAAAACTCTGGTAGTTCTTTAGTATTATCATAACCCTGATACCCTAAAATAGCGCCAAACATTCCTAGTAATGCTACTTTATGAATATTACCAAATGTAAAATAATAATAGGTATTGACTTCAGGTCGCTTAAAAAAAGCTGTTTTACCACTTAAAGTAAATTTAAGTGCCTGCATAAATTACACCTCTTTTTTAGTGATGATATGATATATCTTGGCATTTTTTAAATTAGATTCTAAAACTGTTGTTTCGGGATTATAATATATTTCAATACTTAAAATATCATCAAGTTCATTTAACATATTACATTCAATTTTAATTTTGTTAAGATCATTTTTTTCAAAACTAATATATTCACTTAAATTTGGTAAATATGTATCTGACTTAGTTTCGACAAATAAAGCAAATTCATTTTCGCACCCCTCTTTAGCATTAGAAGAAAATGAAGTAGCTGCTACTAAAGCTGTCCGTTTAAAATTTTGATAATCTGCTTCGGTATATCCATCAGTTACCTTTAATGATACTAATTCTTTATAAGCATTAGGATTGATTGAAAAAGGATAAAAATAATGTGCTTCATTACTTACGATCTTCGTTCCTAATGTCGAATTTTTAGCTTCCTCATCTTTTTCTTTATCTTTAGTAGCATCTCTAAATGGTGATAAAATTTGCTGTTCTTCAGCAACACTGCCATCATATTTATTAATTCCCTGACCAAACTGAACAGCACCAGTAATTGAAATATTATTCTTAGCTTCTGCAAAAGTAGCTCCAAAGTTTTTAACATCTACCGCACTCATTAAATTAGTGAAAACTTCTTTAGCATCTTTACATTTTGATAAATCTTCAACATCAAATAACTTTTCATAACGTTCTTTTAATGAATTAGGTACCAATGTTACACTACCATCTTTTTGTGGTGAAAATTTCATTGATTTCATGTATAACACTTTTTTACCTTCACTATCCCACATCTTTTTCATTGGATATTTTAAGGCTTTATCACTACCAAAAATCGTTCCATCTGATAAACTCTTAGGATAGCCAGAAAAATCTGCATTCCAATTAGCCATTATTGAGGCAATTCCAATAACTCCATATACTCTTTTATCCATTTTCTTTTTCCCCTTTTTCATAAATTAAATTTTCACCAAGATAACCTGCCATTAACATACTTTGATCAATTTTCTTGACATCCATGTATTCCATGACCATCGCAAACAAATAATTAAAGCGCGTTTTACCTACAAATAAATCATAATTATACCGACGATAAAATTGTTCCAACTTGATTTTTAAAACTTTGTCATTTTTAATAACGATAAATTGATTAATAATATCCTGGGTTTTATTTTTTGCTTTGCTTTTTGATTGTAAGTAAGCAATAGCTTGACCAACAGCAAAACTATATTCCAAATCATCTTCAATTTTCATTTGATGTTTGGCATTTATCTTCGTTCGTAAAACATCTCGTATATTTTCCATACCATTCTCCTTTTGATTAAAATACTTATTTAACGCAAAATATAAATTCATTTGTTTCTTCGCACTGTTTAGATAACCCATTTTGATTGAATATTTAATTATATCCAAGGCAGCTTTTAACAAAACATTTCCAATATTTTCAACTTTTCCTGCATATACCCAAGCATGAACTGCTTCCCTACAAACCAAAAGATTCTTTTTATAAATACTATCAACGCCTTTGAGGTCATCAGGAGCTGTAAAATAATTATTTTTCAAATATTTAGAAAACAAAATCTCATTAATAAGATTTTCAACATCTGTTCTTTTGTCATATTCTTTATAACATTCATCAGCTAAAGAACCAATAATATTTTTATAATTAAATAAAGGATTTAAAAAAACTTTATAATCCGTAACAACATCCAGATAATGAATTTCTAATTCTTTACCTTTTTTTGTTTTAACAACGATTCCATCAAAACCTTTTTCTATATTTTTAATATTATTTAAACAATAGATCCTTTTATCATCATCTTCATCACTACTAAAATAAATATTTGTTTTACCATCATTTGCCTGATTCATCAAAAAATCAAAAAACTTTTTTTCAAGTAAAGCTTCTTTTAAAGATAACATGTAAGGAATCTTATTCATTCTCGTCTTATTTTCCAAAAATGGTTTTTTAGAATTTAACTGCATATTATAATTCGGCAAACCATAAACATCACTATCATCATAAATATTATAATCATTACAATTAAATATTTTCGTTAAAGTATAACGATTTCCCTCATTAACATATAACTGATCATCATCTTCAAAAAAGACCTTTAAATAATCTTTTTCACTATAATCAACGTTATCTAAATTATATATATTTTCAACTAACCATTGCTTATTTCTTTGTAACTTCTCTTGATCAATTTCACCAATATCATCAGCTACAAAATTATACATTTGCAAATCTTTACCTTTATATTTCTCCTGAGGATTCTCTAAAGACTTAAAATATCTTTCAATCGCTTCATTATTCATCTTGCCATTATTAAAACTTTCCTTTTTAACAAAAAACGACAAATAATTATTAGAATGGATCGTTTTCCCTGGATCCTGAGGTTTATTCATGCTTACTAATTGACTTTGATAATCATAAAAACATAATTTTCGATATGTTTCATCATCGGGCTTTTCAATCAAACAACGATCCTTTTTTGAATACTTGATTTTTTCAACCTGATAACTGCCATCACTATGTACCAACACATAATCACCATTCGTTAAAACCATTGTCTCCAAAATTAAATTTGGATTATTTTTAAGTTCCTGACTAAAAATTTCTAGACACTCTTCCAGCATCGCATTACCTCCTTTCAATAAAATGAATAATTAACAAAACCAAAACCCCGCGCATTCATTTCCAAAAGTCCCGCGCCGATGGCTAACATTGCTAATTTTTGAGCATTTTCATTTTCAGTAATTTCTAATTCAATCATGTCTCCTAGTAATTTAATTCCCTTATACATGCGTGAAACCGGAACTTTATTTTTAAAATTGATTTGATAATATAACTGAAAATCTTCATCCATCTTATCTCCAGTAATACCATTATATTTTTTTATTAAATTAATTTTTAAACGCTTTTCAAATTCTTCTACTTTAATACTATTTTTCCAATAACCATGCTCAGTTTTTAATATTATAGGTGTTAACGTGTATAATTTTTTAATCATTTTAGGCTTTATGATCTTGATTTCACCTGTTAATCCCTGGATTTCTTTAGTACGATTTTTTATCAGTGTCTTATATAAATATTCTGCCAATTTATAATCAACAGTTCTAATTCTAAATACATAAGAATCATCTTTTTGATACACGCCATTTTTCGCTAGAGGATAAAGACTATCAAAAGTATAAAACTTATACATATTCGTTTCATGAATATTTAAAAATTCATTTTCTTTTACCAAAACACTATCTATAAAATACGCAAGATAACTTTGTATTTCTTCAATTTTGATATCTTTTAATAAATATATTTTTATCTTTAATTCATACACATTCATTTCTATGCTCCCTAATCTGTTTTTCATATGAAGTTATTATAACTCATTCTAAAGCCATAAGCAAAAGCGCTTACATTAATAACGGTAAAAATTAACTATTAATTTTTTTATTCAAAATATTTTTTATTATTTTACCTATCCAATCCCATAAAAATCGTTTTTGAGGAATTTCTAAAAAATTTATATTTATATTTTTAATATTTCTAATTCAAATAAATTATTTGTTATTTTCATTACTATTAATATCAATAAATAATATCAATAAATCAGTTATAAATAACAAAAATAAGAAATTTTAAAATTCATTGTATTTACTAATTAGATAAAGGAACTTTTAAAACATGAGGTGCTATTGTCCTCATTATTAGAATCGTTTCTTTTTTAATCTAATATTATCATTTATCTATGATAATCACTTATATATAAATAAGGTGCTCAAACTAATTTTGAACACCTTTATATCTATTAAACAATAGTATGCAGTTCAACGATCTCCTGCTCTAATTTACAGTCATTTTCCAACATATAATCAATGACATCATCATGAAACCGTTCTTTTAATTTAATTAATCTTTTTCGATCATTAGCAGTCAATCTTTTTGTATATTCCTGATATTTTTGTAAAATATCTATATTCATAGCAATAGTTTTAAAAGGAATATTGGTCCTTTCAACTAAATGCAAATAAATATAAAATCCTCCAGCATCAATATCACCAAAATGATAATAATTAAGATCTGTTTTAAATTGATAGATCTTTAACAGCAGCTCTCTTCTTAATGCATTATGATAACCACCTAAATAGATTATCAAAGTATTATCAATAACAGTATCATAAAATGAAGTTAAGTTTTCAATCGTTAAAACATTAACATCTCTAATTTCTAAGATTTTCAATAATTTAATATTTTCAGTAGTTAAAGAAAAAGGACTATTAAGTTTACCAATATCAATAATCTGATCATTTAAACTGATTTTGATTTGACCGCTTAAATATATAAAACCAGGATTTTTAATAACATTAAAATATCCAAACAATTCATCTTCATTTTGAAAGCTTTCACTATAATAATCATTAATAATATTAATAAGCTTACTTTTGATATTTTCTAATCGTTTTGAATCTTTCAAAGCCATTAAAGAAAATTTACGAAATGAAATTTCTTTTTTTTGTTTTACAAGCGCTTGTAAAACAATAAATGTATCATTGATTTCTTCAATATTTTCAATATTTAAATATCTGCTTACTGATTGATAATTTTCTATCTTTTTTATCATTTCATTTTTAAAATTATCCAGCCAATCAATAGAAAATGAAATTTCTTTTAAATAATCAATTGTTTCAAGACGATAATCATCTAAATAAATTCGCTTTATTAAACGGTATGCCTCTTTTATATAATTATCATCTAATACTAGTGCTATTTCATTAATTCCCTCATCATCAATAATAATATCAAGAAGATGTAAATTATTTAAATCATAACAAGCCTCATCAATCAATAAACGCCGCGAATAGTAATCACTGTTATCATATTTTGGAAAAAGCTTTCGCAATTTAACTTTTATCTGCAAATTCAAACAAGAACCTTGTTTAGATAAAACACTGCGTTCATACTTTTCCAAAAGATTAGTTAATATTTTTGTTGCATATTTATTCATGAATAATAGCCTCAACAAAAGAATTATCACCAGATTTAATAATTGCTAGTGTGGTATCAACATAAGGCATGATAGTACTAGCACGATCTGGTGGTGCTGCCAAAATGATCTGCACATTAAGCTCATTATAAAATCTCATCATTGCCTGAATTCTCGTTTCATCCATATTATTAAACGCTTCATCAAATAAAACGACACAGCCAGAATCTTCATTAAGACGATTTTTGATTAACTGTTCAAAACTTGAGGCAATAACAACATAAAATGGTGTTTGGGTTTCTCCACCTGATTTTTCTCGATTAACTTTAGAAAATTTAGTAAAATCACCATTTTCATGTGAAATCTTAATATCATAATCTAAATACTCACGATAATCAGTATATTTTTGTAATAACTTTTCACCACTTTCATCTTCACCTAATAAAGCTATTTGATCAAACAATTCATCCATTACAGCTCGATTTTCTTTTGACAAAGTCGTTACAAATAAATCATCACTGTTATACTGCTGATTAGAAGCAATAATATCATAATAACGGCGATAATCTTTACGTCTGCTAGGATTGACCTCAAATTCATAACTATCGCCATTAAAGTTTTTATTTTGAAGTCCTTTGTTCAATTCTTTAATATCCTTTTTCGCCTGATTGATTTTTTCATATAATCTCGATATAAATGACTCTTGAAATGACTGCTCACATTTTCTTCTTGCATTTCGCACATCATCTTGACGTTTAACGATTTCAATATCTCTTAATTTATAGTATAACTGTAAATAAACATCAATACTATCGATCGTTTCGCCATAGCCAACTTTAAATTCATGATTAAAAGCTTTCATGGCCCATTCAATATCCGTATTTTCCTTATTTAACTGTCCTTCTAATTCACGAATTTTTATAACTAAACTATTTTGAATCGATGAGTAATTATGACCAAAACGTTTATAATATCTTTTTTTAATTGCCATAATTGCTTCGTCAATAATTTCTGGTGCCTTGGGAAGCATTTCTAATTCTGCTTCAATTTCTCTTTTAGCTTTATTGTTTTGATCAATGCTGGCTTTTTCATTGATAAGATTACGCTGTTTTAAATCATAGTTATCTTGGGCTTTTTGATATTTTAGATTAACTTGATCTAATTGTTGGACAATCGCAATAATTGAATCATCTTGAATAATTTCTTTTAAACGTTTAGCAATCTCATTGATATTATTTTGTAAATCATGATATTCATCGATCAAACTAGTAGAACCAACTAAAAAATCGATTTGTGATTTATTCAAGATCTTTAGATTCCGATTTATTTCATGATATTGTTTACTTTTAACTTTGATTTCATCTTGAATTTGGTTTAATTGTTCTTCAATCATCCCTATTTGAATCTTCAAAGCTTCCAATCCAATATACGGCTGTTGATATACCTTAGGATTAAGCGCTCTAACCGTATAATTATTATAAACCATACAAGTTTTAGTAATTGCCGTTTTATGCATTGGTAACTGTTCAACTGTATCGACACACTTAACTCGATTTAACAGCATATTAGCATATCTTTTAGCATAGCTGTTAAGACTTGTAACAAAATTAGCTAAACTGTCTTCTTGCGTTTCTTGATATTTATCTAACTTAGCAACATCGACGATTCCTACCCCAAAAATGCCATGACTATTTTTATACTGTTCATATATCTGCATTGCTTTTGTGAAATATTCAGGGTCAATAATAATATCAAAACGCTGAGTATTTAAGTATCCTTCGATGGCATTGCGCCACGATTCATCAGTTATCTCTAAATATTCACAAAGCGGCTTTACATCGATTTTCTTTTGATAATAATTAGCTAACTGTTCTTTTAAAACTTTGATAAGCTCAGTTATTTCTTTACGATAAAAAAAGCGATTACTTAAAAGCTGGTTATGTTGATCAACTAATTCATTTTGCTTAGTCTGCATCTTTTTTAAATCCTGCTCGAAAATAATTTTCTTTTCACTAAAATCACCGCGTTTACTTACTAAATCATTTTTTATTTCAAAAAGATGTTCATTTAAATATTCACTATCATAATCATTACTATTAATATTATTGATAAATGTTTCTTTGATTCGAAGTTGTTTTAAAATCGTTGTTTCTTGAATTAATTTATCAACATAATCATGATATTTGATTTCAAGCTGTTTTAATTGAGTTTGCTTCGTTTTTAAATTACTTTCAAGCTCTTTCTTTAAACGATATCCCTCATTACTATCTAAAATATTTTCTAAACTAATAACTTCTTTTTGGAGACTTTCACTTTCTTCTTTGGCTCTAATTAATAACTGTTCTAAATCTTTAACAACTAATTCACTTTTCAAAATAGCTTTTTCAATTACTTCCTTTTGATAATACAAACTATCAAGATAAAGATGATCTTTAGCATCTCGATAATTCTTTAAACGAAGTTCTATCTTTTGATAATTTTGATAAAAGGTATCTATCTTTTCTAAAGCTGCTAAACGATTTTGCTGATCTTTTAAAACATTACCTAAATTCCGATACGCTCGTACATTATTACGAAGATCATCGATCTTAACAGGATCTTCATTTAAAAGGAAGTCAAAAATAAAATTATACACATGGTTGATTGGTTTAAAAGCTAATGCGCGGGGAATCAATTCAAAATATTTTTTTGATACCCCTAAGGCCTGACGAAACAAACCTGGTACAGCACTTTTTTTATCAGCATAATTAGCTTGAATCTTTTTACTAGTTAAAAAGCGTCTAAACTCATTACGATTATACACATGATTTCCTTTAATAAATAAATCATCAGCTATTTTTTGATCGATTACTTGAAAAAATAATTCTTTTTTGATATTTGATTTACTTAGTTCCAAAACAACACCTAATAACTGACTGCGTTTTGTCGTTTCATCAAAATATTCTAAAACAATATACGAAACCACATCTCCCATTCTTAAATACTCTTTTCCTTCACGTCCTAATTTACCACGAATATAGCCCTCAATATTTCTTTTCCCCGAATCATTAGCTGCACTATTAAACTTAGCTTTTCCCGCTGTTAAAATATACTGCAAAGCATCTAGTAAAGTTGATTTACCAGTTCCATTTTCACCAGTAATGACTACATTATTTTTGATTTCGATCGTTTGATTATTAAATAAATGCCAGTTAATCAGCTTCATCTTGACTAGTTTTTTCACTACTATCACCTCGCTTTTGATAATCCAATAAAATATTTTCAATTTGTTCTAAGCGTTCAACCGGTAAAACATACGTAATAGTAGGATAAATAATAATAACCGCATTATCATCATCACTATTACCAGTTACATCGATAATATTATATCTTTTTAAGACCCTAAACACTTCTTTAAGTTCACTTTTATTAATTCGTTTATCAAAAATACCAGTTGCATTAATAGCATCATGAAGCTGTTGTAAAGTTATTGTGATATTATCAAGCAAAGATACTTCCTGCATTTTTTGATAATAAAAGCGTCGTAACAACAATAAAATAACTGATTCATTTTTCTTAAAAGAATAACGATTATAATTTTGTAAATTATATAAATTCAACACTTTATCAACATTATGATTTTCCAATACATAATCCATTAAAGCAAAATAGCTGGCATAAAGCTCAAAATCAGCAATAATTTTATAATAATCATCAAGATCTCGAGGTCGGCTGGCACAAATGTAATTATAGCTTAATAGTTTATTAGTTAATCTTGAAAATTCTTCTTTTTTACTATCACTTAAACGAATATACTTATTGTAAAAAGTTGTCGCCTGCTGATATTTATCCATCTACTTTCTCCTTTACTCTAAAATCTTTAAAACGATACTTGTTAACAACTACTTCGTTATCTAATGGTTCAACTTCATACTTTGTTCCATAAGCAAAGCCATATAAATAAATTAATACTAAAGTCGCTAGATCTTCATTATTGTTGATCGGTAATGAAGAACCCAAAAAATCTCCTTTTTGTTTTAACAGCATCAAGACCTTATCTTCAATATATTTATGTGAATAATTTTTAGATTTAATAATTTGTTTTAAAGCCTTTTCTTTTAATTCTTCATCGAGAACTGCAGGCTTTTCTAGCTGTGATTTAACTAAACTCGTATAATTACGAGGAACATATAAAGAATCCCTCGATACAAAACTATTTAAATATAGATTCCCCAGATCACTTACATCTTTACCGCTAGCAACTGCTTTAATAATATTATTGATCTTTCCCTCAATATCTTTTTGATTGTTTAATAAAAAAGTAATTCGATTGATCGCTGATTCAATAAATCTATTATTTTTACTATCGATTTCCTGCATTATTTCTTCAATATGTTCAAAAGCATTAATAATATAATCCTTTTGATTCAATAACAGTGCTAATGCCTCCTGATAGCCAAGATCCTTACGTTCCATAATGTTACGAACAATTATATCAAGATACTCATCATTACTAATAATAGTTTCAATGTTATTAATAATTCGCTGCCGATATTTAGAAGGATTATCATAAGTAGTAAGATTATAATAAGCGCGATCAATTATTTTCGTTTGATAATCCTGTAACAATGAGCTCAATAATGCCTCAAGATCATCTTTGATTCCTTCATCCAACAAATTTTGAATATATTTTTTTATATTAGAATTTAAATTTTTTAATTTATTAGCTAGCTCTTTCGTATTCTCATATCCTGTTTCAAAAACCAGATCGCCACGATTAACATCAAAAGTATTGAAAGACATAAAAATATTATAGATCAAACCTGAGTATTCACCATTATCACTGCTGGTATCAAGACTAAATAGATTTTCTAAGACCCTAATACTATAATCTTCAAAAGTAATAAATATCTCATAATTTTCGCCAGTTTCTTCATTGACCCAGCCACATTCCTTTAACCTTTTTAAAATATATAAAGCTTTATCACGAGAACCATCTAACTCTTCATCGCTTTTTAAAAAAGTAACATGATTTTCAAAATAATCTTGAAAAATCGATAAAACTTGTTCTTTAGTAGATGAAAAAGACAAATCACTTTTAAATGAATGATAAACTAAATATAAACAATCAGAAATTACCCGCTTATTATCACCAATAAAAATATTAAAAAAGTTATTAGGTAAGATATCAAAAATATTATACATTATCTCTATCCTTTCTACAAAAGTAACCCTATTATAACATATAATTCATATTTAAAAAAATTTTTTACATCCGTTTGATCTCAATATTTATCATTCAATTAAACCAAACCATCATACCATCTTTAAAAAATATACTTTACATATTAATATGTTCATATAGCATTTTAATTTTATGACTATTTTCTATATAAGACTTTGTCTGATATATGCAAACAGGTAAAAACTATAATCGTTTTTACCTGTTAATAATTTAAGAGACATATATTGTGATAAATTTACAGTGAGAAAGCGGCTTGATCTTAATAGTATTATTTTCAATATCAATTTTTTCAAGTTTTTCCTCTTTTAAATTAGTATAATACGCTTCTTTAATATCGAAATTAAAAGATAGCCTATCACCTACATCTAAATGATCTTTCCCATTAAATAAACGAATTATATACCCTTTATCATCTTCACTTTTTTTAATTGCACTTACTACAAGCTTATTCTCTGTTTCAAATAATGATATTGAAGAAGATAAAGTTTGTTCAACATCTTCTTGCGCAAAAATCAATCTTCCATTTAAGAAATCCGCATACTCATAAACTTCAATTGGCGTATTATATTCTTTTGCCAACAGATCGATATTAGCATCATTGATATTTTTAGAAAAAGTAGTAAAGCCTAGACTGAAATCCATTTCCTTTAATAATTGCGCAGCCGGTGTAGCAATGATTCGTTCTCCTGATGCTCTTCCTGGACGATAAACTAGATTTTCTTTTCCCATAAAACCATATGTTCTAAATAAAGTTAATCGAATTTGATTTCCTTTTTCACCAATGATTTCATATTCACGGACGCCCTGAGGAATAAGTGCGATTCCTCTATTTTCATCAGCAAGACTCACGTAACTTTGAGTTGGTTCAATTGAAATTGGCGGTTCTTGCCATGAAGACTGATCATTGGCCCAATTGGCTAATTCAATAACTTTAGGTTTTTCAATTTTTTCTTTATTTCCTAATCCTTCTAAATATAAAGCCATTTCTTTTGCATATTCATTTGGCCGTTTAATTGATCCAAACTGTTGATCAGCATAATTAAATTTAGTCGTTAAAGCACTATCAAAAAGAATACATAAGCGATGTGATAAACCATGATTATCTACATGAACATTAATATCGATTACTTTTGCTCCTTTTTGTAATCCTACCTCTAAACTTACCGGTAACTTTGTACTTACCTTTCCTTCAGCCCGCTCTTGTAAATTAGCAGGAATGATCATTTCATAATTAATAACTGTTTTTTGATATAAACTAGAACCAATAATATTATTAGTGAATCGACTATCAGTTGAATATATTTCGAGATCCTGACGTGGTGGAGAATAATTGAAACTATCACCATCATCACCATTTTCTACCAGGATCGCTTGATTTAAATAATGGAAATCAGCTATTTTATCATAAATATCTAAACTACCTTTTTCATTAACTTTAATTTGATAATATTCATTTTCCATGATATCTATTTTTGAAACAGTGTCATTAGAACGATCATCTAAGTCAATTGTATATTGAACATATCCTAAAGCTGGGACATCATTTGCTGCAACAGCAATCTTAGCACGATAAACTTTAGTTGGCAGATAATTTTTTTTACTAGGATTCAATCTAATCGTTTGTGATAAAACATAATCTGTTAAATCTGTTTGTTCAATAATCGTATATTTAATAAGATTACCAAAATTATCTTTAATTGCAAATTTGTCACCTGGTAAATAGGTTTCAAATACAATTGTATCATTACGTTTTTTAGGTAAAGTATTAAATAACGTAAGTGTAATTGCATTATTTGTTTCATTTTTAATTTTAGTTGCCATTAAACGTGAATGTAATTCAACTAAATTAACAGCAATATCCCGAGCTTGTTTATAGCGCATATAAACATCTTCATTAGCCGTATCTGAAATACAAGAACCAATTGAATCATGAGCTGCATTTTCAAATAATAATTTCCAAATTTCACCAACTGCCTCATGAGGATAATCGTTGCCCAAATGATATGATAATGTTAATAGCGGCTCTAAGATATTTGTTACATAATTTTGTACTTGGGTGTTTAGCACTTTTAAATCACTCCGTGATGAAAAAATCGATTTATGAATTCGCATATGTTTAGCGATTACCAGCTCACCACTAACTTCTTCTAGATCAGGAGCTTCATTTTTGACATCCTTGATATAATCTTCAACACAGCTGATTACATATTCATTATCTGGATCTTTTTGGTTTCTTTCTTTAATTAGTTCAGGTAAATTTTTGCGCACCGGCGCTTGATCAAAACCATTAGGGAAGTAGATATGTTTCGTGGCACTTCTGCCACCCGCTTTTTCAAAACATTCCTTTTGCCAAAATTCTTCACTATCTTTATCATCTTCAGGAATATTTCCCCCAATGTAATAACCAAATGGAATTTGCGTTGCAAAAACTACACTGCCATCATCCCCACGCCAATTATAGTCAGTATGTTTGACCATATCATCACTGACACCACGCCAAAATAATGTATCTTCGATTCCAAATTGACGATAAATTTGGGGCATATTTCCAGCTTGTCCAAACGAATCAGGCACATAGCCAACATTCATATAACCACCAAAAGTTTCACAGCGTTTCATCCCATAATACATATTTCTAACAATACTTTCACCAGAAATTACTAGCTGATCGGTTTGCGTATACCATGGCCCAATAATTAACTTTTTAGCTTTAACTAATTTTTCAATTCTTTTTTTATCTTGCGGCATCCATTTAAGATAATCATCTAATAATGAACCTTGCGCATCAAGCATAAAATATTTAAAATCATCATTTGTCTCTAAAGTATCTAAAACATCTTTTAAATCTTTCATCAAATATACTTTTGATCTTGATGTTGTAAAATACCATTCCCGATCCCAATGTGAATGTGGGATCACATGTACTTTTCTTTTCATACTAACTCCTTTATAACAATAGGAAGATTTTCATCTTCCTATTAAATTTCTATTTCTATTTCAATATCATCTTCAGATAACTCATCCACTTCTTCACTACTATCGTTAAAATCAACTACTATTGGTGCAACGATGGCAATAAACAGTGCCCCAACAATAATTCCGACAAGATAAGCCCAGCCACTAGTAATTGAAACAAAGCCATACATACCACCTACTGGCGGAATGTTGGCAGTTGCACCAAGTAAGCAGGCAATTCCTGCACCAAGGGCACCACCGATCATATTGATTGGTACTAAGCGACTAGCTTTTACAAGAGTGAAAGGAATCGCTCCTTCAGTAATCCCAATAAAGCCCATTACCCAGTTACCTTTCCCAGCTTCTTGAAAACTTGGTGAAAAACGTTTTTTCTTAATTACGGTAGCAATTGCATAAGCTAAAGGTGGAATACAGATGGCACAATTAATATAAACATTTGGCTGATAAATTCCTTCTGTCATTAAAACATTTCCCGCCATCCATGCAGATTTATTGATTGGTCCACCCATATCTGAAGCAATCATGGCTCCTAAAACCAAAGATAAAACTAATTGGCTTGTCCCACTATTGCACATCTCTTTTAACCATGATACTAAAGCATCATTGATAAATGCTAGCGGCTCAGCTAAGACAACTCCCATAATGATTGCAACCGCACCAGTCGCTAAAAAAGGAGTAATAACTAGAGGCATCATTTGTTGCATTGAATCTGGTAAATGAATATGTTCTTTACACCATTTAACCACATATCCAGCAATAAAGGCTGCAACGACTGCTCCTAAAAATCCGGCTTTAGTATTAGTTGCTAAAGCCCCACCGATCAAACCAGCTCCGATTGCTGGTTTATCACCGATCGAAAAAGCAATAAAACCGCCTAAAACAGTATTAACTAAACCAATTCCGGTCCATCCTACTTGTTCTAATAAATATAAAATATGTAAAAATCCCTCTTTATCAGCATAGACATCTAAACTATTGATTCCCATGGCAACCCCGATCAACTTTGGAATCGCCACGATTAATGATGCGCCAATGATCAATGGCAGCATATAACCAATTCCGGTCATTAAATGACCTTTAGCATCTTTAAAAAACTTCTTCATCTTTTTTACCTCTCTTTTTATTTGTGTTATAATGAGAGTGCACACTACTCATTATAGTCTTGTGTAAGCAATTTGACTCCGCCAAGTTAAATTGCTTTTATTTTTTACTTTCAACTGCTTTAACACATTTTTTTATTACCGCTTCAGGGGCTTTGATACATGTTGTAATGTTAACACGAATTACAGGTTTTCCCTCAAAACGTTCCATCCCGATAATTTTTTGATCAGAAGCGATGATGACAAAATCACATTCTTTAGCTTCCTCATCACTAATTGTGTTGATCTGCCCCATACTTCCCTGTTGTTCCATTTTTAAATCATACCCTAATTTTGCGCCTGCTTTTTCTAAAGCTTTAGCGGCCATAGGCGTATGTGCTAGTCCTGCTGGACATGCTGAAATACCTACGATTTTCATTTAATCTACCTCCATATTTTTTAATATATAATCTTTTAGCTCTTTTTTATCAGTCACTGATTTTAACGTTTCTTTAAAATCATCTTCTAATAAACAAGTTGCTAATTTAGATATCATCATTAAATGAAGATTTCCTTCATTTTCTTCAGGAACGAGTAATGAAAATAAATAATTTACTTTCTTATCATCCATCGTTCCCCATTCTAATGCTTCATTACAGCGTAAATATAAGATTGCTGCTTTTTTTACATGACTACTGCGAGCATGAGGAATTGCAAAACCATCTTGTAAACCTGTTGGAAACTCTGTTTCTCTTTTTTTTAAATCTTCAAGTAGTCCCTCACTACTATCACAGATGTCATTTTCAATTGCTTTATCAGCAATAAACTTCAGCATTTGTTCTTTAGTTTTAGCATTAACATCTAAATATATATAATTTTCTTTAAGCATCACACCGATACCTCCTTGCTACAACTCCAGTCTACCTGGAAAAACGTGATATTTCAACCAAAGCCATTTCCAGTTATAAGCGGAAAGATTTGTTTAATAAGCCCAAAAATTTCCATTTTATATTGGAAATTAATTATTTGCATAAACAAACAATTATCTATACAATATAGACAGAATAAGGAAGGAATCGTGATAATAATGTTTCCATACAAACGACTAAACGAAATATTTGATTATATTAAACAGGATAATATCGTCTCCGTAAAACAATTATCTTCACTATTAAACATAACTGATCGTACTATCCGCAGTGATATTCAGGCAATAAATGATGTTCTTGAAAAAAATGGGGCGCAAATAAAATTAAAAAGAAAAGCTGGATATTATCTTGAAATTAATGATTCAAAAAAATATCAAGAGTTTTTAAAGGCCATGAAACAGCGTCAAACTAGTAATCTTGAACTTGACACTTCTCAAGATCGAATCAAATATTTGTTGCATCTTTTATTATATAGTGATGAATATATGACGCTTGATGATCTAGCTGATCATATTTATGTAAGTAAAAATACTTTACAAAACTATATCAAGAGTTTAAAAAATATCTTTTTGAAATATGATCTTGAATATATTTCAAAAACAAATATTGGTGTTAAAGTAATTGGTAATGAAGATGATAAACGAAAGTGTTTAGTTGAAAATGTATTATCGTATAATTTTCAAAATTATGTTACTGGATTTACTAAAGATGAGTATGCGTTATTTGAGGGAATCAATCTTGACCTGCTTAAACAAATCGTTTCTGATAAATTAAAACGTGCTAATATAAAAACTAGTGATTTTAATTTTAAAAATCTAGTAATTCATTTTGCTTTAATGATTTCTCGAATCCAATATGACTGCTATATCAATATTAATAATACGATCAAAATTGATGAAAATTATGCTAGTTTTATTAATGATATCTCTACTGAAATCGAAAATAATTTTAATATTACTATTAGTGAAGGTGAAAAGAAATATATATACTCTCACTTAGTCGCTAATAGTCAATTAGATGATTTAGCTGCTAATGATAGTCGCATCAAAACTTTGGTTAAAGAATTATTGGATAATATTTATTTAGATTATAATTTTGATTTACGTAATGATGAAATCTTATTAAAAGACCTCTTCTTTCACTTTAAATCAATTTTAAATACTAAGTCGTTTGCCCTAAATAAACGCAATCCCTTATTAAACACAATTAAAACCAATTTTCCCTTAGCTTTTGATATCACACTAACCTGCACATCTAAAATATTTAACAGCCCACCGTATATTTTAACAGATGATGAAGTTGGTTATATTTCATTACATATTGGAGCTGCAATTGAACGCTGTTTCTCTGGCAGTCTTCAAAATAAAAGTGTGATTTTAGTCTGTGGTTCAGGTCAGGCAACAACAAGAATGTTAGAGGCGAGATTAAATGTTTTCTTTAAGGATAAAATTACGATCGTTCATAAAGCTTCGTATAATGAATTTATTAATTATACGAAAAGAGAATTAATGAATATTGATTTTGTTATTTCGACGATTCCTTTAAAAAGTGCTTTCATTCCAACTATAACCGTTGATTTTGCTTTGAATAATCAGGATATCGAAGCGATTTCTAAATTTATTACTTCTATTTCTTTAAACAAATCAAAAAAGTCAAATAAATTTTTTGATAAAAATTTATTTATTCATTTAGATAAAATAGACTCTAAAGAAGCTTTACTAAAACAAATGTGCCAGTTAATGGAAAAGCAGAATATCGTTGACAGCGACTATTATGATTGTGTTATGGAAAGAGAAAATCTAGCAAAAACAAACATGAATGAAGTTTTCGCTTTACCCCACCCAATGCGTCTATGTGCTAAGGATACTAAGGTTGCAGTAGCTATCATTGACAAACCACTTACCTGGTATCAGCAGGATACTGTTCAAATCGTCTTTTTACTTGCAATAAAACAAGGTGACCAACAAGACATTGAGCACCTTTATGATATCTTTATTGAAATTGTTAATAATACTAAGTTGCAGCAAAGTATTATTCATAGTCATGACTATAACTCATTTATTAATAATCTATTAGAAAATATGATTTAACTATTCTTTAACCATTTTGATAAAACACCTTTTCTTATCAAAAGCTATTCCATAACCAAGCATATTTAGATACCCTCTACCCTTATCACTCTCTAAATATCTTTTTTCAATTATTTGATTACATCCTTCTACTGCTGTATCATACAGGTCTTTATCTTTAACTATTTTTAGTTCTAAGATAAAGCCTCTTTTTTCTTTATTTACAGGTCGTCCATCACCAGTTTCAATATTCGAATGAATATTATTTTCATTCATTAGTCCCATCATAAAACCATGATAAAAACTTTCTTGATTATCATCATAACTAATTGATTGTAATAATATATAATTTAAAATTTCATTAGCTTTATCTTCATCTTTATTCAAAAGCGTGTTGATTAATTTTTGACTATTATTTTCTTTGATTTCTTTTGTCCAGCCATCAAAAGCTTCTTGATAAATCAACTTAATTTCATAATTAGGAATCATTAATTCATAACAATTATAATCCAAATACTTATTGATCTTAAGATAACCTGTAAAAAGTAGGAAACTATAAATATTATTGAGATCATCCATTTGACGATATGTTAATTCTGGCTTGATTACTTTTTTATTACTCCACCATTGATCAATATAGTAAATTCCTCTTTAAGTTCGAGGTCGTTATTAGTGATATAACGATAAATAATCTCATTACTACTAGTATTAGCCCAAAACGATTCACCAGTGACACTAGAGGTCTTAATTAATTTATTTACATATAATAATGTACTCCAAGGATTCTATATTTCTGTTTTACCAAATAAATATCCATCATACCATCTTTTAAATTCATTTTGGTACTGTTCAAGATGATAATAATTTAAAATTTCCACTATTTCTTCATTCGTAAAACCAAAATGATTATCGAATATTTCATCAAGAATAGAACATCCAGAAAAATTATTTAAGCCTGTAAAAATACTTTCTTTTGTAATTCTTAAACATCCTGTTAAAACCCCTTTTTGTAAAACATCATTTGTCTTTAAGACTGCACTAAAAACATTTTTAAAAAATCGACCATTTCATCATAATAGTTATTTATATACGCTTCTTGTAAAGGGACATCATATTCATCGATCAATTTAACTACTTTTTCATGATAATGCTTTTGTAGACAAATTGAAATATTAAGTAAGGCATCTTGGAAATTTGATAATGAGCTGGCTGTATTTAAATATTGGTGTAATAGTTTTTTTGTCGTTCATTTAAAAAAGAGCTTGTTAATAATTCAATGTTTTTATCAACTAGATCAGATACTAAAGCGGCAAATTTCTCTGTCTGATCATTAAAATTATTACGTTTCATATCTTTTAAGGTAATAAAAATAGTCGGATATTTATTTTGATGTTTTTTTGCTTCAATATCTTTATCTATTTTTAAACCTTTAAATAAGCATGATCTTTTTGTTCAATCGAAAAAAATAATATAACATACTCATATTTAATGTTTTACCAAACCTTCTTGGTATAGTATATAAAACAACTTTTCATTGATTATATCTTTGATCAATTCACTTTTATCTACATAATAATTATTAGAAATCAATTCTTTAAAATCTTCTATACCGATCAAAACTCTTTTCATCTAAACGCCTCCAAATAATAAGTATACCATATTTATAATTAATCATCTCAAACATTATCTTTTATCATTGAAATAATTTCCTCAATAACATCAACATCTTCAATACGAAGTGCATTTACATTCTTTTGTTTTTCATAATATCCATAATTTGGTATCCACAAAATCTTGTTATCAATAATAATATTATTGATTTGTGCCTCACTATAAATAAGTTTTACTCCAAGTCTTTCTAAATATGCAGTTTCATCAGTATTTTTCAATACTTGTGATTTTATTATTACAATCACATTAATTCCATCATATATTAAAGATTGAATAAACTGATAAGATTTCTTAATTAATGAAAGAGTCAACTTAGAACTATAAATAATAATTTCCTCTCTTGCATTTAACATGTCCGATTCTAATGCTTTAATATAATTACTATATAAATATCGATTTAATGATAAAAGTTCTTCATTTTCTAAAATTTTATACCCCTCCTTTAAATAGGTCTTGAGACGAATATTAAATATTTTAGCTAGTCTTCCAACTTTTTGATCAACATAATCATATACTCTTACTAGTTCTTTTCCATCATTTTGGCGATGTAGTCTACCTGAATATTGTTTTGTCCTTCCTTTCCATGAAAATGGTGTTGCCATAAACATAGTTTCTAAACTTGGTAAATCAAAGCCCTCACCAATAAGTTTTGCTGATGCTAAAATTATGTAATTAAAATCATTAGTATATCTAAGCTCTTCAAGAATATTTGCTTTATCTTTTTTATTAGTCTTACCTAAATACAAATAAACATGTTCATCAACGTATCGTAATTGCTCATATAAATACTCAAGATGCTCAACTCGATCAGATAATATAATAATATTTCTTTTTTCTTTAAATTCCTTAATTACATCCATAATAATCAAATGATTTCTTTTTTCATTCTTTATAAGAATATTAACAATTTCCATAAAATTAGACTTTTCTTCCAGCATCGTAAACGTTGTAAAACGAGGAATCAAAACCTGCTCATAATCTCGATATTTAGCAATATCTTTCTCATTCACTTTTGCAACTATCTTTCCTAAATACATATATGTTATTTCTTCAAGTCCATCTTGACGTTCTGGTGTAGCCGTAAATCCATATATTCTTTTAGCATTCAGCCGTTTTAATACTGTTCGATATGTATTGCTGGCACAATGATGACATTCATCAATAATTACTAATCCATATTTTTGTAAAATATTAAAATCTTCTATGTTTACTAATGATTGAATTGTTGCTATGTCAATATTACCTGTTAATTTCTTTTTATTTCCTGTGTATTCTCCAATATAATGATCTCTTTTTAACTTTGCCTGGGGATATTTGATAAATATATCAATTTGTCTTTTCCATTGTTTTAATAATTCTTTACCAGGCAAAATTATTAATGTACTAACTTTATATTTAGCAATCATCGCTAAAGCCATAATGGTTTTACCTGAACCGGTTGGAGCTTCAACTACACCTAAATCATGTTTATCTAATTCATTAATAATTTTCTCTTGATATTCAATTAACTTTCCTTTAAATTCAGCTTCTATTTTATGACCTAATTCTGTATTTTCTTCTATTTGTAATTTATCATCAAAAATTTTTAATAATTTCTTTTTTAACCCTCTAGGTAGATATAAATATTCGTCTAATACTTCATATTCAGACAAAATAGCTGGAGTTGTTTTATGATATATAGGCCGATGCATATTTTGAAATAAAAAATATTCCTGATTCCAAATTGAAGCTGCTGTTTTAATCGTATTAAGTGTCAGAGCATTTAAATTTAAACGATAAATTTTTAACATTGATCCCTCAATTACTTTTATTTCATTATTAAATTTTACAGCTGCTTCTGCACTGATTTTATTATTAAAAACTCTTTCAGTATTTTTTTGGCAAATTTCTTCTACTTTTAATGAACTAGTTTTTTTAATATTAGCAAGATGAATAAACTGATTGCTTATTAATTTTCCATCTTCATCAATAAATAATGTATTTTTATTATTGTTTATAGCATCATATTGCATCGGCAAAGCTATTAAATTACCAAAACCACCAATTGGCATGGTATCTTGATTAGGAAATAATCGATCAAAAGAATCAAATGAAATTCGCTTATTTATTTTCATTGCTTCATTTAATAAGAAAAAACCTAATTTCCGTGCACAAGACGCATAAATATTATTTTCAAAAAATATCCATAAATGCCCACCATTCCCTGATTTAGAACGTTCCATTAAACCATCAATGCCATTTCTTTTTGCAATTCGATATACACTTAACATAGCATCAAACCAGTCATCTTCATCAAAATCAATAGCCAAAAGATAACATGTATTATCTTTTAATAATGGATATAAACCAGCTCTTTGGTTAGGTTTAGAAATATGATTTCTTATTACATCATCAGTTAATGGAACAAAACTTGCATTATTACATTTTGAACAAACTTTATGACCTTTTTCATAATAACAATTTCCCTTTGTTCGATTATAGCATGCTGGAAATACAGACTGTTTATAAAAACAAGCATAAATATCATCACGACCTCTAAAATAACTGCGATATATTTTCATTTTATCAGCAGAATTAAGCTTAGTTTCTTCAAATATATAACCATATTTAGTTAGTAATTGCCGTAATTTTTTATTTTCTTCTTTTAACATATAAATTTCATCTAATAAAGTCTGTTCGCTCATCTTTTTCTCTCCATTAAAATATAGTATATCTTAATTGTACTTAAAAAACAGCAATTAAACTACCAAATTTTCCTAAATCTAAAAAACGAATATACACGTTATATTAACTTATAAAAATGACAATTTAAATAATATATAAAATGAACCTATCTATATATAGAGATAAGTTCATTAATAATTTGATAAATCTTAATTCTAAATATACTATAACAACTTACACAAATCTTTAATATCTTAAAAAAAGTTATTTTTCAACCCATTTCACATCAACCTCTTTACCACAATGAGCTAATCCTATATAGATTATCTTTCCTTCTAATCCTTTATCATATTCTTTTTCAATGATCTGGTCTATCGCTATATCTGATAAGCTCTCTAGTTCTTCTTTATTTTTACTATACTTGAATTCAATTACATATGATGCTAAATCCTTTTTGGCTTTTAAAATAATATCACATCTCCCTGATCCGGCTTCTCGATTACTGATTATTTCATACTCTCCTGTCAACCAGGCACTCATCCCTAATAACATCATATGATAACTGTTTTCATCTTTTAAATCATGATATGATGGTATTCTTTTTAAAATATTTCGATAACTATTTTCAAATAATTTTTTGTCTCTAGTTTCCAAGGCATAAAATAAATCATCTAAAACACTTTCTGATACTTGTAAATGATAGGCCGTCAGTGACATAAATTCCTGTTGTACTTCTTCATTAGGAACTCTGATTCGATATCTATTTTTTCGCATCCTCTGCTCTACTGTTAAATACCCGGCATTTACAAATAGTCCCCATAAACTTTCTGTTTGTGACTGTTCATAAAAACTGGTCTCCATCATTATCTGGGTTTCTAAATATCCCTGTTTGATCAATGTTTCATAACCTTCTTTAAAGCTTTCTTCACTTTCGGCCATTGCTTTTTTGATCATTACATTACTGCTGGTATTCACCCAATATGGAATCAGCTTTCTTCTAGAAGCATAATTAATGATTGACCAGGGATTGTATATTTCTACTCCACCAATATGATAACCATCATACATTTCTTTTACTTCATCATTTAATAATAAATCATAATATTTTAATAGCTCTTCTGTTTCTTTTTCAGTAAAACCAAAATATTGATCATATTCATCATCCATTACTGTACATACTATAAGATTGTTTAGATCACTGAAGATATTTTCTTTGGCTACTCTCTGAATTCCTGTAAGCATCGCATACTGAAGGCTTGGTGATAGTTTTAAAGCATTATGAAGCAATCCTGCTAACCCGCCTTTTATTTCATCATAAAAACCACCTACATGTCCTTCAATAAATGGCGTATCATATTCATCGATGAACAGCATAACTTTTTTTTGATAATATTTCTCTAACTGTTCCATTAAAAATGATAAAGCATTGGTAATACCTGATAAATCATTATTATTTATGAGTTCATTAATAATTTTTTCATAATTAATTGTTTTAAATTTTGACATATTTGTAAATACGTATTCATAACGATCGTATTCATTTTGTATCTGTAATTTAATACAGTTAACTATTTCCTGTAAACTGCTTTTAGCTCCTGCAAAAGTGATAAAAATAGTTGGATACTGGTTGATGTAATCAGCATATTCAGTTTTCATGATCTTTGTATCTTTAAATAATTCTTTGGAGTCTTTGGTAATATCAAAGAAATTAGCTAACATTGACATATTTAAAGTCTTGCCAAATCTTCTTGGTCTCGTAATTAATGCAACACCGCTTTTCCTTTCAAGAAACTCTTTGATCATCAATGTTTTATCTACTGCATAATAATCATCTTTTATTAGTTTTTCATAATCCATTATTCCAAGTGGAATTGCTTTTTTCATTTCTATCACCCTTTCTGCATATATACATTATACCTTAATTTAAAACTATTAACTATAGATATATATACTATATTTTTAAACAAAAAGGGACAAACGTCCCAAATTAAGATACTTTCAACATTTTAATAAAAGCTCGTTTTTTATCAAAAGCAATTCCATAGCCAAGCATATTTAGATACCCTCTACCCTTATCACTCTCTAGATATCTTTTTTCAATTATTTGATTACATGCTTCTATAGCTGTATCATACAAATCTTTATTTTTGCATATTTTTAATTCCAAGATAAAACCTCTTTTTTCTTTATTAACCGGCAAATACTTAATATCACTTCTGCCATCACCACTTTCAATATTAGAAAACAAATTATTATTATTTAATAATCCTAAAATAAAACCATGATAAAAACTTTCTTTACCATCATGGTAACTCATTGATTGCAGTAAAATATAATTTAATATCTCATTTGCTTTATTTTCATCTTTATCTAATAAGGCATCAATAAGCTTCTGACCATAGTTTTCTTGAATTTTATTGGCCCATTCTTGAAAAACATTTGTATATATTAGTTTAATTTCTTTATTAGGAATCATTAATCTATAACAATTTATATCAACATATTTAATAATTTTAAGATAACCTGTAAATAGCAGAAAACTATAAATATTATTAATATCATCCATTTCTCGATATGTTAGCTCCGGTTTGATTATTTTTTCAATACTTTCACCATTAATTAATAAATCAAATTCGTCTTTTAGTTTTTGATTCCCTTCAATGATATATTTATACACAATATCATTGCTGCTAGTATTAGCCCAAAATGGTATAGCAGCAATATTTCTATCTCCTAATAGTTCTTTTACATATAGCAATGTGCTCCAGGGATTATATATTTCTTTGTCATAGAAACGATAACCATCATACCATTCCTTGATATAGCCTTTTTTATCATAAAGATCGTAATATTTTAATAACTCATCAATTTCATTCTGTTCAAAACCAAAACAGTCACTTGAATATTGATTAAGTATAGATCTAACACTAAAATTATTTAACCCCGTAAAAATACTTTCTTTGGCTATTTGTAAACATCCTGTCAAAACTCCTCTTTCTAAAGAATCATTGGTTTTTAAAGCAGTGCTAAAGATATTTCTTAAAAATTCCACCATTTCATCATAATATCCATTAATATAAGCGCTTTGTAATGGAACATCATATTCATCAATCAAAATAATTACATTTTGATGATAATGTTTTTTTAAACATTTGCTAATAAAATTCAAAGCATCTTGTAAATCAATTTCATTTTTTGTTTCTTTTTGATATTTTACTAAATTATCTTTATCTATTTCTTCTAAGTAATCACTATTTAATAATTCTAAATTATCATTTATTAAGTTTCTAACAATCTTACTAAATATTGCAATTTGATCATTAAATCTTTTACTTTTCATATCCTTCAAAGTAATAAAAATAACAGGATACTGATTTTGATGTTTCATCACTTCAATATTTTTACTTATTTCTAAGTTATCAAAAAGATAAGCATTTTCTTTTTGTTTAATTGAAAAAAAGTAATAAAGCATTGACATATTTAAAGTCTTACCAAATCTTCTAGGTCTTGTATACAAAATAACTTCTTCATTTATTAAATCTTCAATTAATTTGCTTTTATCAACATAATATACATTTTTATCAATTAACTTTTTAAAATTCTCTATTCCTATCAATAACCCTTTCATCAAATCAATCTTCCTATCTTTAAAATATCCTATATTAAGATTTTGTATACTAATTATTATTAGTATAACATATTTATTGGTAACTAATTGAAATAAATAATTTAATCTCATAAAAATAAAGATTTCATTTTATTGATCTTTTTAATATATGAACTAGCATTAATTTTAAAATGTTCTAAATTACATAACTCTAAAACTTACCTTACACCTATATTATACACGTTTAAGTTTTGCTACTATTCTAAATTACATAACTCTAAAACAGCGCTTA
>NZ_KK365998.1:0-32307 GCF_000686665.1 Thomasclavelia saccharogumia DSM 17460 | reverse complement strand
TAAAAGCATAAATGAATAACGACTTCATCTGTTATTTAGATAGTATTATACTTTATACATATATAAATCATCATCAATTATATACTTATTTACTGATACATTTCTAGTAAAATTATTCTCAATAAATATGCATTTTAGTTTTTTATATCGCTTATATTTTAAAACTTCTTCTAATTCATCATCACTTAAATATGACATAATATTTATAAATATTATAACATGTTCACTAAACAATTCAGAATAAATCTCAATTAAATCTATCATCTTATTAAATACTGATTCTCCAGAACTTAAAATCTTTAAATTTAACAGTTTTAAATAATTTTCTATCTTTATATTCGTCTCATAAGAATAATCCAAATTATAATTTTCTAATTCTTCAATAAACAATCTATTTATTTTATTTATATCATTTAAAAGAACAGTTTCTTTATCTACATCATCTACTATATTATTTTTTATTGTCATATATATTTTTGCTAATACCTTTTTAGAGGTTAAATCATAGCTAATTATATCGTGTATGCACTCAATAAGATTATTCTTGATTATTTCTCCGTAATCATCTAATATAATTATTTCACATTTATCATCTGATGAATAATTATAAATCTCGAATGCAATTTTTGAAAATAATTTACTATCTTTAATAATTAAAATCGTATCTGTTGAATCATTAAAATCTATATCCATATCAAATCCAATTATCTTCATTTTCATAATACTATTAACCTATTATCTCTATCTTCTTTAATATTTGATTTTTTCCCGACTATATATTCAATTTGAGCAAATTGCTTCTCTGTAACAACAAGAACTTGAACAATTCCACACTTGGGCTTATTTTTGTATAATTTCTGCTTTTCACTTTTTACAATAGAATTATTCAGCGCCAGCTTACAATATACGCTTTCTTGCATCATTATATAACCACTTTTAATTAAACTCTTCTGAAATCTACGATACTCTTTTTGTTCAGCATATGTTTCTACTGGTAAATCATAAAATACTAATATTCTCATATATCTATAACTCATAATCAAAAAAGTCTAATAATTCTATATTTTTCTTTTGGATTGCCTTTATTACACTTTTTACGTATATACCAATAGCATTACTTACATACTGCTCTCTATTTTTTATTCTTACTTTTTTATTTAAAACATCAACTAAATTTAATTTCATTGTTGTATCAAATACATTTCCATAATTATCTTTTACAATTTTATCTATTAATGGTCTAAATGGCTCCATTAAATCTGAAGACAGATTGAAGAAATTGAAATAGTTACTGTGCTTAATTCCCAACTGTGTTAAATACCCACTTGCCACAATTTCTTTATTAAACTGCGACAAAATTACAGCATACCCATAATTTAAAGAAGCATTAATGTCACTAACATCTTCGCGATTAAATTCTAACCCAAATAATGAATTAAAGTATACTTTAGCTGCATGTCCTTCACGATTAGTTATATCATTTGCTAATAATTGACTAGCATATAATTCTAATTTTTTATAATTATCATTTTCATAATAATGAAGTAACTTTGATTGATTTATAATTTTTTCTTTAATAATTCTAGTCCATACCACGGATACATATTCATCCCATTTTAACTGCTCATGGATTTTTTTACTTGAATCATGACAACCATAATATGGTACAACCTCTCCTTGCGGATTTCTTTTATCATCACAAAAAACTAATTTGATCTTCCTACTTAACATTTCCGATATTAAGTAGGAAGTAATTGTAACTGCAGTAGAATCAATTATTACTGTGTTTATTTCTGACAAATGAATCATATGTATCTCTTCATTTCGAACTACCAGATAATCGTTTTTATAAGATAATTTGGCTTTTGATTTTATAAAAATAGTCCGCCATGTCATAACTTTACCTTTTTTGAATATAAACCAGTAACTGACTGATCATAAAATGTAATTTTATCTAGTAAAATAGTTTGTTTTTTTAATCTTCCAATACGATCACCAATTTTAAAATTAGGCAGTTCAATTTTACCATTTTGAGGACCAGCAGACATAGCAGTTAATAATTGTTCAATTACTTTTGCTGCATCAAGTAATGATAGATTTTTAAATTGTTCATGTAGAGCAATTAATTTGTTTTTTATTTTATCTTGATATTCAGGATAATAATTATTTAATTTATCAATCAAACTTAAATATAGTAAATCCAATTCCTCAATATCCAGCTCTTTATCAACACTATTTTTTAGCGCCTGATTAATTTTATATACTATAGCATTTTCATGTGGATTTAAAACTAACTGCCAAGCAGTATTTAATTCAGTTGGTGATGTGATGTAATAAAAACCACCATCTATTTCAACTAATTGATTTTTTTTGATAATTTTTAGTAGTTTAACATCTTTATAATTATTACTTTTTTCAATATAAGAAATTATTGTTTCTAGTTTTTCATTTTTATAAATAAGTGGAACCTTAACAATTCTACGCACAACAGACGATTTTTCATTGATTCCTTCAATAGCATAAATAATATAGTTTAATCCAGAAAAACCGCCATACTTATTACTATTTGCTCTAAATTTATTTACAGGAATTAGATCTTTTTTATTACTTTTTGGTGAATGTATAGTTGCATCAAATAATTCTCCATCACTTGATTCAAGTTTTTTGGTGATATAACAATCTCTATAATTAAAACATTTTAAAATTCCTTTGATTTTATCAGGATGCCATATCATCTCACCAGTATCTTCATCATAACTTTCATAATTCATACTATTTAAAATTAATCCTGATTTATCATGTTCATTATTACCATAACGCATATATTCATTATAAGCATATTTTGCATTAAATTGTGGATAACGTATCTTCATATACTGTCCTATAAAACAAGCAATATATGCATCATGTGCATGATGATAATCATTTACATTACGATTTTTATAAATATTGTATTTTATTCTAAAATCATGAATTATATTAGCCCTTATTGCTACTACAGATGTATTAGTATAATGGTTATCAATAATATTAGCCACATGTTTAATGATCTGTCTTGTTTCGACCAGTTGGCGATTAATAAATTTTTCTATTGTTTGAGGATCCATTTCATCACGAATTAGATTAAAATATTTCTTTTGAGATATCAATTTATGTTCCAACAAATATTTCCAACGATGAATTTGTTTTTCTCTAATTGATAAAGGAATAACATCATTTGACTTTCTTTGGTTTTCTTTCCTTTTCACTAATACTTTATTATCAATACTGTCATCTTTAATAATTGAACGCGGAATTATGTGGTCGATTTCATATAACTCGTCACTAAAAATATCACCTATATTTTTGATTGGTTCACCTGTATACATACATTTTCCCATTTGAGTATAGTATAAATACATTCTTTCATTACCAAATTTACGATAATCTTTTTCTTGATTGAGTTTATTTCTTACCGAAATATCATATTCTAATTGCAAATCCAACTCTTTGTAAATATTTTTAAGTCTTTTTATTTGCGTTTCTGTTCGTCCTTTCTTCCCTTCTTCACGTGCAAATTCGATGTAAACATTTTTGGGTTGATGTTTCATATACTTTGTTATTTCTTCTATAATTTGAAGTGCTTGCCAAATTCCTTTTTTTATTGCTGGAGATCCAGGTAATTTTTTTATCACATCATCATAATTGAGTTTTTTATCTGTTTCAAAACAGTTCTTCTCGTCTATGATTTTTTTATAACCCAACTTATCATCATTAATTATCTGCATTAAATTAAGATTTGATTCCTTCATTACGTCTAAAATAGTTACTGAACTTCCATAACGATTATCAGCCTTAATTCCATTAATTAATTCATAGGATAGTCTTGACCATCCACTATAATTTAATTTTAAAATTGCTTTTATTTGCTCATTAGATAACTTATGAACATTTTTTAGACGTTTCTTTAAAATATTTTTTTCATTAAAAATTGTAATATCTTCAATAATTCTTTCAATAATCAAATAATTTGAATCATCAATAACACCAAAAATCTTTTTAAAATCAATCCATGAACCTAATGAAGCAGAAAACATTTTATCTTTTTGATATCCAGAAATTTCATCAATTTCTAAATAGATCTTATTTGTAACAAACCACTTTTTCAAATCCTTCTCTTTAATGATTTTTTTATTCATAAATAATTCTTCAACTATTCTTGTTTTAATATCTCTTCCCAATAATTTTCCATTTACCCTAATCTTGTTTAATTCATTCAAAAGTTCAAACATATTACAAGTTAATGAATTTTTAGGCATAACTGGTTTATCAAGTAAATATGTACAAAAATTAGTTAAACGTTTAATAAAATCAGAAGCTGTTTCTTCTATATTTACAACTTCACTATGATTCCATGGCGTAATTCGTTCCTGTTTTTTATCCTGATATTTAACTAACCACCCATATTTATCATTACCATCTAAAGGACCATAATAATATGGTATTTTAAATGTTAAAATGCTAATTAATTTATCTTTATTTATTTTTAAATCTTCATAGAATTTAGACTGATTTTCAATTATCTCCTTCATTTCATTTAAATTTAATTGGTAAGGAATAGCCCCATTATCACGATCATTTTGCTTTAATAACAATTCATCTTCTTCGATCCTCATTAAAAAATAATTAACTTCTTCACTATTGATTTTTTCTAATACTTTTTTTAAATATTTATAAAATTCTTCTCTACTAACTTTTTTAGGATGATTTATATAATTGTAATAATTTTTTAATTTATCACTTTGATTTCTAAAAACTTCATAATAAACTTTTCTATCATACCCTTTAATCAATTTTTTTAACTTTCTTAAATCATCGTGATGCATATCATATCTATTGATCATAGCTTCTGATATACTGTTTCCCGATTTAAGTATATTGTTTAAGGTGATCCAGCTATATATTTTTTTCATCAACTCAATAAATTCTAAATATTCTTTTAATGCAATACTATATTCCTCTATCTTATTTTCAAAATTATCATCCGAGAACTTTAATTTAATATCTTCATCTTCATATTTTATGATTTCATTAGAAACCATTTTTGTAAAATTGAATTGATTTCCTACTATCCCGCTAAACAGATATTTAAATATCTGTTTATTCTTTTTATCAACAGCTATTTGTTTTAAACACTTATCTATTTTTTGATTTCGATTATTATCTTCTTTTAAAATATTTAATATTTTAATAACTGTTAACTCATCAAATACCATACCTAAATCGTTAAATTCATTAATTTTATCTAAAACACTTTGTAAATCTTCTTCTATACTTGAAACATCTAATCTAAAATCCTGCTTTTCATATAAAAAATTACCACGATATTTAACAATATGATGCAAAGCTAAATATATTAATCTAGGATCTTCTTTTTGAGTAGATCGACACAAATAATTTCTCAAATGATATATTGTTTTAAAATTGTTGTAAAAATCTTGATCATTATAATCATTTTCAATAAATAAATTATAATTTCCTTGATATTTACCATTTAATAATGCACTTTTATCTTCTTCATCTAAAAAAGTAGTTTGTGATAAACGAATAAAAAATGTTGGATCTACACTTAATACCATGTTTGCCATAAGCTCTTGTAATAATCTAATTCGTTCACGTCTTTTATTATATCTTCTTCGAGTAGAGCGATTTTCGCGACGATTAGCAGCAGTTTCTGCCGTTTCAAATAATCGACTTCCCCACATATTTTTATTACCTTTTTTTAATAGTTTAAAATCATTATCAATTACGGCCCAACCAACTGAGCTTGTTCCTATATCTAAGCCTATACTATATTTAATTTTTCTTCTATCCATATTGACTTTCTCCCCATTTTATTTTATTCTTATTATGTCAAAGCAATTTGACTACTATTCTAAATTACATAACGAGTTAAAATAAAGCTTTGCTTTAATGCCGTTTATAACGGTATCACGTAGGTGATATATTAATAGTTGCCATGCAACTATTTTTATTTTGTTTATATAACTCCTATTTTAAATATTTATCATCAAATTTGCTGCCTTTACATTATTTTACCAAAAACAGCTTCTATTTTCATCTTTTCCTCTCAACAAAATTCTTTAATTTAAATATTTATCATCATTATTTACAGTTTCTAAAAAAGCATGATATATTTGATGGTTTATTCATCAATTTATCATGCTTTTTTATTTATTCAATTATATATTTTTTCTTTTAAGAGCTATTTCTATCAATCTACAATTTTATTATACAGCTCTAAAATCTATAAAAGTTATTTTTCAACCCATTTCACATCAGCTTCTTTACTACAATGAGCTGGTCCTGCTTCACGATTACTTATTATTTCATACTCTCTTATCAGCTAGGCACTCATCTCTAGTAACGATAACTGTTTTTCATCTTTTAAATCATTCAAAGTACTTTAAATACCGCTTCAGCAATTCTTTGAATTACTGAAACGGAAACTGAATTTCCCGCTTGTTTATATAAATAACTGTTAGCTAATTTTTCCGGCAATTTATAATTAGATGGGAATCCCTGCAAATCAAAACATTCACGAGGTGTTAATTTTCTTATTCCATAATCAGTTAAAATAAGTGGTACATTGTGTCCACCAGTCCCCATATTGGCTGTAAGAGTTGGACATACATTGTTTTTATTCTCTCTAACATAAACTCTTCGCCATTGATAAACCGTATCCCTTTTTTTTATATACGGCTCAATTTCACTAAATCTTTTAAAACGCTCTTTAGTATAATAATATGCATCATCTAATTTTGTATTGTAATCTAAAATTTTATCAAGTGTTTTATCTAATTTAATTGGATCAGGCCATTTAAATTTTTTTAGACTATTTTCATTTTTAAAAGCTACAATATAAATTCTTTCTCTATTTTGTGGTACATTTCCATATTCCATAGAATTAAAGATTCTTTCGTCAACATAATAATCTTTTGCTTCTAAAGCACCTTTTATTATTTTGTATGTCTTTCCTTTATCATGTCCCATTAGATTTTTTACATTTTCTAAAAAAATAAATTCAGGTTTAGCAAATTCTACTATTTTCATTATTTCAAAAAATAAACCGCCTCGACCTTTTTTATCTTCAAAACCTTCTTGATAACCCGCTATACTAAATGCCTGACAAGGGAATCCTGCCAATACAACATTTATTTTTTTACCATTAAACGGATCAATTCCAAGTTCGATATCTTTTACTACTTCATGAATATCTCTATTATCTACTTTTAAATCTTTAAAATTTAGTTCATACGTTTTGACTGCTTTAGAATCTATCTCATTAGCATACACTATTTTAAATCCGGCATTTTTAAATCCTAAATCTATTCCACCAACTCCAGCAAAAAGAGAAGCACAATTAAGTGTCATTATATATCCCTCCAGTTTTAATGTTCGTATTCATCACTCTCAAAACTTCATAACCTGCTTCAGTAATTTGATATTTACCTTTTTGAGTATAACGTCGTAATAATCCTAAATAAAACAATTGACTAATTATTTTATTTACTTTTAACTTACTTATCTTCAAATTATCTGCAATTTCTTGTTGTGTGTGAATAATAATCTTTTCATCACCATGAACAACTTCCACACATTCCATATATTCCAAAACCTTATATACATCATTACCAAGTTCTCGCAATTTCATATCCATCACCCAACTATATTATAAATTATTGCAAAAAGACATATTACAAATATACTTATTGTGTATATAAACATCTCACCGTATTATATTATATATTATCATTGAAAAGCATTCAATAAAAAGTGTATAAAATTAAACTAAAATAGTTTAATTTTATACACTTATAATTGATAAATATAAATTTATCATTTTATGTACTAGTATAATTATTTATTTTTTCAAAAAATCACCCAATTTTCCATCTATATTTTAACTATATTTTTTCATCACTAATTATTTTATATTTTATTACTATACACAAAATTAATCTTTAAAATTATTTAATTATATCTTTTGGTAAGTGATCAGCGTCAATCCAAATAAACTGTAAATGTATATCATCCGAATTCTCCATTTTATATAATCGAATACCATTAATTCCTATCTCTTCTAGTTTCTGACTAGTTAATGGTTCATATTCTTTAAGTTGAAAAACCTTTTTCAAAATCCATTTTCCTAAATATGATTGCTTTTCGAATGATTGAATAGCTTTACCATTATCTTGTGTAATATACGACATAATAGAATCACCTGAAGGTTCAAAAATCAGATTAAATTTTCTTTCTTCACGCGGTAGAGCTAACTTCGAAGTTTCTTTTCCTGTTATTTTATCTATTTCAAATGTTCCAATTCTTTCCCCAAAGAAATCAGGATGTTCATTATGAAATTTTTTTGAATTAGGAATTGGAATATACATTTCATCCATAGGTCGATATATCAATTTATTAATGTCTTTCAATAGATTTTCATTTTCCATTTCTATAGCAATTTTTTTAATTTTTTCTCTTAAATCTACTTTTTCCATTTTCTCATTAAAAGTTGGAGCGGATTTCATTAAAAAATCATATAACAAATCTTTCAAATTATTTTTTTTTAAATCAATTTCTTCTTTATATCTATCACAGATTTTGTCAATATGACTCTTCCGTGTATCTTTGGCAAGTTTAGATCCAACACCAAAGAAATTATTAAATCCTGAAAATAACTCTATTTCTCCCTTGTCATTTAACAATGACCATGAATAAGATTCAACTATTTTATTTTCTATTCTTATTCCATCAATCAAATCCCTTTTATCAGAATCACCATAGATTTTTTTAGATATATCGGAAAAAATTTCATACGCATTATCTGCATAAATAACATCCCAATCTTCCATAACTATTTCTTGATTGTTAAATTTCATAAGCAGCTGACTATCAGCTGATGTATACTTATATATATGAAGTCCATCTTCAAATATAAAGTTTGAAGGATTTTTGGCTGATGTACATCCTTGGATTTTTATATTTGTTAAATCTATTTTATTATAAGACGTTTCGCCCACATAAATTTTAGGTAACTCCCCTTTTTTTGATGGCATTAAAACATGATACACACTATATATATTATCATATTTGCTAATATCAAATCCTCTAAGATTTTCTTTTGATGAATCTATTCTTTGATTACGAATAATTGCTACTTTTCTAGCTAAAGTTAAATATAAATCATGATTTAATTTATCAATTTCTTCTTTTTTTCTTAATTTATTGTTATTATCATATGCATTTCTTTCCATCTCATCCACAAGTTTTGACCATTCGCCATGATTTGTTTTAAATTGGGCAATTTTTTGATCACCTGAAGCAATACCAAATGTTTTAATTCCTATCATAAATTTTGTCTCTGTTCCATCATCATTTTCCAAGCGAAGCGAAGCGAAGCATCATACGATGTATTTCCAATATCTTCTCCCAAAGCGTGAAAAACCTTTTGAAACACTGTTTCTTGAAATTTAGAATTTACAATTGGAGAAGGTATTACATCATTTTCTGATTTTTGTGTAAACATACTTGTTAAACTAGCAAAAGCTAAAATTAACCGTCGATATTCCTGTTTATCTTTAATCGGTAAAACTTCCCACATTTTTATTCCTCCATATATAATTCTAATGTCTATATCAATTTTTTACAAATTATAGCATTTATAAATATTTTTATCAAAACCTAAAAATATTAAACTAGTAAGAAATTTCTTCGATTAATTGCTCCATCCTATATTCAAAGCAATCTTTTAATTCACATTCCCATACAACAATAACTCTATAATCTAATTGTTCAAGTTCTTTATAATGTTTTAAATCATTTTCAACGTTTCCATTAATTTTTTTTATCCAATAATTCTGTCTTGTCTTTGGTAATGTTGCATATTTACAATTATAATGGTGATGCCAAAAACAGCCATTAATAAATATTACTACCCTATATTTTGAAATAACAATATCTGGTTTACCAGGTAATGTTTTAACATTCTTTCTATATCTAAAGCCATGATGATATAAATATTTTCTTACTTTCAACTCTATTGAAGTATCTTTACTTTTAATATGTGACATATTTCTAGAGCGTTGTTCCTTAGTCATACAATCAGCCATTATAATCACTTCCCATCTTAATTTTATTTTATCATTAAATAAAACAAATCACTAGTTATTGACAATAAAATACTTTATACTAATGATTACGAGGAGTTATATCATGAATAATATATCATTACTATCACAAAATGTAATTACTAATAAAGATAATGCTAAACTATTAACCAACAACTACAAACAAGGTATCAAAATATCACACAAATTAATAACTCAATTAAATGCATGTGAGGCATTTTACTTTTCTGTCGCTTTTATCAACAAATCAGGATTAGCCGTCTTAAAACAAACCTTAATAGATTTAAAAGATAAAGGAATTAGAGGTAAAATCATTACCTCAACATATTTAGGTTTTAATCATCCTAATGTATTTAAAGAATTACTAATATTTGATAATATTGAAGTTCGCATTTATGAAGATGAACAAATTGGCTTTCACCCTAAAGGCTATATCTTTAAAAATAATAACAATTATAAAATCATTATTGGTAGTTCCAACTTAACTCAGTCAGCATTAGCTACAAATCAAGAATGGAATATTATGATCGATGCTAATAATGATAACGATTTTGTTGAAGAAATAAATAATGAATTTAAATTGCAGTGGCAACATTCTGTTCCTTTAACTAAAGAATGGATAGAAGAATATGAAAAAACATATATTCCTAAATCAACTCCTGTTAATGATAAACACCAAAACATCCAGCCTAATTTAATGCAACAAGAAGCTCTTGCATCATTAACCGCTTTAAGAAACCAAAAGAAAGATAAAGCATTGCTGATTTCCGCAACCGGTACAGGCAAAACTTATTTAAGTGCCTTTGCCATAAAAAATGCCGATCCTAAAAGAATGCTTTTTGTCGTTCACCGTGAAAACATTGTTCATGAGGCCATGAACACATATAAAAATATTATTAAAAATCATACTTTTGGCCTTTTTACTGGTAATGATAAAGATATAAACAGCGATTATATCTTTGCAACGATCCAAACTATTCATAAGCAAAAATATCGCGAGTTATTTAAACCGGATACATTCGATTATATTATTATCGATGAAGTTCATCGAGCTGGTGCTGCTTCATATCAAGAATTGATCGATTATTTTAAACCGCAATTTTTATTAGGAATGTCAGCTACACCGGAAAGATCTGATCATTTTGATATTTATAAAATGTTTGATTATAATATCGCATATGAAATTCGTTTACAGCAGGCAATGGAATATGATTTATTGTGTCCTTTTCATTATTATGGAATATCTGATATTAATGTTGATGGGATAAGTATCGATGATAAAACATCATTTAATAATCTCGTTACTGAAGTTCGGGTCAACCATATCATTGATAAAATTGAATTATATGGCTATTCTGGAAATAAAGCACGTGGCTTGATTTTTTGTAGTCGTAAAGATGAAGCAATAGAGTTATCGAATTTATTTAATCAAAAAGGCTATCATACAGTTGCTTTAACTAGTGATGATAGTGAAATAAAGCGCCAAAATGCCATTGATAAATTAGAAAATGATAATTTAGATTATATCTTTACAGTCGATATCTTTAATGAAGGAATCGATATTCCTAAAATAAACCAAATCATCATGTTACGTCCTACCCAATCAGCAATTATCTTTGTCCAGCAGCTAGGCCGCGGCTTACGTAAAAATGCTTCTAAAGATTATGTTGTCGTTATTGATTTTATTGGTAATTATGAAAAGAATTTTTTGATTCCGATTGCTTTAAGCGGCAATTATACTTATGACAAAGATAGTCTAAGGAGATTTGTAAGTGAAGGTAGTTTATTATTGCCTGGGGCTTCAACGATTGACTTTGATTTAATTTCTAAAAAGAAAATTTATGAAGCTATCGATCAAGCTAAATTTAATGATCTAAAAATAATCAAAGACAGTTATCAGCAGTTAAAGGATAAATTAGGAAGAATTCCTAATTTATCAGATTTTGATAAATATGATTCAATCGACCCCTTAAGAATCTTTCAAAACAAAAGTCTTGGATCCTATCATAAATTTCTAAGTAAATACGAAAAAGAATATCCGATCAAATTTACAAGACTGCAAGAAAAATATCTTGAATATATTTCCAACAAACTAGCAGCTGGTAAACGAATTCATGAACTATTAGCTGTTAAGCTCTGTATCGAAAATAAAAACAATATCATCACACTATTAAAAAAACAGCTGTGCCATGATTATAATATTGAATTTAAAGAAGTAAATTATCTGCCTATTATCAACCAGTTAAAACAAGAATTTGCAACCGGTGGAGCTAAAGCTACTTTTCAAGACGCAATTTTTATTGATGATGATTTAAATGTTCATCCGCAATTAAAAAATTTATTAAAAGACAAAGATTTTAAAAATCAATTGCTTGAAGTAATTGATTTTGGTATCAGCCGTTATCAACGATATTACAATGATCGATATAAAAATACTGATTTATGCCTATATCAAAAATACACTTATGAAGATGTCTGTCGTTTATTAAACTGGGAAGTAAATGCTGTACCTCTTAATATTGGCGGCTACAAATATGATCAGCGAACTAACACGATGCCAGTTTTCATCAATCATGATCATGATGCCATTCATGGTGGTAAATATTTACATCGATTTATTGATAACAGCACCCTGATTTGTTTTTCTAAACCAAATCGAAGCATAGATTCTGATGAAATCCAAAGAATTTATGATGAAGATAATAACCATATTCAAATACATTTATTTGTAAGAAAGAACAAAAATGATACTACTTCCAAAGAATTTTATTATATGGGACGATTACACGCGATAGATAGACCTATCAATGTAAAACTCCCTGACAATAAAAATTCGGCCATCCAGTTTACATATAAATTAGAAACTCCGATCAAAGATGCATTATTTAGCTATCTTACAAGCAAAACTTGATCATCTTTTTACAATACTTTACTTAAAAACTGGTATAATAACTTCGAGGTGATTAATTAATGAAAGAATGGGATTTAAGTAAATTATATACATCATTTAATGATCCAAATTTTATTAATGATTTTAATAAAATTATTACGATTCAAGATCAAATCAATACTTACCGTAATCATCATGATATTAAAGCCCTAGAAAATTATCTAAAAGACACTATAACGATCAATGAAATGATTGAAAAATTAGCTAATTTCATCAGTCTTACTTTATCAGTTGATACAACTAATAAAGACGCCTTAAAATATAGTGATCAATTAGACGATCTACTAGCATCATTTGTCGAAGACGATACTTTAAATCAACAATGGATCGCTTCTTTTGCTTTAGATACCCTTGATTCTAAACTGATCAAAGAACATCTATTTATTCTAAAAGAAATCCAACAAAACCAAAAATATACTTTAGATAAAAAAAGCGAAAGCATCATTGCCCATATGCAAAACACTGGAAGCAGTGCTTTTAGTAAATTAAAAGACCAGCTTATTTCTTCAATTGAAGTAAATATTGATGATCAAAAATACCCTTTAACTGAAGTTTTAAATATGGCTTACAGCAAAGATAAAGAAACTAGGAAAAAAGCTTATGAAGCAGAAATCAACAGCTATCAAGATAAAGAACAAGCTATCGCTGCTTGTTTAAACGGAATCAAAGGTGAAGTTTTATACACGACTAAGCTGCGGGGTTATAAAAATGAATTAGAACGGACGTTGATCAATGCCCGAATGTCTAAAGAAACGCTAGATGTTTTACTTGAAACAATAAATGAAAATCTTCCTCTTTTTAGAGATTATTTAAAAATCAAAGCAAACCACTTAGGCTATCAAAACGGTCTACCATGGTACGATCTATATGCACCTGTAGTTGAAGATAATACCAGCTATCCCTATGAAACAAGCTGTGAATTCATCATTAAACAATTCAATACTTTTTCTTGTCATCTAGGTGATTTTGCTTTCCAGGCAATCAACAATAACTGGATCGATGTTTACCCTCATAGCGGTAAAGTAGGTGGCGCTTTTTGTTGTAATTTGCATAGCATCAAAGAAAGCCGCTTTCTTTTAAACTATGGTGATAACTTTGCTGATGCAATTACGATGGCTCATGAATTAGGACATGGTTTTCATGGTGAATGTTTAAATGATGAATCGATTTTAAATAGTGCATACCCAATGCCAATTGCTGAAACAGCATCTACTTTTTGCGAAACGATCGTAACCAAAGCTGCTTTAAAAGATGCTGATGATAAAACTAAACTAGTTTTATTAGAAGATGAATTATCTGGTGCTACTCAAGTAATCGTTGATATTTATTCAAGATTTTTATTTGAAAGCCGCTTTTTTGAAAAGAGAGAAAATGGTGCTCTAGCCGTCGCTGAAATCAAAGAATTAATGATTCAATCACAAATTGATGCTTATGGTGATGGTCTAGATCATAATTATCTTCATCCATATATGTGGACTTGGAAACCGCATTACTATTATGCTGATTGCTCTTTTTATAATTTTCCCTATGCTTTTGGACTTTTACTAGCTAAGGGGTTATATGCAAGATATCAAAAAGAGGGTCCAGCATTTAGTAATACTTATGAAAAGTTATTATCTTTAACTGGTAAAATGTCATTAGAAGATGTTTGTTTAAGTGTTGATATTGATTTGAAAGATAAAGCTTTTTGGCAAAGTTCTATTGATACTTTTAAAGAAGACCTTGAATTGTATCAAAAATTATTAAAAGCTGTTAAAACAGACTAAACTGTTCAACAGCTTTTTATTTAAATAACACTAAATAGACATCCATTTCGTTAACAGCTAAAAACTGCTTGATCGTATCTTTGGCAATATCTAAAGCTTCCTGATATGGGTAGCCATAAATTCCCGATGAAATCAAAGGAAGAGCAATTGAATGACAATTATACTTCTTAGCTAAAAGTAACGCGTTTTCATAACTACTAGCTAACACTTCTGCTTCATGATGTTTGCCATCCTGGTAAACAGGACCAACTGCATGAATAATATATTTAGCCTTTAAATCATAACCATTAGTAATCACCGCCTGCCCTGGGGGACAATATTTTTTCAAATTACATTCTGCTTGTAATTTAGCAGCCCCAGCCCGTTTAAAAATAGCGCCACAAACACCGCCACCCATCTTCAAACCAGAATTTGCTGCATTAACGATCGCATCAGTTGCCATCAAAGTAACATCACCATAGATAATTTTTAATCCCATAATTCAAACTCCCTTTTTATTTCCGCTAATATTTTTTAAAACTTAACTTTGTATTTAATACTATCTAAATTTTACTAAATATTATCTAATATTAAAACATCTTCTCTATAATTTTTACTATTTACATGTTAAAATATCTATTATAAAGGAGAAACGTATGTCTAATAAAATTCTAACAACCGAAATCCAAAATGTAGTTGAAAATCAAATCAAAATGAAAAAACCTCAATGCACCAATGAAACATATGTAAGGCTTCAACGAGAAGGATGCAGTAAGCAGGAAGCTAAACATTTAATTGGCAAGGTTTTAGAAAAACATATTCGAAATATGATCATGTATCAAACTACATTTAACGAAACTTCTTATGCTAATGACTTAGCTAAACTCTCAAAAACAAATACAATTACTACAACTGAACTCATTTACCAAGGATATGACTATTTTCACAATGATAACTTTGATCAATGTCTTAAACTGTGGACATCAGCATGGCATGAAATAAAAACAGCTATTAAGCAAAGTAATCAACTCAAAGTTACTTTTGAATGGTTAGAAATCCTGCTTGATTATGAAGATTCAATAAAAAGCTGGTTTGATGATTTTTTAACAGCTCTATGCAACAATCATGATATTTTACAGCAAAAGGAATTTTTAAATGAAATATTAACTTCATTTACTTGTAACGATCATGAATTAGATCGTTTCAAAGCTGCCTATGGTGAATGTTTAGTGTTTTTAAAAGAAGATGATCAAGCTTATAAATGGTATAATAACTGGCTTGAAGAAGACAGCTCTAATTATACTTGTCTTGAATCTTATCTATCTAGTTTGATTCATCAAAATAAACTCGATCTTGCTAAGGAATTAATAGATAAATATATCGATTCAGAAATCGAATGTGATTTTGATACATTATCATTATTTCGTACTTTAACATTATATTATACTTTAACTAAAGATAATAAAACTCATGATCTATATCAAAATAAAATAGATACATTTCATAATTCTTTTTTTAAAAAAGATCACCATTCAACAAAACAACATGTAAAAAAACAAGCAAGAAAAAAGATTCGTCATAAATCTAAACGTAAAAAATAAAAATATCATATTTATAAATCGGAGAAACACAAATGAAACTTAAAGAACTTGGAACTATTGTCCGCAAAGAATTTATTTACAACTGTTATTGCAACATTGTAACAGAACCTAAAGAATATAAAAAAATCACCCGTAATAAAATGTTTGATGAAATCATCAAAACTTATAGTAATATCAAAAACATTCAAGATATCTTAACTTATAAAGAAGCAATATTTTTAAAAAAAGCTTTACAAAACAATCAAATTAAAGCTAGCTATGACAATATAAGTCGTGAATTATATACAAAAATGCTCCTGCTTCCTAACTTTAATACTATCGATGATATGCTTTATATTCCTGAAGAATTAAGAGAATATATTCTTGAAGCCATAAAAACACTTGATTTACAAAAAATAAAAAGAAAAAGTGAATTAGATGAAATAATTAAAGGTATGATCATGGCTTACGGTATCATGAATATCGATACTTTTATTGAAATACTGTTAAAATATTATCCTGATAAAAACTACGATGAACTATATGACTATCTAATTACAGCTAAAACTCTTAACCACATTATTGATATTAATGATGATATAATCCAAAATTACGACTATCTTGGAGAAAATATCGGTGATGAAATTCTTGATCTTCAAGAAGAATATCCGATCCTTGAATATAAAATATTTTCTAAAAATACCCTTCGCCTCATCGCTAGTGACAAGTATGATCATCAAAGTTATATAGATTTTACGAACTTTTTGACTGCAAATCTAATGACTTATGAAAGTGAATTTATTATTACTAATTTTCGAAATTGTGTTAATACCGTTTGTGATCCAGAGTCATTTTGTGAATGGTTAGAGGAAACTTTTTACCAAAAAGATATTGATCTTGATGAACTTTGTGATTTATTCACTGAAGCTTATTTCAATTATCCCTGCGCTGTTTTATACGGCCATTCAATTTTAGATTTAACAGATTATTTTGAAAATGATGACGCTGCTTATCCCCCTGTAATTCAAAGCAATGCTCGCATGTGTGAAGATGATGTCAAAACATTTTTCAAAATATATCTAGGTTTATTGGAATATGCCAATAAAAAATTACGTGTAACAAATCTAAAGAAAATCTATCAAAAAAAAGGCTTGCCATCTGAAAAATTAACTAAGATTCGTGATGCTTTATTTAAAAAACATCGTAGTATCATTAATGACTTTATCAAAGATAATCCTTTTAATTTTAATGATGAAGAATTAAAAATTCTTGATAATTTTAAATTTGGCATCATTGACCAATTTATTATTGTTGAACATCGTCAAGATTGTACGATAGTTTGTCCAAAAAATAATGTTAGTTATAAAATAAAAGGCCTTTATTCCAACATTGGAGAAATTATTCCTGCTCCAGCATTAGCAGAAATGCTGATCTTACCATTTAAAAATGTAATTACTTATGATGGATTGATTACTACTTATCCAATTTCAATGGGACCAGGAATGATCAAAATGATCAATGAGCTCAGTAAAATAGAGGCCCTTGATCAAATAAAACCAATTTTATTATCTTAATAAGGAGTTAGAAAAATGAATGCTGTAGATGTATTAAGAGATCATAAAAATTTTGCTGTTATTGGCGCTACAGACAACCAAGAAAAATATGGCTATAAAATATTTCAATGTTTAAAAGATCTTGGTAAGAATGTCTATGGAATTTCCCCTGTTTATAAAAATATTGAAGGAACCCCCACTTATCCTGATTTATCAGCTGTCAAACACAAGATAGATGTTGCTGTATTTGTCGTTAGTCCAAAATTTGGTATTGATTATGTTAAAGAATGTCAAAAATTAAAAATTGAGCATATCTGGCTGCAGCCAGGAACTTATAATGATGAACTGATTTCAATGATCAAAGAAACAAAAATCAATTATTACCTAAATTGCGTTTTAGTAGAAAGTCAAAATATCTAAATAGAATCCTAACTATAGTTTTCATAAAATCAAAGATGTGCGTCTATAATATATTTAGGAGGTCAAAAAATGAGAACATTATATTATAATGGCGATATTTTAACGATGGAAAACAGCAGTTACGAGGCTATCTATATTGAAGATGGAATCATAAAAAAATGTGGTGATCTTGCCACTTTAAAACAAGTTATTCCTAATGATACAAAATTAATTGATTTAAACAATAATTGTCTAATGCCCTCTTTCATTGATAGTCATAGCCATCTTGTATCTTTGGCTAAAACATTAAACTTAGTTGATTTAAATAATAGTACCAGTATTAAAGAAATAATTTCTCGTTTTAATCAATATATCAAGATAACTAATCCAGAAAAAAATAAATTATTAGTAGGGTTTGGTTACGATCATAATTCTTTAAAAGAATGCCGTCATCCCTTAGCTAAAGATCTTGATCAAATAGCTTATCCAGTAATGATTTCTCATGTATCTGGACACATGGGAGTTATAAATACAAAAGCCATGAAGTTATTTAAAATAGATAATAGTATTAGTGATCCTGCTGGGGGAAAATATGGTCGTGATGAAAACCAGCAATTAAATGGTTATCTTGAAGAACAGGCTTATCTCATGATTGCTTCAAAAAGTGACGAAACAAATACAAATTTAAAAGAACAATGCCTCGAAGCCTTAAAAATTTATGCCAGTTATGGTGTAACGACTGTTCAGGAAGGTTATATGAAAGAAGAAGAATTTTCTTTATTAGCTTCATTAGCAAAAGAAAAGAAGTTATTTTTAGATGTTGTTGGTTATGTTGATATTAAAGATCATCAGCAGTTGTATCAAGAAAATACTTTATATCATCAATATCAAAATCATTTTAAATTAGGTGGTTATAAACTTTTCCTCGATGGTTCCCCTCAGGGAAAAACAGCCTGGCTAAGTCAGCCTTATTTAGACAGTGGGGATTACTGCGGTTATCCTATTTATCAAGATGAAGATGTTATTAAATATGTAGATTATATTTTACAAAACAATGTTCAATTAATAACCCATTGTAATGGTGATAGGGCCACTAAACAGCTTTTAGATGCTTTTAAAAATAGACCTACTAATACTCGCCCCGTCATGATTCATTGTCAGACTTTACGCCCTGATCAACTACCACAATTAAAAACGATTAACATGATTCCTAGTTTTTTTGTCAATCATCTTTATCATTGGGGTGATATTCATTTAAAAAATCTTGGTTCGCGAGCTCACCAGATTTCTTGTATTCACAGTGCTTTAAAACAAGAACTTCCATATACTTTTCATCAAGATAGTCCAGTAATTCCCCCTAATATGCTTGAAAGTGTCTGGTGTGCTTGTAAGCGAGAAACTAAATCAGGAATTATTTTAGGTAAAAATGAACAAATCTCAAGATACAATGCTTTAAAAGGAATTACAATAAATGCAGCTTATCAATATTTTGAAGAAAAAGTCAAAGGTTCTATTGCTGAGGGTAAAATTGCTGATTTAATTATTTTAGATAAGAATCCCTGCAAAGTAGCTATAGATGAAATTTTAAAAATCAATATTTTAAAAACTATTAAAGATGGACTTGTTGTTTATTCTAAGGATATTCAGTAACTGAATATCCTTTTATCTTGACAAATATTATCTTCATTGTTAAAATCTTTTTAGTTCTAAATAGAACTATTTGGAGGTATTATGATCATTGATTTCTTAGATACGATTACAACAATAAAAAAACTATATACAGTTTCATTAGAACCTGTATGTAAACAATATAACCTAACCAGAATGGAACTAGATATTCTTCTATTTCTTGCTAACAATCCTCAATATGATAGTGCAAAAGATATCATCAAACATCGTAAACTAACAAAATCCCATGTTTCTACTTCAATCAAGTCCCTAACTAAAAATAATTATCTCAAACCCGTATATTTACCAAATAATAAAAAAACTGTACATTTAAAGTTATTAAATAGTGCCGATGAAATTATCAAAGCTGGTCAACAGGCACAAAAAAATTTTTTTGAAACGATTCTTAAAGATTTCTCAAAAGATGAAAAATTGTTAATTATTAATGCATTTTCTAAAATCCAAAGAAATGCCCAACAAAAATTAAAGGAGGACTAATACATGTTATATAAATTTATTATCTGTTTTCTCGCTGGAATTGGAGCCGGACTAGGAACCGGATTTGCTGGTATGAGTGCTGCTGCAGTGATTAGTCCCATGTTAATAACTTTTTTAAACATTCCAGCTTACCAGGCAGTTGGAATTGCTCTTGCCAGCGATGTTCTCGCTAGTGCTGTTAGTGCTTATACTTATGGTAAAAATAAAAATATTGATATTAAAAACGGAATCGTAATGATGATTACTGTCTTATGCTTTACAATGATTGGCAGCTGGATCTCAAGTTTTCTTCCCAGCAGTACAATGGGGAGCTTTTCAGTTTTTATGACTTTGATCTTAGGTATCAAATTTATTGTTAAACCTGTTATGACTACAAAAGAATCAATGATTAGTATAAATAAACAAAAAAGGATTCGTCAGTCTATTCTATGTGGAATTTTAGTTGGTTTTATTTGTGGCTTTGTTGGAGCTGGTGGTGGTATGATGATGCTGTTGATTCTCACTAGTGTTTTAGGATATGAATTAAAAACTGCTGTGGGAACAAGTGTCTTTATCATGACCTTTACAGCTCTTACTGGGGCAATTAGTCACTTTGCTATCGGTGGTCTTATTGATATTAGTGCTCTGCTTTTTTGTGTTTTATCAACACTATTATGGGCTTTGATTGCCGCTCGATTTGCCAATAAAGCTTCACCAATTACTTTAAATCGAGCTACCGGAATAGTTTTAACGGTTCTGGGAATTGCTATTATTGGTGTAAACTATTTTTAAGAATTCAAATAGTTTTCTAAGAGTTATTAAATATTAGAAAACTATCTATTTGTTCTACAACTTTGATTGACTTTTATATTAATGATTTATTATAATAAAAAATGCAAAAATATTATAGGAGAATGAAATGGAAACAAAAAATAAACGTAGTACATTTTCTGGGCAGCTAGGTTATGTAATGGCAGTGGCAGGATCTGCTGTTGGTCTAGGAAATATTTGGCGCTTTCCATATTTAGCAGCTAAATATGGTGGAGGCACCTTTCTATTTACTTATTTTATCCTTGCAATTACTTTTGGTTTTGCACTTTTAATTAGTGAAACTGCTTTAGGTAGAAAAACTAAAAAAAGTCCCATTGCTGCTTATAAGCAGCTGGGAGCTAAAAAATTACAATTTGGGGGCTGGTTAAATGCCATTATCCCGATGCTGATCGTTCCATATTATTGTGTCGTTGGCGGATGGGTATGCAAATACTTATTTGAATATCTTACTAACAACTCTGCCAGTTTAATAAATGATACATATTTTGCCAGTTTTACCGCTTCATCAATACAACCAGTATTCTGGTTATTAATATTTGCTATCCTGGTTTTTGTAGTAGTAATGTTAGGGGTAGAAAAAGGAGTAGAAAAATGCAGTAAAATTTTAATGCCTACTTTAATAGTTATGGCTATTTTTATTGCTGGATATGCATTATTGACACCAGGAGCTCTTGAAGGAGCTAAATACTATTTAATTCCTGATTTTTCTAGATTTTCAATCATGACTATAGTAGCTGCAATGGGACAAATGTTTTATTCACTTTCAATAGGAATGGGAATTTTATTTACTTATGGCTCATATATGAAAAAGGAAATCGATATGGAACATTCAATTACACAAGTTGAAGTTATGGATACATTGATTGCTTTTTTAGCTGGTTTAATGATCATTCCTGCAGTATTTGCTTTTTCTGGTGGTAACCCAGATACACTAAATGCTGGGGCTTCGTTAATGTTTATTACTTTACCAAAAGTCTTTAACAGTATGGCTTTAGGCAATATTGTTGGTATCATTTTCTTTTTGTTAGTTTTATTTGCAGCTTTAACTTCAGCAATTTCATTGATGGAATGCTGTGTATCAGTAATCCAAGATCAGTTTAATTATTCAAGAAAAAAATGCTGTATTATTACTTTAATAATTATCTGTATTTTAGGGATTCCCTGTTCGTTAGGCTTTGGAGTTTTAGATTTTATTGCTCCACTTGGTTTAAGCATTCTTGATTTCTTTGATTTTATGACTAATTCTATTATGATGCCAATTTCAGCTATATGCACTTGTTTATTGATTATTAAAGTAACTGGATTTAAAACAGTTATTGATGAAGTAGAATATAGCTCTAAATTTAAACGTAAAAAAGCATATATATTCTGTATGAAATATATTGTCGTTCCTGGTTTAATGATTATTTTAATTAGTTCAATTCTTTCAACTTTAGGTGTTATTTCAATATAAAAACAAGTACTTACTACTTGTTTTTTAATTTATTATAAGCTACACAACCAAAGAAAACTATTATTACCCCTAGTAATGTATATAACGATATTAATACTATCGGTGTCATACCAAAATCTCCTTTGCTTATCTTCTATAAATCAATTTCTAACCCCACAGGACAATGATCACTTCCCATAATGTCCGTATAAATATACGCATCTTTGATTTTATCTTTTAAACAATCAGATACGATAAAATAATCAATTCGCCATCCAGCATTATTTTTACGCGCATTAAAACGATATGACCACCATGAATAAATACCTTCTAAATCAGGATATAAATATCTAAAAGTATCAACAAAACCATTTTCTAATAATTGTGTCATTTTTGCTCTCTCTTCATCACTAAAACCAGCATTTTTACGATTAGTTTTAGGATTTTTTAAATCAATTTCACAATGAGCAACATTAAGATCACCACATAAAATAACCGGTTTCTTCTTTTCAAGCTCTTTTAAATAAGCTAAAAAAGCATCTTCCCATAACATTCGATAATCCAAACGCTTAAGCTCATTTTGACTATTTGGAGTATAACAATTAACCAAATAAAAATTATCATATTCCAAAGTGATGACCCGACCTTCTTGATCATGTTCTTCAATATTGATTCCATAACAATAACTCAATGGTTCAATTTTTGAAAATACTAAAGTGCCACTATACCCTTTCTTCTTAGCACTATTCATATAAGTAAAATAGCCATGCTTCTCTAATTCAATTTGTCCTTCCTGCATTTTTGTTTCCTGAACACAAAATATATCAGCCTGACTTTCTTTTAAAACATCATAAAAACCTTTAGTTATACAAGCTCTAATTCCATTTACATTCCATGATATTAATTTCATCTAGATACCTCACAATCTAATTATACATGAAAGCATTTTTATATAGAAGTATTTTTTTCTAAAATAGAAAATATTTTATCAATCTTTATCACTTCTTAATATTTTTTTATAAATTGTTAATAATGATTATGGTGATTAAATTGAAAAAATACAAATATATAATTCTTAATGTAGCAATATCTTTAGGAATTGGTGCTTTAAGTGCCTTTTTTACAATGAATGCTATGGATCTCTATATAAAAATCAATCGACCTAAAATAGCACCGCCTGGTTTTATTTTTCCAATCATTTGGACAATTTTATATGTATTGATTGGTTTATCAAGTTATCTAATTCATCGTAGTAATGAAAAGCATAAAGAATCTGCTTTAATTCTATATTATTTCCAGTTAGCTTTAAATTTTATCTGGCCAATTATCTTTTTCAACTATCAAAACTTTCTTCTAGCATTAGCTGATTTATTATGTTTAAATATTTCTGTAGTTATCTTAATTCGCATGTTCTATAAACTAAGACCCCTTGCAGCATATCTACTGCTTCCATATCTAGCCTGGTTATTATTTGCCCTATATTTAAATTTTTGGATCTTTTTGCATAATTAAAAGTAGGCCTGAGCCTACTTTTTCTTATCAATATATTTTAACCACACACAGAAAATATTCTACATACTCATGTCTTACTTAATACCAAAAAAATAACTTAAAAGTATTACAATAATAATAAAACCACCAATAACTAAACCACGACCTGCTAAAGCACGTCCATAGTCTCTCATATCTTCTTGAATTTCTTTAGTTCTTTTAGGATCTTGAAATCTAATATTTTTTTTCGCCATATTCTATCAAAGTATATTAAGTGTACTTGTACCTGTCATATTAAAAGTTTGTCCAGCGGTTAAAATACAAGATCCTTTAAATGTAATTCGTGAAGATGTTTGTGATGTCACAGTAACTTTAGGATTTGAATATCCAGTTGCACCAGAATAATTATTTATACTTACAACAACAGGATTTTCATATCCTACACATGATATGTCTTTAAAAAATACATTAATATAAAAGTTTATATGTGCATTTAATGCTGACATAGCTGCTGCACCAGTTCCTTTACACACTACAGTACAATTATACGTTCTATAATAATCATAATTTGATGGAACTGCTCTTGGTGTAAAAATAGCTTTAGAAATTGAATCGTATCTAGAATCAAAAATAACTACACTACTATTTAAATCATCTGTTGTTTCAAATTCCATAATTTCAGGTACATTTCCTCTAAATGCTATATTTAATACTTCATCCTCAGTATAGACTTGTTCCATAGCAAATACATGATTATTATTAGAAATTAGGCAGCATGCAAATAAACAAATAACAAACAAAATTCTTTTCATTTTATCATTTCTCCCCATCTCCCATGTGTGATTACAAGTACATCATACTATATTTTAACCGTGTATTAATAGTGACATATGTCATCTATTTGATTTAACGATCATCATTTTAAAATGCCATATCTAGATAAGACATGGCATTTTAATAATAATATAGTAATTCAATTTTTAATATTCACTTTTAAAAATCTAAATCAAAGCAAAGTATGCAATAAAGACAAGAATCAAAATCCAAACAATTGGCTTAATATCTTTTGCTCTACCAGCAATAGCACTAGTAAGACCATAAACAATAAAACCAAAAGCGATCCCATCAGAAATTGAATATGTTAAAACCATCATAATTACAGTAATAAATCCTGCTGCTGCAAAAACAATATCATCCCATTCAATTCCTCCTAATTGTGTTGCCATAGAAATTCCTACAGCAATCAACGCTGGAGCAGTAACTGCATTAGTTACTACACTTAAAACTGGAGCAAAAAATATTGATAAGAAGAAAAGGATAGCTGTAGTACAAGCAGTTAAGCCTGTTCTACCACCTGCTTCAACACCAGCAGTTGATTCAACAAATGAAGTTACAGTAGATGTTCCTAAAATCCCACCAATTACTGTACCTGTTGAATCGGCAATAAGAGCTTGTTCAATATTTGCAAGTTCACCATTTTTATCTACTAAATTAGTTTTATTAGCTACTGAAATCAATGTTCCTGCAGTATCAAAGAAATCAACAAATAATAATGAAAATAGTGCTACGATACAATCTGGATGTGAGAATAATTCTCCAAAACCATTCATAAAGATTCCAAATCCACTAGTATCTAAATCGAATGATATAATAGCTGAAGGTACTTCCGGCATTCCTGCTACCCCGCATAATCCTAAAATAACACCCACAACAGCGGTAATGATCAATCCATAAAATACTGCTGCTGGAACTTTTCTAGCCATTAAAATAATTGTTACTAAAATTCCAAATATTGCAAGTAAAACAACTGGATCTCTCAAATCTCCTAATGCTACAAACGTAGATGCATCACTAACAATAATTCCCGCATTTTTAAAACCAAGAAAAGCAATAAAGAAACCAATTCCTGCCCCGATTGCTAATTTTAATTGCTGAGGAATAGCATTAATGATTGCCTTACGAATACCTGTTACTGAAATAACTAAGAAAATTATTCCTGATACTACTACTGCAGCTAATGCTGCTTCTGGACTATATCCCATTCCAAAAACTAATGTATATGTAAACAAAGCATTAACTCCCATTCCTGGAGCTAAAGCAACAGGATAATTTGCAAGTAGACCCATGATCAATGTTGCAATTCCTGAAGATAAAGCTGTTGCTAAGAAAACTCCATCATAAGATAATCCTGTTTCTTGCAACATGTTCGGATTTACCGCTAAGATATAAGCCATTGCTAAAAAAGTTGTAATTCCTGCAATCACTTCTGTTTTAACAGTAGTTCCCTTCTTTTTTAATTTAAAAAATCTTTCAAGCATTATTTCTTTCTCCTTCTACAAATTCTCTTTAATTATATCTTAAATTTATGCCATTTCAAGAAAAATAATGCTTCAAATAATATTTACATAAAATAAAACTTCTTCTAAAGCCCTAGTCTTCAAGCGATAGTAAGTAGCCCGACTATAAAAATCAACCCACCAGTCATCTTCTTTTTGATCTACAAATTCATTGGTAATAATTATCTGACTATCGGGACTCAACGCTTTGATAATTATTTCAAAAGAAGATATTAAGCTCTTTAATTCATCTTTATCTTCGATCCTGCTGTTTAGACGCTCTGCTATCGATTTTTTATAACGCTTCTTTGTCTCTTTAATAATTCCCGCACTTACCTGGGGATAATAGTTTACATTTTCTAAACAATATAATTTTAATTTAGCTCGATGATATTGCTTAAATAAATTTTCAACCGCATCCTGCTTTTGCTTAAATGTTAAAGTATTAGTTCTTTTCATAAAAAAACCTCCTATTATCTTATACAAATCAAATAAGAGATTTACTTCTTTAAATTACAAAATTTTCTATTATTTCTATAATTTTTTCCTCTTCCATACCACAACTGATCAAATATTCCTTAGCACTACCATAATTGTCTCTTAAATAATCAAGAAATTTCATCATCATTCGTGGCTCCGATTCTAAATAAACCCGATTTTCAACATCCACTAATTTTTCCAATTCTGGTATCAGCTTTAAATTATTTTCATAAGACTCTGAATAATCCTTAACGATATCATATTCATGACATCCCGCTAGATCTAATAACAAAGCTGCAACAATACCCGTTCTATCCTTACCAGCCGAACAATTAAACATGATCGTATCATAGGGATTATCATAAAATATTTCAAATACTTCTTTAAACTGCTCTTTGTTAGCTTCCAGCATAAAGATATAAAACCCTGCCAAGTCATGATAATTAGCTATCTCTTTAGGTAGAACATTTAAATCTTTGACCTTCATCAAATTAATATGATAATACTTAATATCTTGATAATCTTTTAATGTACTAGGCTGCTGTTCTAATTCGAAATTACTTCGTAGATCGATTTGAACCCTGATTCCATATTCATATAAATATTCCTTTTCTTCATCACTCAATTTACCTGGATTAGTTGAACGAACAAACTTATGACTTTTAGTATAATAACCAGCCTGAGTTTCATACCCGCCTAGATCACGAATATTAGTCATACTTTCCACTTTTAACATTCTTTCTTCTCGACTTAATTGCATCATTATAATTTACCTCACTGATAAAATTATATCATAACATTTTTAGATACACAATTTTCTATTCTTCAAAAGGCCGTACTCTTAATGACACCCCGAGATCATCAGCAATCTTTTGACACTTAGCGATTTTTTCATCACCAATAATATCAACTACTGTCAATACAACATTTTCAACATATTGCTTCGTCTTTAAAGTAAAATCCAGCATATAATCAAATGAATCAATACCATATTTTGATCTTGTCAACTGATAGTATTCTTCTTTACTTGGAGCATTTAGACTAATTGAAACAGTATCGATCAGTCCCTTAAAATCAGGAGTAATATCTCTTTTTAAAACAATTGAAGATAAACCATTAGTATTAATTCTAATTTGCAGATCTTTTCTTGTTTCCTTTAAATATTTAGCTACTTTCATTAAATCATCATGGCGCATCAAGGGTTCTCCAAACCCGCAAAAAACAACTTCTTTAAAATCATTTAAATCATATTTCTTAAACTCATCTATGATCATTTCCACGGTTGGTTCCTGCTCTAACCACAATGAATTAGATGCCAGCATTTCTTTAGTATTTCTTAAACAAAAAGTACACGCACAACTACAGCGATTAGTACTATTTACATAACAGGTAACACCTTTTAAATCATCTAATTCCTTAATATCAATATAACTATTATTATATAGTGTATATAAAATAACCATTTATTTTCCCTCCTATAACTCTTTTAAAAACGGTTCAAAACATAAACCTAAATGATTATGAGCACCAATTTTCTGGCTATAATCAATGCATTTAGAAGCAAAACCAACTGCTTCCTTGACACTTTGATAAAAATCATGACACAACAAATATTTTCCTGCAATTACCCCGCTAATAACATCACCGGTACCACTACGATCTGCGCCGATTCTTTTTACCTTGATAATTTGATAATCCTTACCATCTTCATAGATAAAATTAATTATCTCATCACCAATACCAATTCCCGTAACTACGATCATTTTAGGTCCCTGGCTAGATAACTGCTTACACATTTTAAACAGTTCATCGAAATCTGGTATCTTATCAGGATATTCAAGATTTAAAAGAGCACATAGTTCCGTTAAATTAGGTGTCATTATCGATGCATAAGGTATTAACTCACGCATTTTTTCTTGCATTTTAGTATTATATGTAGGATATAATTTGCCATGATCTCCCATAACAGGATCAACTAAAACAAACGTATTTTGATGTTTAAAATATTTGATAAAATCAATAACGATATCGATCTGTTTTGCCGAACCTAAAAAACCAGTTACAATACCATCAAATTCAAGTTCCATATTTTTATATGTTGTAATATAATCATTCATTTTATCTGTGTAATCATCAAAAAAATATCCAGGATGATAAGTATTGATCGATAAAATAGCAGTTGGTACAAATACACATTCGATTGCCATAGCAGAAATAATTGGCAGCTGCACAGCAACAGAACAGCGACTGTACCCTGTAACATCATTTATTAAAACAATTCTTTTTTGTCTCATAAATACCCTCTTTTCATTGTCATTAATTCTATCATATTTATGCATAAATTAACCATGACAGTTTTGATTATTTTTATGTGGACAATATTTATCTAAACTTTTGTATAGACAATTAATAGTAATATTTTGTATAATAAAAAAGAAAATGAAAAGGAGATAGTATGAAAAAATTATTTAAAATTGGTATGGTTATGCTTCTTGCTTTAACCTTAGCAGGATGTGGTGGCAGCAAAGATACTGATAGCAGTTCTGAAAATAGTACAACAGATGATTTACTAAGTGGTAATCATCATGCTGAAATCGATGTTAAAGATTATGGTGTAATTAAAGTTGAACTTAATGCTGATGAAGCCCCAATTACAGTTACAAACTTTGTTAAACTTGCTAAAGAAGGATTTTATGACGGCTTAACTTTCCATCGTATCATTGATGGTTTTATGATTCAGGGTGGTGATCCTAACGGTGATGGTACAGGTGGCTCTGATGAAACGATCAAAGGTGAATTTAGTGCTAATAATGTTGATAATATTTTAAAACACACTCGTGGTGCTATTTCAATGGCGCGTTCTCAAGATTATGATAGTGCCAGTTCACAATTCTTTATCGTTCATCAAACTGCTTCTTCATTAGATGGACAATATGCTGTTTTTGGATATGTATATGAAGGAATGGATGTTGTTGATCAAATTGCTACCAGCGTACCTGTAACAGATGATAATGGTACAGTAGAAGCTCAAAACCAGCCAGTAATCAACTCAATTAAAATTATTGATTAAAAATTTAATCTAACCTAAAAAGATCAACTAAGAAAGTTGATCTTTTTGTATCTTAAACAAGAATATTTTTCACAGCCATGATTTATTTCTTTGCAGCTAATAACATTTATTTTAGTACATCTTATATTTATATCCTGCTTTATAACGAACAGATATTTAAATATTTTGACAATTTATATCACGATAAACTAATATTTGTTCCTAAATGTCTATTACTATATTATCTTTGACATCCCAATAAAAGAATTCTACATTACCTTTTAATTGCTTTATTTCCTTTTGAAATTCTCCTGGTAACTTTTTAATCTCATTATCATAATTATAACTTTTATTAATTTTTGTTTCTGATAACCCACTATATAGCCATCTTTTGTTACTATTTATAACTATTACACATTTATTATTTCTTAAAATATCTGTTAAATCAGCACATAATCTATTATAATCCCATTTTTCACCAAGATAATGTGTATGCCACTTATAATAGGATAAAGTAAATTCTCCACCATCTTCTAAATCAATATACATTGAATATTTACAATTTGAATTAGGTATAGTAATACAAATATCATTTTCTTTTAAATATTCATATTCTTTATCAGAATTTACATTATAAATTTTATATTGGCAGTTTAGTCTTTGTAACAAAGAACAGATATCCTGCTTTTTGCTGATTGGATTTATTTCATTACTATTTTCCATTTTCACATTTCCTCCACAAACGGGAATCTATCATTCTGACATATATTTCTGTATTTCATCAAAAGTCAATTTTCGTATTTGGGTATTTGCGTATTCCTTATATTTAGCAACAATGAAAATAGGTTTCATACGCTTACAAAATTTACCTTTATTCTTTTTTAAGTATAACTGTAAATCCTTATCACTTACAAAAATTTTATAGGAATGTCTACCGTTTTCACTTTCTATTTCATAAATACCACAAGATTTTTTCATACTGTAATCAGCAGTACGCAAATACATTTTTGCAATTTCTAATGACTTGAAAGGAAAATTCCATCTTTGCAGTCCCCGTTTAGAATCACGTTCAATACAGATACACCGTCCACATGTCCCACAAATATATTGCGTATGATTTTGTAAACATTCTATCGGGTTTAACAGCGGTGTTATTCTATTTTCATCAATATAACATTCAATACACATTATTGTTTCACTTCCTTAAAAATCTCATTTATTAATTTCGTTTTTAAGCTATAAATTTCTTATCTTTATATAAAAATAAATCAATTTTATAACATAAATATTTTACTTCTGATTTTTTCTTTCACTAAAAAACTACATCACTCATTGATAATTCTGTTATATCTATAGCATTTACTTCATAAACTCCTAAATTATTAAACTGCTCTCACATTATTTTCACTAATTCTATGTTTGTTTCCTTATCTAATTTTGAACGATTTATTGCTCGTTTTATTTTTACTTACCCTTAAAATAATGTAACGTACTTCATATCCATCTTGAACAATGTTTAGCCAGGTTTTATCCAATAATACCATTCTTTATATTACCATCTATTTATTTTTCCTTTACAAATTATAATTTACAACTTTTTACTAAAATATAAAACATCAGTCATAGGATTATGATAATAAGGCTTACACTCTTTAAAACCTAGTTTTTGATATAAATATATTACAGATTTCAATGGGGTGATCGTATCTAATACCATTTCTTTATAACCTGCCTTTTTGGCATGTAAAATAATTTCTGTAATGAGAGTTTCTCCCAAGTTCATACCACGATATTTCGGCTTTACATAGAGACGTTTCATTTCACAGCGTATATTAGAAAGTCGATGATAAGCAACCATTCCTAAGACTTCACTATCTTCGATCACTACTAAAAATTCTCCTTCTGGAGCTGTATATTTTTTAGCCGGATCAGCAAGTTCTTCATCTATTTCTTGAAAAGAAAGATCTCGATCAAGCCATTGTACATATTCAATAATGAGATTTCGTACCTGTTCTATATATTTCTTACCATCAACTATTTTCATCTTAACCTCCATAAATTCTAATTTATCACTAAATTATTTTATCCCATTGAATTTAATATTTCTATTCTTTTCCTTATCGCTGTATTCGTTATATCACATTTTTGTA
>NZ_JMLH01000008.1 GCF_000686665.1 Thomasclavelia saccharogumia DSM 17460 | reverse complement strand
GAAGAGTTTTCAAAAGAAGAGGAATATAAGGAACCGGTTTCTAAAATTTCCTGTTTCAAAGGAATAGATACATTATCAGCAATGAAGATACATGTCACAGTGAGTGATTTTCAGCGATTTCCAACAGCAAAGGCATTTATGGCGAATCTGGGAATGCTTCCAGGAGAGAATTCGAGCGCGGAGAAATACAGCAATACACCAATCACCAAGATGGGGAATGCGATGGTTAGAAAGACACTGGTAGAATGTACACAGGCATTAGTAAGAGGAACAGTTGGAAAGAAATCAAAAGCGTTGAAAAAAAGACAAAAAGGACAGGAGGATGAAATCATAGCATATGCAGATAAGGCAGTAGAAAGATTACAAAAAAGATTTAGAAGGATGGTATTAAGAGGGAAACCATATAATGTAGCTATTATGGCAGTGGCAAGGGAACTAGCAGGATTTATATGGGGAATGGAAACAGGAAGAATATAGAAGATGTAAAAAGATGTTTTCTATACAATTATGAAAATTTAAAGAAAAAATAAGAAATGGAGGACAAAAATCGAGAAAAAAAGAACACAAAATCAATGGCATAGAAAAGCCTCAAAAAAGGAGAAGCAGGTTTAGTTATCTACGGTCCTTTCTTTGTGGCATAAATAAGATATAAAAGAAGTCGCGATCTGGAATATCATAAATTATAGATGATTCACGTTTATAGATAGTTAGAACTTATTTGACGAACCATTAACCTTGGAGTAGCCAATCTCCGTATAACAGAGTGGTTAACTGTCGATAAATCTAGTATTTTGGGGCTTTTGTATGCCATTGATGATAAAATTAAATAATTTTATTATGAATGTGTAATTTTCACTTGACAAAGGTCACTTCATAACAGAAAGGATGATTAAAGATGGAATTCGAGTGGTCAACTAATGATATTGCAAAAAAAATAGTTACTATATATAGTACAAACCTAACTTTAAACAAAGCTGCATGTCATCATTTTGTAGATGTCAATTATGTTTTGTTAGGTTTAGATCGCAAAAATAATATTTTAGGAATTAAACCTGTTGGCAAACAGGAATTGAACGAAGAAATTTATCCCGAAGATCAACTACATCGTATTTCAATAGGAAAAAGTTATGGTCGAATATCAAATAAAAATTTTATCAACGAACTATCAAAAGAATATAAATTAGATTTAAGTAATAATAAATGTTTTAAATATGTTGCTAGATTTGATGTGATTCATCAAATTTTACTAGTAAATCTTTAAATTAGGGGGGAAAATTAAAATGATACCAATATGGTTAGGTATTATAATTGCCGCAATCGTTATTGAAGTAATTACGGTTGACTTGGTTAGTGTTTGGTTTGCTGCTGGTGGCATTATTGCTCTGATTCTATGTTTATTAGGAATAAATCGGTCAATTCAAATTGCAGCATTTATTATTATTGCCATAATCACTGCAGTTGTTGTTAGACCGATTGCTAAAAAATATATGCGTGGCAATATTGAAAGAACCAATTTTGATCGAGTAATTGGTAAACATGGTTTAATAACTAAAACAATTACAGCTGATACTAAAGGTGAAGTTAAAGTAATGTCAATGCTATGGTTAGCATCAAGTATTGACAATACAACAATTAATGAAGGTGATTATTGTGAGATTCTTGCAGTTGAAGGAGCTCACTTAGTTGTCAAAAAAATAGAGGAATAGAGAGGTTAAAAAAATGAATGGTATTATTACTATTATTTTATGGATTTTTCTTGCTTTGATTGCAATTTTTATCATTGCTTCAACAATTAGAATCGTCCCACAATCAAAAGCGTATGTAGTTGAAAGGATCGGTGCATATAATCGTACTTGTAATGTTGGATTGCATATTTTAATTCCAATTTTTGATCATGTAGCTAATCGTGTTTCTTTAAAAGAGCAGGTTGTTGATTTTGCACCTCAACCAGTAATTACTAAAGACAATGTTACAATGCAAATCGATACAGTTGTTTATTATCAAATAACTGATCCTAGATTATTTACTTATGGTGTTGATCGTCCAATCAATGCCATCGAAAATTTGACTGCAACAACTTTAAGAAATATTATTGGTGATCTTGAATTAGATGAAACCCTTACATCAAGAGATATCATCAATTCTAGAATGCGTAGTATTCTTGATGAAGCAACTGATCCTTGGGGAATTAAGGTGCATCGTGTTGAAGTTAAAAACATCATTCCACCTCGCGATATTCAAGAAGCAATGGAAAAACAGATGCGAGCAGAACGTGAAAGACGTGAAGCTATTTTACAAGCTGAAGGTAAAAAAACAGCAGCTATCTTAAATGCTGAAGGTGATAAAGAATCTATGATCTTAAGAGCAACCGCTGAAAAAGAAGCAGCAATTGCTAAAGCTGAAGGTGAAGCCGAAGCATTAAGATTAGTATACGAAGCTCAAGCTAAAGGTATCGAATATATCAATCAGGCTAATCCTGATAATGCTTATGTAACTTTACAAGGATTTAAGGCTTTAGAAGAATTATCAAAAGGTGCAGCTACAAAAATTATTATTCCAAGTGAAATTCAAGGAGTTGCCGGTCTTGCTACTTCATTAAAAGAACTAGTAAGTGATAAAAAAGTTAAGTAGATGATGAGTCAAAACTCATCATCTTTTTATTTTCCTAACTCAACAAACGAACTTATTTTGCAAACTTAACTAATCAACAGCATTTAACACTTTCGATATCTTTTAAATTCTGTATTCCAATAATGGCATATTAAAAAAAACATCTCATATAATATACGGGGTGATTAAGATGTGTGGTTTTTTATGTATGTACAATCATAATATTGATTTATCAAATCAGGTTCCAACTTTTAATAAGATGCTTTCTTTATTAAAGTATCGTGGTCCTGATGATTACAATGTTTGCAATGACAAACACGTTATACTAGGACATTGTCGTTTATCAATTATTGATATAAACGGTGGTAAACAACCTTTTAAATATACTCATAATAAAATTGAATATACCATTGTTTATAATGGTGAAATTTATAATATGAATGAAATTAAAGAGCAATTGATCAATGAAGGCTTTCATTTTACTAGTCAGAGTGATACTGAAGTTGTTGTAGCCAGCTTTGTAGCTTATGGAACGCGATGCCTTAATTTATTTAATGGAATCTTTTCTTTCGTTATTTCCTATCAAGGAAAATTATTTGTTGCACGAGATCAATTAGGAGTAAAACCACTTTTTTATTATCAAAAAAATGATCTATTTATTTTTAGTAGCGAAATAAAATGTATCTTGATGTATTTGCAACAATGTGTTGTCGATAAAACCGGCATAAAAGAACTGTTGGGATTAGGCCCTAGCGTTTCTCCTGGAAGAACAATTTATAAAGATATCTACAGTTTACGTCCCGCCCATTATATGAATGTCTATAACGGTTTCAAAGAAATCAATCGTTATTGGGCCTTAGAACGTTATAACCATAATCGTAATTATGAAGAAACAGTTTATGATATTCGCTGTCTTGTAAATCACAGTATTCAGCAGCAGTTATTAAGCGATGTTCCTGTTTCTTGTATGCTTTCAGGCGGTCTAGATTCGAGCATTATTACTGGTGTCGCTAGCCAGTACATTTCTAAATTATCAACATACAGTGTTGATTATCAAGATCAAGAAAAATATTTTCAGCCCTATGAATATCAAACTACAAGAGATGATCATTATATCAATGAAATGCGTTTGCTTTATCATACTAATCATACAACTGTAACTTTATCGCAAAAACAATTAGTCATGGCTTTAAAAGAATCATTAATTGCTCGTGATGCTCCAGGAATGGCTGATATTGATTCGAGTTTTTTACTCTTTTCAAAAGAAATTTCTCGACATCATAAAGTTGTTCTTTCAGGTGAATGTGCTGACGAAATATTTGGTGGCTATCCTTGGTTTTATCGTGAAGAGCTAACAAGCATTGAAGGTTTTCCTTGGATGCGTGAACTAGATAAACGGATGGAACTTTTCTCTGATGAAATAAAAGCTTTAAATATTAAAGACTATGTTTTAGATAAATATCATCAAACTTTAAATGAAATAGATTATCACGATAATACTTTTGAAGATGAAAATAAAAGAAAAATGATTTATTTGAATATGGAATGGTTTATGCAAACATTATTAACACGTTCAGATAGTCAAACAATGCGTAGTTCCATTGAACTTAGAGTCCCATTTGCAAACAAAGATATTGTTTCTTATCTATATAATGTTCCATGGCACTATATGTATCATAATAACATTGAAAAAGGTTTGCTACGTGATGCTTTCAAAGATTTTTTACCAAATGATATTTATGATCGTAAAAAGAATCCTTATCCTAAAACTCATTCTCCATTTTATCGTGATTTAATTGTAAATTTATTAAAAGAGTCGTTAAAAGATAAAGACAATATCTTACTTAAATTGTTTGATTATAAAAAATTAATCGATTTAATCAATTCTGGTGGTAAATCTTTTAAATACCCATGGTTTGGTCAATTAATGACTGGTCCTCAATTACTGGCATATTTTTATCAAATTTATTTATGGGGAAAAATTTATCACATTAAAATAGAACTAGAATAATCATTAGATTATTTTAGTTCTATACATAAATACTCATCTTTTAATTTAATATCTTTAATATAATCATTTTGAATAATAATACTTTCTTCATGCACTGTTAAATATGATAAATCTTTTACCATTTCTTTTAAAACCTTGTTTAAATCAAGATTAATAAATCCATACTTAATCACACCATCAAAATCTATAATAATTTCATTTTCAACTCTTATCCTTGCAATCGCTTTTACTTTTGTTTCAATATTATAATAATTCAAATTAGCTCTAAGATGAATATAATTATCAATTTTGATATCAATATCACTTAAGACAATATCTTTATAATCAAATAATTTTGGATATACCCACTTAACCAATTTTACTATCTCATTTTGATTTATTAACATACGATCACCTAATATATATTATGACAAATCAAAAAAAAGGTGAAAAATAATCAATCAAAAAGCACCTTAAAGGTGCTTAAAAACTTTAATTATTTTCATGAACGATTTTCAACACTGCACTTAAAGAGCGAATATCGATCTGCCCTGATGCAGAAGAATCACGATCTTTACCAAAAGTAATCGCTGAACCAAACTGTTCACCTAAAAATCTTGTTGCTATCCCTAGTTTAGACATAGACATTGTAACAATTGGTTTATCATAAATTTCATTAGCACGTAATGTCATTTCCAAAAGTAATAAAACATCTTTATAATCTTCTGGCATAACCGCTAATTTGATTATATCAGCTTCTAACGAATCCATCTGCTTAGTTTTTTCCAACATCGTATCTAAGCTGGGTGTTCTAGTAAAATCATGACTAGACATAATAACCTTTCGATTTGCCTCATGAATCATATTATTTAAAGTAATAATCGCATTAGTTCCGCTTGATAACTCAACATCATAAATATCAAAAGCACCACTTTCCAAAGCTAAAGCATAAAGATCAATATATTCTTCATGACTTAATTCACCTAAACCACCTTCTTTAGCACTTCGATACGTTAAAATAAGAGCCTGCTTCATTTCTAACGAACCAATCATTTTAAATAATTCTATTAATTTTTGGCGATTAGATAATTCTTTAAAATAATCAATTCTTAATTCAATTAAATCAATTTCAAGATCTTTTAATCTAATTAGATCTGTAATAATAGATTGATGATTATCACTTATAACTGGTACACAGATTTTTGGAATACCCTCACCAATTAATATATCTTTTACTTTACATATTTTACTCATATGTCATCCCCCTAAAAACCATGCTTAATCTATAATCAAAGCAGCATATACATAATAATTACCTTTTATACTATACCATTATTGGCGACAATATGATACTTTTTTATTTAAAAAATAAAATTATTTTTTCATTTAAAACAATATTTCACTATAACAACAAGAAAAAGAGTCATGTTAGACACGACTCAATTAACTTAAATATCTTTTTTTAACATCGTTTTAAATGATAAACCATATAAAATAATCGCTGCTCCAATATAACTAATTATTATAACTAAACTATTTAATGTATTATTAATATCATAATAACTACCATTAATAAGTGTCACATCAATATCAATAGCTTTAGGTATATACAAATTAGTAAATACCGTAAATATTCCATCTATACTTTGTGACAATGTTAAATCTTCCATCAATCGCAAAAAATTATTAAAGATTAGTCCAAAATGATAATTTAGGTCAATCAAATATAAATGAAACTGATTATAGTAACCCAATTGTATTAGAATCACCCTAATAATTGGGATAATTCCAAAAATCAAACCACTTAATGCCACCATAATTAAAATAGCCGGTACTTTCTTTTTAAATATCGTTGATAAAAACGTTCCTAGTCCACCAATTATAAAGATTACTAAAACACCATAAACAATAAATAAACTCGTTCCCTTTATAACCAATAATAAGATATCTTTTTCCACCCCGCTAAATAAACAAAAGAACAATATAAATACTGCAAAACTCATAACAAGATATACAACACTTCCCAAAAGCATTCCTAAAATTTTTCCTGTCACTAACTGAAATCTTGTAATTTCTTTAGATAATAATAATCGCATTGTTCCTTCATGAATTTCATTTGCAAATAACCCTGAAGAACTATTAGCACTAATCACCCAAATCATTATTCCAATAATCAACATAAAAGCTATCAAACTATAAACAGTTAATATATTACTAGAAAAACGATCATAGGTTAAAACGCTTTTAGATAAATTATTATAAATATATGCGAATAAAAAACCCAATCCACCACTAATTAAACCAATAATAGTAACAGGAAGCACTTTAAACATTTTTATAAATGTTTTAGACAATAGTACTTTCATTTTCTTTATCCTCCATAACCTGTTGATATAATTTTTCCAAAGTTATCATCTCTTCTTTAAATAAATTTAATTCTATTTCATTTTCATAAATAAATTTAATGATACTTTGTTTACATGCTTTTTTATCCTTGGCAGCTATTCTAAAAACACCTTTTTCCAAACTATAATTATAATTATTAATGTCTAAATATTTTTTTAATAGCTCGTTTTTCTTTGTCGATACTAATATTTTTTCTTGATTAAATTCCTGCTGGACAATATCAATAGGCTGATTTAACACAACATGTCCTTTATTGATCATGACAACATGATCAATTATCATCTCTAACTCGCTTAAAACGTGAGAACTTATCAATACTGTCATTTTACGCTGAGCTACTAATTTTTTTAAACTTTGAATGATTTCACTGCGGCTTGTCGGATCAAGATTAGCTGTTGGTTCATCTAATAATAAAACTTCTGGATCATGAATCATCGCCTGGATCAATCCTACCTTTTTTTTCATTCCTGTCGAAAACTTTGCTACTTTTTTCAACTTATAATCCATTAAATCAAATTCCTCCAATAGCTCTAAAGCTCTGTTAAGTGCCGTATCATAATCTAAGTTTGATAATTGTCCCATATATACTAAATATTCTAAACAACTCATATCACTATAAAAATTAGGAAACTCTGGTGAATACCCCATCAGTTTTTTTGCCTCATTAGAACCTAGCGGATGACCCTTTATTGAACCACTACCGCTGCTAGGAAAAATAAGTCCCATCAATAATGACATTGTCGTTGATTTACCAGCACCATTAGGTCCAATTATTCCATAAATCTTTCCACCATCTAATTCAAAAGACAAATCATCAATAGCCTTAAATGAATTAAAATATTTATTCATATGCTCAACTTTAATTATTTTTTGCATATTTAGCACCTGCCTTCTTTTCTAAACGATATTTTGGATATACTACAAGTAACGCTCCCATTAAAATAATAACTACTGAAAATAAAATAATTAAATATTTAATAAAAGAAGATTTATTTACCTCTATTTGTTTCGTTATATGTATAATCTTACCTTGACCATCATCATAAGAAAAAACTAACCGATGTTTTCCTTCCAATAACTTTAGATCAACTTCTGGTTTAGTGCTAGTTGCAATCAATACCCCTTGATCATAAACACTAATTATACCTGATTTTTCACTTTGATATTTAATCGTAATATTACCACTATGATACTTTTCTTCAAAATCAACTAATTTAAAATCACATTGATCATTAAATGCATATAACTGTCTATCATTACCCTCAATCAAAATCCGACCATCTGCTAAAGAACTTGCACTCTTTACGTCGATTTGGCAACCGGCAACTAATACTTCATCTTTATAATCATAAATTTGATTATGATTACTATCTTTAATTATTATCTTATTTTGTCCCCGAACAGGAATAATCGTAGAATCATAAAGATCAGTGTTATCCAAACTACATGTTTTTAACTCTTCTAAATTTTTTCCATCTAGAATTTTAAATTTAATATTATCATAACTATAGTCATAACAGCTATAACCAAATTCTTTAATTCCATCATTATTCAAATCTTCTAATTGATAAACTTTACTACCATCATCAATAAAATTAATTGGTATAACTTCTTCTAAAGCAGTTGGTGAACTACTTCCACCATCATAATCATCTCTAGCTATTTCTTTAATTACACTACCATCTTTACCACTTAATATTCTTTGATTACCCTCTGGCATATTAAAAATCAAATCATCGATACCATCTTGATTAAAATCCATCTGTGTTATCATAAATGACTCACCCCAGTCATACACCCCTTCTTCCATTAGATTAAATCTAACCGATAAATCTTTGGGATTGATTACCTGATAATATTGACAATCATTACTATTACGAGCATTTATCACAAATAGATCAGCACCATTATGATCTAGATCATCAATAACTTTAACCTGTTGATTATTCAACAAATTCTTATCGTATTTTTTTACAATATTAGTTTTTTGATAACTTATCTCAAAACCATTCTTACTTGAATAATAAACACGCATTTCTGTTTCACCAACACTTACAAGATCACTGATTCCATCATTATTCAAATCACCTACATCAATAATCGTACCATTATCCTCTACTATCTGTTCATATTGTGATTTATAAGCAAAAGTATTTCCATCAATTATCTTATCATCTACTAATATTTCCTTTTTGCCATCATTATTTAAATCACTAAAATACTTGATTTCACTACCAATTAAATAATTTTCAAAATATTTATTATTTTCATCGATTCCTTTTTCCAATAATACTTTTTTATCAGCAATAATATTACCATCATTTACATTAATTATTAATACATGACTAGCAATAATTTCTCCTTGATTATTTATTTCATTAACTAATGTTAATACTTGATTACTGTCTTGATCATAAGTGATCCCTTCAAAACCATTATTTAAATAATTTGATGGTACTCTTACCTGCATCAAAATATCATCTTTACCATTTAATCCTAATTTACATATCTCATCAATTTTGCCATTTTGATTATTAGAAACCAATATTCCATCATTTAAATCAATAATTTTATTAACGATTTTTGAACTTCCTAATGATCCAATCGTTTTTAAATCATCATATAAAATATAACTACCACCATCATTGATCTGCAGTAAATAATTATTTTCGTACTTATTGATTCTTACTTTTACATTTTCTAAACCAACACCTAAATTTTTTAAATCATTTTGTCCAATCAACTTACCACTATCAGCTGAGTAAATAGAAATTCTTAATACTCCTTTATTAATACTGCTTGGAATTACTAAAACCTCTTGACCTTGATAAGTTGTTAAAAGTGCATTGGAACTAGCTAAATTATACTGTTCTAGCTTGATCTTAGTTTTAATTTCTAAATTTTCTGTATCGATCAACAATAATGCTGGTTCTATTCCCTTATTCAAATCTCCAAACTCTTCAAGCGAATAATAGTTATGATCACCTAAATATGCTTCAACAAGCATCAAATTATCTTTGAGCATTTTCATTTTATAACCATTAAACGCTTTAGAAAAAACTCCCGTTGAAAAAACACTTAATTCTCCGTCATTATAATTATATGTTGTTTGTTCTGTTAATCGTTTACTAAGTTCATCTTGATCCACTATCCCCAATTCTAACTCTTTGATAACATTACCATCATTACTATTTATTTGATAAATTTTATCTTCTTCACTACTAACATACAATTTGTCATCTACATATAAAAGATCCCATAAATTTAAATTTACTTCTTGAGTTTTATTATATAATTTATTCTTCGCTTCAATTGGTGTAGTTAATGACTGCCGATAATTTTCACTTCCATTTATCTTATCAAGACTAACCAATTGTCCCTGCTGGGTAGTAAAAATAATTTGTTCTTCAACTATTGCCATTTGCCAAATATTATCAGATTCTTCATGATCAAAAATAACTTTCTTTTTATTAACATCGATTGCTAGTAAATGATGATCGTAGATCAAATAAACAATATTTTGGCTGTATAATATCTCTCTGATTATTGAATTTTCTGTAACTAAATTATTATTTGTATCAATTGTTTTGTGAGTTAATGATTTTTCATAAAGAATTTTAGAATTCTTAGAACTTATTATTCTAAAATTAGTATATCCACTATTAGCCTTTACATATACTGCAATATCTTTTATACCATCATTATCAATATCATCAATTACCTCAAAAAGTTTGACCGGCTGATTGATATTAATCACAAAATCATCATTATCAATAAACTTTAATCCTTCATTATTAACAGCTAAAGTTCCCTTTAAGTTATCGCCTAGATCAACCTCTTTAGCTAAGCAATCACCTTTAATTTCATCGCCCTGACTATAAGCATCAATACTTGTTGTTTTATTAACGGCTTGAACCGGTATTGGCACAACCATCGCTAAAACCATGATCAATAATATAATTTTTTCATGATATCCACTCCTATCTGTATTATCCTAACTAGTACAGTTTTATTATAACATCTCATTAACTGTATTACAATAGCTAGTACACTTATATTATAATTTATTAGTCATTAATCAAAATAATTTAAAATTCACAATAATTTTACCCAATTAAACATTATTCCCCAGGAAATATCTTATAATATTACTATTAAATAATTACCAACAATGTTAAAATATGAATATACGATTCATTTTAATAAAAAGGAGGTAAATAACATGGATCAACTACTTAAAGAAATCGAAGCAGCAAAAAACACCAATAATAAATTAATCTTAATTATTGGTACCCCTGGTAGTGGCAAATCAAAACTTATTCACGAATATAGTAAAGAAAGCGGCACTCCTATTTTAAATTTAGATAATATTTTTAAAGACAATTCTACTGATTTAGTCAAAGTGATGAATGATTTTCTAAAAACATACGATAAAGACGTATTATTATTAGATAATAAGAGAATTCTTTATGCAAAAGATTCTAATATTGATATGTTAGCATTTTTAAAAGAACTAGCTAATAAAATTGTCGTTGTAGCAACATGGAATGGGAAAATCGAAAATGATAAATTAACCCATATTCGTTCTAAATTACCTACAGATTTAACATATTCACTAACGAATGAAAACATAAAATTTATTCAAAAATAAAATCTTTCTTAATAATTTAATTTCAATAATAGTATTATCAAAAATAAAAGATGGTTTAATTATTATTAATCAAACCATCTTTTATTTATAACTTAAATTGATATATTCTTATTTTTTCATTTCCTTAATAACTTTTTGACGTGTAAATTCTTCTCGATCTTTTTCTTCTAATGCTTCTGTAATAACTTTAATTGTTGATTCAAAACGTGGAATTGAAATATTCTTTAAAGCATTAGCACGTTTTTGGGTTTTACGAATAGTATTCGCCAAACGATAAACACTATTTTCTACTTCAGCTAATAAAACAGTTAATTGTTTTACATTGTAGAAGCAATTATATGCATAATCTACCTTTGAATTAGAACGTTCAATATCATAAGCCATCTTTAAAGGCTGTTTATCATATGAAATCTTAGGAATTTCTACCCCCATAACACTACGATATGCAATCGAAATCCCATAATCTTCTGGTGTACTATTGACAATATCCGTAATTAATCCCATTGAAATATTAGCTTCCTGCAAAGCATCATAAGCTTCTTGATATGATGAAGTAATTTGATCACGAATAATTTTAACATCATCCAATAAAGTCATCATTTCCTTAATTAAAACATTACGTTTTTTATCCATTAGATTATATCCTAAGTTTGCAAGCTGCAATGATTTTTTCATTGCAATTAAATTACCCTTAGTCGGAACTACTTTCAAAGCCATAACTAATCACCTGCTTCTTGTAATTCTTTAATAATCTTCTTTTCTTTAATATTAAAACGTTCTAATGCTTTTTCATGATTATAGTATTGATCTAACAACGCATTATCCAAACGATCTAATGCCTCACGAGGTAGAACGGATACTAAATCCCAACCTAGATCCAATGTCTCTTCAATACTACGGTTAGCATTAAATCCTTGATTAATAAAATATTCTTCAAATAAACGACCAAAACTAATGTATTTTTTATCTATGTCTGATAATTCATCTTCACCAATAACCGATGTCAAAGAACGTACATCCTGAACATGGGCATAGCACGCAAATAACTGGTTTGCGATATCTTGATGATCAGATCGGGTATACCCTTCACCAATACCATCTTTCATCAAACGACTAAGTGATGGTAAAACTCCAACTGGAGGATAAATACCTGCTGAATTTAGATCAACATCCAAGGTAATCTGTCCTTCAGTAATATAACCTGTTAAATCGGGAACAGGGTGAGTAATATCATTATTCGGCATTGTTAAGATCGGAATTTGAGTTACTGATCCTTTAGCATCTTTAATGATTCCTGCTCTTTCATATAATGAAGCCAAATCGGAATATAAATATCCTGGATATCCTTTACGTCCTGGAATTTCACCTTTACTAGAAGAGAATTCACGTAAAGCTTCACAATAAGAAGTAACATCACTATAAATTACTAGTACATGCATATCCTGTTTAAACGCTAAATATTCAGCAGCAGTTAAAGCACAACGTGGCGTTAAGATACGTTCGATAATTGGATCATTTGATAGATTCAAGAACATTACTACTCTTTCCATAACTCCAGCTTCTTTAAAACTGCGTTTAAAGTATTCAGCAACATCATTAGTAACCCCCATAGCCGCAAAAACAACAGCAAATCCTTTTCCAGATTCATCAGCAATTTTTGCCTGTTTAACGATTTGAACTGCTAAACGATCATGAGGTAACCCAGACACTGAGAAAATCGGTAATTTTTGACCACGAATCAAAGTGGCTAAACAATCGATTGAAGATATTCCTGTATTGATATAGTTACGTGGATAAACACGTGATACGGGATTTAATGGTAATCCATTAATATCCATCTCAGCTTCAGCATAAACTTCACCTAAACCATCGATTGGACGACCAGCTCCAGAAAAAATTCGTCCTAAAATTTCTTTTGAAACTGGTAACTCCATTGGTTTACCTAATAATTTTGTTTTAGTATTTTCAAGTGATAAGCCGTTCGTTCCTTCAAATACTTGAATAACAACTTTTTCACCTTTAATTTGAACAATTCGACCAGCTCGAGTTGTTCCATCTTTTAATTGTATTTCAACCATCTCATCGTATGAAGCACCTTTAACGTGGTCTAAAACAACTAATGGTCCATTAATTTCATTTAATCCTACATATTGTAGTGACATAATCATTTTCCTCCTACGCTACTGATTTAATTGCTTCATCAATATCCTGATAGTAAGTATCTAATTTATCGATATTATCATTAGGAATATCATATTTCATCTTAATAACTTGATCAAAGATACCTGTATCGACGATTCGTCTGACAACCTTACCTTGACTAACAGCTTCTTTACAACGCTTATTTAAGTATAAAATTACTTCCATCATTTTCAATTGTTTTTCCATTGGAACATAAGTATCATCTTTATGGAAAGCATTTTGTTGTAGATATCCTACTCTAACTACCTTAGCAACTTCAATAATTAATTTTTGATCTTCTGGTAACACATCTGGTCCCATCAATTGAACAATTTCATTTAACTTCGCTTCTTCAGCTAAGATATAAGCAATTTCCTGACGATCACTTACAAATTTTGGACCAACATTTTTACTATACCATTTTTCTAGATCATAAACATAATCACTATAACTTTGCGTCCAGTTGATTGCAAAATAGTGACGAGCATAAGCTAATGCTTTATCAAGAGCCCAGAAACAACGAACGAATCGTTTAGTATTTTGAGTAACTGGTTCTGAAAAATCGGCCCCTTGAGGTGAAACTGCACCAATGATCGATACTGATCCTTCTTTTCCATTCAATGTTTCCATGTAACCAGCGCGTTCATAGAATTGTGATAAACGTGATGGCAGATATGCTGGAAAACCTTCTTCAGCTGGCATTTCTTCAAGACGTCCCGAAATTTCACGAAGTGCTTCAGCCCAACGTGAAGTTGAATCCGCCATGATAGCAACATGATATCCCATATCACGATAATACTCAGCTAAAGTGATTCCTGTATAAATACTGGCTTCACGAGCTGCTACCGGCATGTTTGAAGTATTAGCAATCAGCACTGTTCTATCAGTAAGTGGTTTACCGCTTTTAGGGTCGATCAATTCACTAAATTCTTCAAGAACTTGTGTCATCTCGTTACCACGTTCTCCACATCCTACATAAACAATAATATCGGCATCACACCATTTTGCAATTTGATGCTGCGTCATTGTTTTACCAGTTCCAAAACCACCTGGGATAGCTGCGGTACCCCCTTTAGCAATTGGGAATAACGTATCAATAACTCGTTGTCCTGTTACTAAAGGAATTCCTATCGGTAATCTTTTTGTTACTGGGCGAGCTTGTTTGATTGGCCATTTTTGACATAATGTACATTCAATGATTTTTCCATTTTCATCTTCAATTTTCATAATTACATCATTGATCGTATATTGACCATCTTTAGCCACTTCAATAACTTTACCACTAATCAACGGGCTAACCATACATTTATGAACAATTAAATCAGTTTCTGGAGTTGTTGCGTAGATATCGCCACCTTTAACTTGGTCACCAGCTTTAACTGTCATTGTTACATCCCATTTTTTATTTACATCCAAAGAATCAACATTACTTCCTGCTCTAATAAATGCTCCAGATTCTTTTTCAAGAGCTTTTAAAGGACGTTCGATTCCATCGAAAATATTTCTTAAGATCCCAGGACCTAACGTTGCGCAAATTGGTGATCCGGTTGAAACAACTGGTTCACCAGGTTTAAGACCAGTAGTAGTTTCATATACCTGAATAGTAGTAAATTCTTTAGAAACAGAAATTACTTCCCCCATTAATGAATCATTACCTACATATACCATTTCTAACATTGAAAAAGAAACTGTATCTTTTACTTTTACAACGGGCCCATTAATTGAATAAATTACATCATTTTTCATATGTTAACCCCCTGTCTATTTAATCATTAATCCTGATGTTTTATAAAACCAGTCTTTTTGGTTTTCTAAAGCAGAGTCTAATGATTCGTCAACAACGACATTAGTAGCTTTATTTTCAATAATAAAACCACCTATCTTAATTTTATCGCTTACTTCAACTTCCAAATCCACACCATAAGCTTTTACTAATTCATCTTTATATCTCATATCTTCTTCTCTAAGTTCAAGAGTTGAATCTTCCATTTGATATAATTTACCAATCTTTTCGATATGCTCAATAAGATACTTTTGATAATCCTTACTAGCTACAAATGCAACTAATTTTTCTTTAGCTTCTTTAAAAATATTTGCTACATACTCATCTCTTTTAACAACTAATTTTTTAGTTTTTTCCTCTTGAGATAAAGAAGCCTCGACACTAGCACTAGAAGAAATCTCTACTAGTTCTTTAGCTAATAATGCCTCAGCATCTTTTTTAGCTTCAGCTTTAATTTGATTATAAGCCTCTTCTTCAAGTTCTTTAGCTTCAGCCAAAATCTTTTCTTCTTCTAGATTAGCTAGCCTTTCAATCTCTTCTTTCATATAAAGAAATACTTGTTCTTTCTTTTCCATAGCATTCCCTCTCTATAACTTCACACCAATTGCTTCAGAAACATATTTATCAATAGTCTCACCAATCTTTGATTCACCATGACGATCAGGAATTTCTACAAGCAACGGTTTTTGTTGTTTTAATTTAATTTCTGAAATAATATCAGGAGCAAGTTCAATCAGATTAGTAGTAATCAAGATGATTCCAATTGAATCATCTTTTAATTTTGTTTCCAATAGTTCTAGAAACTCTCTTCTTTTATGAACTACCTGTCCTTCGATTCCTACTAGCCTAAGTCCAATCTGAGTATCGACATTATCACTTATACAATAAAATCGCACAATAATCACATTCTTTCGATTAGATTTTGTTGATAATCAAAATTGAGATCAATAACCCGTAGATTGCAACCCCTTCACCTAAGGCTACAAAAATCAATGACTTACCAAAGTTCTTTTCATTTTCAGAGAATGCTCCAATTGCTGCAGGTGCTGCAGCAGCTACCGCAATCCCAGCTCCTAATGCAGATAAACCTGTAGCTAAAGCAGCGGCAACAAATCCTAAACCTTGAGCAATCGTTCCTGTAATAACTGCTGCTTCTTCTGCATATACCCCGTTAGTAATTGCTGCTAAATATAAAGCTAAACATACAGCGCCAGCAAAACCAGCAACATGTGATGCTAATCTAATTTTTGCACTTTTTACACTTACTTTTCCTGTAAATACTTTAATTAAAGGTAATGATAATAAAATAACTACTAATGCTGGTAAAATAAATTCTAAAACTGTCATAATAATTTCCTCCTCGATTTTTAATCCTCTTTAATAGTTTTAAATGGGATACCGTTTCCTTCATAATATCGGCTAAACATTTCGTAAAACTCTAAACGTAAAACTTGAATTCCTACAATCAATCCTTCCAAGCACATTACAAAAACGTTACCAAATATAATAACGGCTAATTCACCAACGCCTCCAACCATTTCGGCTAGAGTATATACAACCAACATCATCCCGGCATGTGACAAAACAAATCCACCAACCCTTAAAAATGACATTGTGTTAGTGATAAAAGATAAAACTACTTCAAACAATTCAAAGAACCCTTCTACAAAGAAAGCCCCAAATCCATTTGGAAACATTGCTTCATGTTCTTCAAATTTTCTAATTAGCGGTTCTTTTAGGAATATAAATAATAACGGAATAATAATTAATATAATTACATAAATCATATTAACAAAACCTAATCCTAAAAATATATTCAACACTAAACCTAAAATAGAAACATAGAATACTAATCCACACACTCCATTTTGGCTTAAAACAGCTTCACCAATATTCTTCTTTTTCAAATTCAAAACAACATTAAATGACATTGAAATAATAATTAAAATAATTCCTAAGCAGATTGCTGCTATCAATAATGTCATTGTGTTATCTGGTGACATAGCATTAAACATCGGAATTAAAATTTCTTCATTTCCAAAAACCGATCCAAAAACAATCCCGAATAAAGTACTCGAAATTCCTAAACGAATTCCTACTGCACCTAATTGCAAACCAAACTTTTTATAAGCAATTAATCCAACTAGGGAAAGAATGATTCCCTGCCCGACATCACCAAACATGATTCCAAATAATAAAGTATACGACAACGAAACTAGTAACGTTGGGTCCGCATCGCTATACTTCGGTACACCATACATTTCGACAAACATTCGAAATGGTCGAGAAAACCAATTACTTTTAAGTAATGTTGGCGGTGACAACCTAACATCGCTATTAGCTGGTTTTACATCAACAGTTACTGCTTCAATACTTTCAAAATCTTCTTTAAATTTCTTTGTATTTTTAGTTGGAACAAAACCATTTACAGTAAGTTTATCACCAATAACAACTACGTATTTTTGCATGATATATACGTCATTTAAGTGTTTAGCAATCGTATAAATTTCATTTAATTTATCCTGATTATTTGCAAATATCTTATTAATCCGCGTTTCCAGCTTCTTACTATGTTCAATAGCTACATTTGCTTCTTCTTGAATTTCACTGATTGCTAGTTCTGGCGAACCATGAACAAACGCAGGAATATGAATTCTTTCAAAATACAGTGATGAAAAGATATTATCGACTTCTGGTGCATCACCAGGTGTTGTAATATACATGCACCAAATATATTTACTATCATTATGAAACGGTTTAAATACAAACGGTAATGATTCATAATAATCTAATTTTGCAACATTGTTTGCTGGAATTTTACCAAACCTTACTTGAAGATATTTGCAGCTAAACAAATCATCAAAATCAACATCAATATCCGCAACATGCTGTAACTGAATGATTGCTTCTTGATTCTCGTTCACCATTTGATCAAGTTGGACTTTTACCGCATCAATACGTTCAACATCAAGTAACAAATCATCTAAATATTCTTTAACCCCTAATACATTTATTTGATTACTTTCAACTGGTATTTCTTCAAGTTTAAAATGATATTTGTTAGAGGCATCATTTAAACGTACCAAGATTTCTTCATAAAGATTATCTTGATTATAAACACTAAGCCCTGTTACACTATCAATAAACTTAGAGGCTAACTCAGGATGAAAATCATCATGGTTAAAAAGTTTTAATAAAACTTCATTGTAACAATACTTATCAAAATTAATACTGACTAAGTTTAATCTTGAAATTGCCATTATATCCCTCCTATATCCTTATTGACTTCCGTGTAACTTTTTTTGCAATTATCAAAATAATCATTGTAATGATCCAAATACCAAATCCAAATAAAAATGTATGAATTATATGCATTGGTAAATTGAAAAGCGGTTTATATAACTCAATTTGATAAAACAATGTTCCATAAAATAATCCGCCAACTAAAATTGCAGCTCCGATTCGCTTTAACATGCCACCAAAATTATTAGTTTTCTTAATATTTACTAATAATCCTAATACTAACAATAAAATACCAACACCAATATCTCCAACACATACAGCACTAATTATCATTGTAAGTATCGCAACTAACGCTGTTGGATCGAAAACATCTCCAAGGGTAACACTTAAAACATTTTCAAATGGTTGAAACAACGTATTATTCTTTACAATAACTGGAGCAATAATATTTCTTTTTTCATAAATATCAACTGGTAATTCAATTATTTTAATGCTGTCGATATCATTAAATTTAGTTTCAACTTCTTTTAAATCAAGACTGCTGAAAGTATAAACTGATGCTTTTTGTGAAAAATCAACAACATAACGACATTTATCATATAATCGTTTCAAATTATATAATCTAGTAAATACTTCTAATAATTCTTTTTGATACTTATTTTTTACTTCTTCTAATTTTGTATCCATTCTTTTTATATATTCTTCCATTGCTGCTGCTTCTTCAACTAATTCATTGATTGCATCATGAATTTTACCATGTGCAAAATCAGGTAAATTAATAAGTTCAAATGACATTGAAGAAAATGCATTATCAATTTCTGAAATGTTATTAGTAAGTCCCGCATAAACGATCCATACATATTGTTTTGAGCGATTTAATTCTTTAAAAACAAATTCATAATCTCGATAATATTGAATCTTAGTAAACTCACCTACAGGAATTTTCCCAAAGCGGCAAGTAATATATTTTGTATTTTGAACATCATCTACACTTATTTTCGATTCTTCAAGATTTCTTAATAATATAACAGCCTCATCATTTTCATCTTTTTCTTTAATGATTCCTTCTTTGATATTAACAATATTATCAATTTGACTATTAATATCATCAATTAATTTATTTACATTATACAAATTAATTTCCTTAAATTCTTTATCTTGAATATCACTATTAAGATTTAAACGACTTAATATATGATAAATGTTATCAAGTGGTTCATTATAAGGATTGACTTCATCCATAATTGACACCCCTTTAACATTATTCGCTATCTTTTTAGAATCTTGTGGAAACATTTCATCTTGATGCTCACTCATTTTGATCAACACTTTCATTAAATCTTTATGTTCAAAAGAAATATTAAAGAAATGTGTTTTTATAATAGCCATTAATAATCCCTCCTATGCAAAGATCAGCATCTCTTCAATACTTGATGCATCTCTTTTATATCTAATCCCTTCAATAATATGTTTCAAATTATCGATTTCAACCTTTTGTAAGATTGAATAAGTTAAATAAACTAGTGGTGCATCACCAGAAAAGCGCATATATCGTTTTGCAATATTATACTTAATCTCCTCTACATAGTATTCAATATAAGCATACTCCTTATCTCCAAGATATAACTTATATTTTGAATTAGCCAGCAGTTCCAACAATTCTTTAGCACTCCGTGCTTCAATCAATGAATCTAACATTGTTTTAGACATTCTACAATGTTCTAAACATAATGAATTTCTGATTGTTTCATTCGATTCTTTAAAATATTTTTTAAATCGATAAATTTTAGTAATGTTAGCTAACTCAATCGATGTTGATAAAACATCTAATAGTTCTTTTTGCTCCTTACCCTTAAAATTACTTTTAATAGCATCTACATAAGTATTATAATACAAAGATTTTAACTGTCTTTCTAATGCATTGATATCAATCGGAGCAGTAAAATCAAAATTAGCTAAAATTTTATAATACCTGGTACCTCTTAAATAAACTACTAAATCCTTATAATTATCAACATTGATCAAACCATAAATATTAAAACTCATTTTACCCGCTAAATAATCCGGTATCTCTAAGGAAAAACTCGCCTGATCCTTTTCCTTAATACTGACAACCTTATCAACAATTAATTGAACCTCAATTCCTACAACTTCCTGATTATAAAAATCTTGATTCTTTTTTGGTGCATACTTCATTAATCTAGCACACCGTTCAAAATACTCTTTATTTAAAGAAGCTTCTAATTGACGGCGATGAACATTTCTAACATTAATATCTTGTAAAACACCATTATACTTTGTTTGCGATTTTAAATACGTTACCATTTCACCAAGTGTTTGTTTCCGGCATAAATCACTATAACCTTCTTCACCGATTCGATAACCATACATCGCTTTTGCCTTAGCACATAGTGCATTTGACGATAAAGCCATTCCTTCACCTTCTTACTTTAAACATCTTTTAACAATTTCATCTATCCATTTGTCTTTGTTTTGATTATAAAGATTCTCTAAATTTGCTAACGTATCTTTATAATCTTGATCAAGCTGTTTAGCATCTTCTTGATTCTTATTCATTAATTCTGTCTTATGTTCCTCAATCTTTTTGTTTTGCTCTGCAACAAAACCTTCATATATCTCTTTTCTTTTTTCATTCATGTTTGTTTGCGCATCTAATTTCTTTGCTTTTGCAAGTTCAACGCGCTCAACACACTTACGGTCTATTTCTACTAATCTTTGAATTACATCATCCACAGTACAACCCCCTTTGCTTGAGATAAGTATACTCCTATCTAAAAAAAATGCAATGATAATAATCTATCATTTTAAAAATTTTATCATTTCTGCTGTAACCCTAGTCATATCAGGGGTTACAAGAGATTTCTTAATATTATCTTTACATTTTAAATAAGCAAATATACATTTTTAACATGTTTTATTATAACTTTTAACTAAAAAAATTCATTAGACAATTCTTTAGTTTTGTCTAATCAAAAATACCTAGCTCTTTTATCAAGAGATTTATAATTTTGTCCCTGCTTTTACCATCATTACTTTTGTAAATAAATTTAAATAAAAGTCTTCATATCCATTGAGAGCCCCAACTACTTGTGATAAAGTATAACTAGTGAGGTTGTAAAGATGATAAAAGAAAATATAAAAAAATTACAAAATTTAATGAAAGAAAAAGGAATTGATATTTATATCGTTCCCACTAGTGATTTTCACCAAAGCGAATATGTCGGTGAATACTTTAATGGCCGTAAATTCTTATCAGGATTTACTGGTTCTGCAGGTACTTTAGTCATCAGCTCAAACGAAGCTCGTCTATGGACTGATGGTCGTTATTTTATCCAAGCTAAACAGCAATTAGAAGGCAGTGGTATCATTTTAATGAAAATGGCAATGCCAGGTGTCCCTACCATTAAAGAATATCTTGATCAAAACATCGATAAAACGGTAGGATTTGATGGTCGCGTGATGTCTGCTCAAGAAGCTGAACACCTAAATAACAAATTGATTACTGATATCGATTTAGTTGATGAAGTTTGGCATGATCGTCCTAATATTTCACAAGAACCAGCTTACTTATATGATGAAAAATATTGCGGCGAATCAAGAGCTTCAAAACTACAGCGTCTACGTGAAGCAATGGGTGATTGCCAACATCATATTATCACGAGCCTCGATGATATCGTCTGGTTATTTAATATCCGCGGTAATGATGTTGAATGTAATCCTGTTGTCTTAGCTTATGCCCTTATCAATAAAGATGATGCTATATTATATGTTCAAAACAATGTTGTTGATATTAAAATGGCAGCTATTTTAAAAAGAGATGGCATTAATATCAAAGCATATAATGACATTTATGAAGATGTTAAAAAATTAACTGGTAAAGTATTATTAGATAAGCAAATCGTTAATTATCAAATCTGCAGTAATTTAAATTGTGAAATTAAAAATATGATTAATCCAACCCAGCGCTTTAAAGCTATAAAAAACGAGACCGAGATCAAAGCTACTAAAAATGCGCATATTAAAGATGGTGTTGCCATGACAAAATTTATGTACTGGCTAAAAACAAATGTTGGAAAAATCGAATTAGATGAAATTTCAATTAGTGATAAATTAACTGCTTTTAGAAAAGTTCAAAATGATTTTCGTGATTTAAGCTTTGATACTATTTGTGGTTATAAAGCTAATGCTGCTTTAATGCATTATAAAGCTCAGCCTGGTAAATGTGCAAAAGTAACAAATGAAGGAATGTTATTGATTGACTCTGGTGGTCAATATTTAGACGGTACGATCGATACGACAAGAACTTTTGTTTTAGGACCTATCAGTGACCAGGAAAGACGTGATTTTACGATTGCTTTAAAAGCTATGATGCGCTTACAAGCTGCTCATTTTGTAGCTGGTACAACAGGCCCAAATTTAGATATTTTAGCTAGAGGAATTGTTTACGAATATAATTTAGATTATCGCTGTGGAACTGGTCATGGCGTTGGTCATTACCTAAACGTTCATGAAGGACCAAACGGATTTAGACCGCATGATCGTCCTGGCTGGGCACCAATGTGTGCTTTTGAACCAGGGATGATCACTACTGATGAACCAGGTATTTATATTGAAGGAAGTCATGGCGTTCGCCACGAAAATGAATTATTATGTGTTGAAGTCACTAACAATGAATATGGACAATTTTTAAAATTTGAGCCAATTACGATGGTTCCTTTTGATTTAGATGGTTTGGATCTTAAATTATTATCAGATCATGAAATTAAACAAATCAACGACTATCAACAGCTAGTTTTTGATCATGTTGCACCATATCTATCTAATGAAGAAAGAACCTGGTTACAAGCAAACTTATTAATTAAAAACTAATTATTTTGAAGCCAAATAACTGGCTTCTTTTATTATAAAAAAGCAATATTATTAAAAGTAATAATATTGCCCCTATATTTTAACTTCATTATCAATGATTTGATATTCAATCACTTTTCCTTGTTTTAATGACTCCTGTACATTGATCAAACGCTGATTAGCTGAACCTCTATACAATAAAGCTAAACTTTTTTTATCCTGTTCAAATTTACCATCGATCAACATATCACATAACTGTAATAGCTCTTTCTTTTTAGCATCTTTAAGTATTTCTTCATAAGTAAAACCACTATAAACAACGATATTTAATCCCATTGCTTTAACCTCTTTACATATCTCAATTAATGGCTTTACCTGCAACATCGGTTCTCCACCAGATAAAGTTATTCCGTCCAATAGTGGATTAGCAGTTATTTCTGATAAAATATCTTGAATATCTTTTAAATAGCCACCATTTATATCATGACTTTTAGGATTATGACAACCGCTGCAATTATGAAAACAACGCTGAGTAAAAATTGTATATCTAAGTCCTGGCCCATCAACGATTGAATCATCAACAGTTCCAAATAAACGAATCTTCATTATTCAATACCGTGTTTAACGCGCTCTTGTTCTTCAGCTTTTTTTCCATCATTAAATCGTTCCAAAGTTCCAACTAAATAACCGGTAATACGACGAATTCTTTCAAAACCATGATGTTCTTCTTCACTTCTTCCACATAACGGACAAATATCATCAATAATTCCATTATAGCCACAAACAGGATCACGATCTACAGGATGGTTTATTGCTCCATATCCAATTCCATTATCATGCATTGCCCGAACTATTTTTTCAAACGCCGCTAAATTTTTAGTTGGATCACCATCCATTTCTACATAACTTATATGTCCACCATTAGTTAAAGCATGATATGGTCCTTCTAATTTTATTTTCTTAAAAGCACTAATAGGATAATACACCGGAATATGAAAACTATTAGTATAGTAATCTCGATCTGTAATTCCTTCTAATTTTCCAAACAGTTTTCTATCCATTCTCACAAAACGACCTGACAATCCTTCGGCTGGTGTTGCAATCAAACTAAAGTTCAAATTATATTTCTTTGTCGCCGCTTCCATTGCTTTAGACATATGTCCAACTATCTGCAGTCCTAAAACTTGAGCTTGCTCACTTTCACCATGGTGAACACCAATTAAAGATTTTAAAGTTTCAGCAAGCCCGATAAAACCTACCGTCAATGTCCCATGCTTTAAAACTTCACGAACTTCATCATCCGCTTTCAATTTATCACTATCTAGCCAAACACCTTGCCCCATTAAAAAAGGATAGTTTCTAACTTTACGACGGCATTGAATTTCAAAACGTTCTAGAAGCTGTTGAATACACAACTCTAACATCTCATCTAATTTATCAAAAAATTTATTAACATCACCATTAGAATAAATTGCCAGTCTTGGCAAATTAATTGATGTAAAGCTTAAATTACCACGTCCAAAACTAATTTCTTTCTCTTTATCATGAACATTTCCCATAACCCTTGTTCGACATCCCATATAAGCGATTTCTGTTTCTGGCGTACCTTTATAATATTGTAAATTAAAAGGAGCATCAACAAATGAAAAATTAGGAAATAGCCGTTTTGCAGAAGTTTTACACGCTAATTTAAACAAATCATAGTTTGGCTCTCCTTCATTATAATTAATACCTTCTTTAACTCTAAAAATTTGAATTGGGAAGATTGGTGTTTCACCATGCCCTAATCCCGCTTCTGTAGCCAATAAAATATTACGCATTACCATTCTACCTTCACTTGATGTATCCATACCATAATTTATGGAACTAAATGGTACTTGAGCTCCAGCCCTTGAGTGCATCGTATTCAAATTATGAATAAACGCTTCCATTGCCTGATAGGTTTCTTTATCCGTTTCTTTATAAGCACTTGAAATTGTAAAATCAATGATTTCATCAAGTATTGATTCATCAATATTATTTGTAATTAAAATTTCTTTTAGCATTTGCTTAAATTTTAAATCAACATCTAAAGTCGGCTGTAACTGTATTTGTTCTTTAACAGAAGCAACAATTTTATCACCATCCAATTTTGCAAGCAAAGTTATGGCTTTAGCAAGATTATCATAAAAATGTTTTATATAAGACTTTTTAACTCCTGGTGCCATCCCATAATCAAAATTAGGAATAGCTTGTCCGCCATGTTGATCATTTTGATTTGACTGGATTGCAATACATGCAAGAGCTGCATAAACACTAATGCTATTAGGTTCCCTTAAAACTCCATGTCCTGTAGAAAATCCTTTTTCAAATAATTTAACGATATCAATTTGACAACATGTCGTTGTCAAAGTCAAAAAATCCATATCATGAATATGAATGTCACCATTAATATGAGCTCGTGCATGTTTAGGATTTAACACAAACATTTCATTAAACTGTTTTGCTGCCTCAGTACCATATTTTAACATTGTTCCCATTGGTGCATCAGCATTTACATTAGCATTTTCTCTTTTTAAATCGCTATCTTTACTATCGGCAAATGTTATTTCCTCAAACGTTTTCATTAATCGTGATCGCATATCTCTTTCTCGCGTACGATTAGCTCGATATAAAATATACGCCTTAGCTACACGAACATATCCTTGTTCAATCAGCACTTCTTCAACCGTATCTTGAACAAGTTCAACAGTTGGCAGCGCACTTTTCTTTTTCTCTAACTTATTTTCCACCATTTTTGCAATATCAATTGCAGTTTTTAATTCATATTTACCACCACAAGCCTCAAAAGCCTTATAAATAGCTCCGGCTATTTTATCTGTTTCAAAAGGTACTAAACGGCCGTCTCTTTTTCTTATATTTTCTATCATATTTTTTCCTCCACGCATATTCAGTATAACTTACCCAAAACAAAAAATCATTTAAAATACACTATTACTAGCAATATTTAACCCTAAGATAAAAATTATATCTTAGGGTATTTTTTGATTACTGGCTGATAGTTTTTATATGTTGCTACTATATAACAATCTCTAAGTTCCTCAATAATACTATATCTAAATAAATCTTCTTGATTTAAATTATATTTTTCAATTAATTTATGCATTATTATCCGACTTTTTTCTTTATTAAGAGTTGTTTTCCACCATCTTTTAGGTTTGATTTTTGTTAAAAGCAAATAATCTTCAATTAATTCATCTAAATACTCTCCCTTTAAATACTCATTTAAGTATTTAAATAATTCATCATTTTGATAACCGATTCTTTTAAAATGATGAAGCTGATAATAATTTCCCAGATCTAAAAAGAAATAAAACGGTGAAGCTGCTTTTCTCATCACTTTATTCATTGTGATCTTCATCTTACCGCTATTCCAATATTTTTCTAACATATCTTCTGCTAAATGGATTTTAACAATATCCTCTTTTGATAGATCGTTACTGTAAAGCAATTCATAAGGGGGATTTTCATCATATACATAACCATATTTTTTGGCTTCTTTTCGTAAACTAGTACCACGAAGAAGTTTCAAAAAACCAAGCTGTAATTCTTTAGGATAAAAGCTAAATACATCATCAAATGATTTAGCAAATCTTTCTAAATTTTCTAATGGTAAACCGGCAATTAAATCTAGATGAAAATCTATTTTATCATTCGTTTGCAACTGTTTGATAACTTCACTCAAGCGCTCAAAATTCTGATATCTTTTAACTATTTCATTAGTAGGTTCATAAGTTGACTGAATCCCTATTTCAAACCTAAGTAGACCATCTGGAGCATACTCATTAATATAATCAATAATTCTTTGATCCAAGACATCACCATTGATTTCAAACTGGAATTGTATTCCTGGACGATAATGTTTAAATATATGTTCCAATATCGCAAGAGCGTGCTCAGTTTTAGCATTGAAACTTCGGTCTAACAGCTTAATTATTTTTACATCAGTTGCCATCAATAAATCTAACTGCTCTTTTAAATAATCGAGACTAAAAAAGCGTAATCCTTTTTCTAATGATGATAAACAGTACTGACACTGATACGGACAGCCACGACTAGTTTCAAAATATAAAACTCTTTTTGACATATCAGCCAAATCCCGTGTTAATAAATAGGGGGAATCAAGTGTCTGTAAATATTGCAGATCAACAGGGTGCGTTTGTCGATAATCACGTTTATCTTTTTTACTAACACCTTGAATCACAATTTCCTGCTGGTTCTTTAAACAATCTAATAATTGTTTAAAAGCAACTTCACCTTCACCACTAATAACATAATCTATTTCAAAATTATCTAAAAAATAATCTATTTCATAACTAACTTCAGGTCCACCTAAAACAATAATTAAATGTTTATTTCTTTTTTTCAACTTAACACATAATTCTTTAATTAAATCAACATTCCAAATATAGACACTGATAGCTAATACCTGGATCTCCATAGAAATAATATCATCTACGATTTTTTCAAGATCCTCTTTGATCGTATATTCTTTAAAGTCCACATCATGATAATCTTTAGTGGCTACATATAAAAGCCGTAATGCCAGCGACTTATGAATATATTTTGAGTTTAAAGTTGTAATCAATATTTTCATTTATTTACCTCATTAAAATAATCTAGAGAAATTCTCTAGATTATTGTTTCTTCACTTCTGGCATAACATTATTATACAAACAATATTCTTCAAAAGTCCAGCCTTTTTCTACGATTTCTTTTGCTACATCTTCACCAACATATCGTAAATGCCAAGGTTCATGAGCAATTCCCGTAATCCCATCAGTTCCATCTTCAAAACGAATGATAAATCCATACTTAGAACAGTTTTTGATCACCCATTTATATTCATCAGTATCACCAAAAGTAATTCGTTTACCTTCAACAACACTTTGGGCTGTTAAATCAATTCCTAATCCTGTTTGATGCTCACTTGCTCCAGGCTGAGCAACATATTCATTGGCATATTGGGTATTGTAGCGTTTTACAAAATCAGCCATTGTCTCAACTTGAGTTTGATATGAACGATAAGCACTATTTAAGACTAATTCGAGTCCTTCTTTTTTAGCTGCCTCATACATCTTCGTTAAAGCTGCAGATGTTTCTTTGGTCATTTTTGAATTTTGACAATCAGGCGCAACTGGAATTTCTGGATCAACTAATTCAGGTTCATAATCTTCTGGTAAATAAAATCCTTTCTTTACTAATGTTAATAAATTATCTGGATTAGTAATTGTATATTTATCTGCTGGTTCCCCGTTGCTTGAAATAATAAATGGATAATTAGTAATACAAACTGCATAATTATAATTATTATAGATACTATATGCATTCATATAAGCTTCTAAATTTTGAAGTTTATAACCCTTTACCTTACGATATGGTGCTAGATCACTAGCTGTGTATTTATGATCGATCAAATATTGAAAATCGTCTTGTAGAGCTCCTTCATCGATTAAATTCCAAATCAATTTTTCAGTATAGTCCATACTTTTTAACTTTGGTACCTGACTTTCAAATAAGTTATCAACATATGCTACTACATCAGCATATTCCATCTTCTTATTCATTCCTAAATACTTTTCGTATTCATCATATAATGTAACTTTAGATGACTCGTTGATCCAATTAGTGATATGATCCATCTTATCATGAGATATGATTTCTTCTTCATCTTCTTTTGGTAAAGATAAAATTTCACTTGTTTGAGAAAAAGAATATCCTTTCACCAACAATTTAATTCGATTTAGATTTAAAAAAGTTGTTACCCCTACAATCAAAACTACAGCAATCACTGCAACGATTACAACTCGTCCTACTTTTAAACGACTTCTATGACCGCTGTTATATGAACTATAATATGAATAATCTCTTCTTTTTTTAAACATTATAACATTACTCCTAACTTATTTACTCATATTTAAATAATCATTTCTACCTAAAATATATTGATCATTACCATAACTATCAATAATAACTACTAATGGCATATCTTTTACTTCTAATCTCCGAATTGCTTCAGGACCTAAATCATCAAATGCAATTATTTCACATTTCTTGATACAATTTGACATTAGTGCTCCAGCACCACCAATTGCTCCAAAATAAATACCATTATTTTCAACAATTGCATCTTTAACACTTTGAAGACGATAACCCTTTCCAATCATCGAACGTAAACCAAGTTTGATCAATGTTGGCGCATAAGCATCCATTCTTCCTGATGTTGTAGGTCCTCCACTACCAAAGACTTTTCCTGGTTTACTCGGAGTAGGTCCAACATAAAAAATGACTTGATCCATAAGTGGAAATGGCAATTCTTTTCCTTCTTCAATCAGACTCATCAATCTCTTGTGAGCCGCATCGCGACCAGTATAAACAATACCACTAAGCATCACCTCATCACCAGCATGCAATTGTTTTATTTTTTCAACTGTAAGTGGTGTTGTTAACTTTATCATAAACTAGCCTCCTTATGACGTGCCACATGGCAACAAATACTAACAGCAACCGGCATCCCTGCAATATGTGTTGGATGAGTTTCAATATTCAGTGATAAAGCTGTTGTTTTACCACCATATCCAGCTGGTCCAATTCCTGTCGCATTTATCATTTCTAAAAGTTCTGTTTCTAAATCAGCATAACGTGAATCGGGATGATGACTCCCTATTTCACGCATCATCGCCTGCTTTGAAAGCAACGTTACTTTATCAAATGATCCTCCTATTCCAACACCAATTACCATTGGCGGACAAGCATTTGGTCCCGCATCATTAACGACTTTTAAAACAAAATCTTTAACCCCTTGTACTCCATCACTTGGTTTTAACATCTTTATCTGTGACATATTTTCTGAACCAAAACCTTTTGGAGCAACAACGATTTTAAATTCATCACCTGTTACGATATCAAAATAAATAATCGCTGGTGTATTATCCTTAGTATTGATACGATCAAATAGCGGATCGTCAACAACCGATTTCCGTAAATATCCTTCTTGATATCCTTGGCGAATCCCTTCATTAATAGCTTCTTTTAAATCACCATCAATATGTACCTCTTGGCCCATCGTCACATAAACAAATGCCATCCCTGTATCTTGACAAATCGGCATCATATTTTCACGGGCTAGATCAGCATTATCTATCAAAACATCGAGTGTTTTTTTAGCCAAAGAATAATCTTCTTCATTTTTTTTATTAATAAGTGCATTTAAAACATCGTCAGGTAAATCACACGCTGCTTCAATACACAACTGCTTAACCTTTTCAATAATATCTATACATTTTATTTCTCGCATAATTTTTCCTTTCACAAAAAAAGTAAAATTTTTAATAACATATTTCATTATCAATTCTACATTTTGCATTCTTTAAATATTACAATTTCTTAATCAAAACAACCCCGAGTACTACAGAATTGTTTTCTTATAATATAACCTGAGGGAATACCAAACAATTCTTAAAAAATAGTCGTTCTTTAATATCAAGCGAACTGATGCTACTCTCCATCAGCTGTATTATACACTAAATTTCGACAATTTAAAATAGTACCATTACTATCACTAAAAATTATTATCACATATTTTAAGATATTTTTGATATATTATTACCATTCTTTAATTCTATACTAACAATGTAGTCAAAAGAAATATTCGATTTTCCCTTCAATATAATATTGACTACAAAATCATAAAGATATCCTTCTTTGATATCATGTAATTATTAGTATCCTTTCCCTGATAACTAATAAAGAAAAATGGCAAGTAATTTCCCGGCTTGTCATTTTTCATTTATAAAATAAAAATATTTAAAGCAAATTATTATCTAATACAATAACTTAATCTAAATAAAACAACATATAGGATAACCCCTTCCTAAGTTAATTGAAACATCATATCGTAATATTCTACTAATATGATTTCTTAAATTAAAATTTTACATATTTCTTTATTTAAAAATTAAGATGTATTTTATAACCCCAAAAATCTAACCTGTATCTACATCCATATAATTAAATTTTTCTTTCAAAAAGAATCTTATTTTCTATAAGACAAAAAAGTACCATTTGATATCAAATGGTACTTTTTGTTTGGTCTAATTTATTTATAAATTTTAGACCTACCCCTCCAATAATTTAAAAACTATTTTCTTCTTTTTTTTGAAAGATATGCAACCGCACTCAATGATGCCATCAATCCTAATGCACTAAACATGCTTGTTGTATCACCAGTTTTCACAGCTTCTTTTTTTATACTTGTTTTCATTTCTAATTTTTCGATACTTGCTTCTAATATTTCTACAGCTGCTTTTACTTCTTGTTCATTTGCTTCTGGATCAACTAAAACATTTTTAGCTTCTTCTAATGCTGATTGCATTACTTTCCATGATGCTTCACTATAATTTGCTTTATTCAATAAACTAGCTTTATTAATTAATTCATTTAAAGCATCTTTATTTGGTTTTAGTCTTAAATCCAAGTATGCTTTAATGATTTCATTATATACACTGTCTACTTCTGACTGTGTTGCATCTTCTTTTGTTAAAACATCTTTTGCTTTTTGTAATACTAATTCATATCGAGCCCATGATGTATCTGTATATTTGTTTTTATCCAAATCTTCTACACTATCAACAAAATTTTGTAATCTTGTTTTATCTACTCGTAATTGCAAACTTGTAAATGCATTGCTTAAATTTTTATAAGCCTCTTCAACATCACTTTCTAAAGCATTTTCATTATCAATTACATCTTTAGCTTCTTGTAATGCTTCTGTTAATGCCATCCAAGAATCCACTGTATAATTATTTACATCTAATTTTTCTATTTGATTGATCAAATTTTGTAATTCTGTTTTATCACCTTTATAGAATTCCAGCATATGCATTGCATTGGCTAAACGACTAAACGCTAAATCGACTGTTTCTTGACTAGCTGCTTCATCTGCTAAAACGTTATTTGCTTCTTGTAAAGCAATCTTAAATTCAGCTACCACTACTGGAACAACTTTTTCTAAATCTTCTTCGGTTATATTATTGGCTAATTCTACAGCAATCTTCAAGTCACTTTTATTAACTGGTTGTTCATCTTTTAATTTAAATGTAATAACGATTTCATGAGCCTTTTTAATATTTTCTAAAGTAAAACTATTATTTTCTACTTTACCTTCAAATGATTTACCATCAATTAAGATCTGATCGTAAACATAACCTTCATCAGGAACAAAGTTAATTGTATAATCTTTTCCATATTCAACTGTCAGATCCTCATTTAAAACTTTTCCGTGTTCCATTTCTTTTACATCAAGTGATATTAATTCTTTAAAGCTAAACCAATCGATATTAGCTACATTTTGTCTTGCTAGTCCACCATTTTCACCAGCTTTTACATCACCGCTAAATGTTAAATAAACATCATGAACACCTTGAATATTCTGTGATGAATCAAACATTGTACTACCATATATATAATCTTTCCAAGTTCCTGTTTTTTGTGGTACAAATGTTACGATTGGATCATTATCTCGACTATCTAAACGAACCTCAATCAAAGGATTATCACATTGAGTGAAGTCTTCAACAGAATAATATAATTCAAAAAAGTTAGCGTTTGATTCAAAAATCATATCGTAATAACAAACCCAATCACCAGGATTTAAACTTCCAATATTTGGTCCATCATTAACTATTCCAGAATGACTATTATAATTTTCAGCTTCTTGTTTTTCATAAGCTAAACTAGTTGAAGATATAGCTTGCAATGCTTTTTGTAAAGCTTGATAAACTTGTCTCATTTTTTCTGCTTCAACCCCTTCTTGATTTATTACTTCCTTAGCTTCATCAATTCTTTGATGAATTAATTTGACTACTTCTTCATGACTATTTGATAAATCAACGTTTTCACTGTGTGCTACTAGTCCTTTTAAATCATCCAAAGTTACTTCATTTAAATCTTCTAATTGTGAAAATAACTCAATTTCAGCTAAATTTTCACCACCAGTTAATTCTATTTTATAATGCTTATATTTATCAGCCTGATGAATGATGAATGGTCTTGTATATTGTGACCAGGTAAATTCTAAATCACTTCTCGTTTCTATCAATTGCCACTCATTTGCATCATTAGAACCATATACTTTAAAACTATCAGGAGCTTTACCTTCTTTTGCAGAAGTAAGCGTAATCATATCAACGTATTGTGGTTTAGTAAAACTGTAAATCAGTTCAGAACCATCTTTTGTTAATTTTGCACTAGTATCAGATGTGTTATCAAATAAATTTTTAACATCTTCGATATTTTGAGCACTTGCACTATTTAAATATACATCACCAGTAATTCTATCTGTCACATGCACATCTTTTGAGGTCACATCTTCTTCAGGATCAGCTACCTCATTTCCTTTAGTAATTGATGTTGGAACACTATCTTCAGCGCTTCCCCATTTAGAAGGTGTATTAGACATTTCCATTACAATATCCGCACCATTCATCAAATCTTCGTGACGTAAATAGTTTTTATTATAAGTTTCACCATTTAAAGTCATAGATTGAATATAAACATTTTCTTTACTATTACCATTAGCGCGAATTGTAATATCATTACCATTATCTAAATGAATCGTTGTTTTATCAAACAGTGGCGAACCAATCGCATATTCATCACTACCTACAGTTACTGGATAGAAACCTAGAGCACTAAATACATACCATGCTCCCATTCCACCATTATCTTCATCGCCAATCATTCCTTGACCTACTTCACTTCCAATAAAACAACGTTGTAATGAATCACGAATATATTTTTGAGTTTTCCAAGGTTGTCCAGCATAGTTATACATATAAATAATATGATTTGCTGGTTGATTTGATTGATGATATTGACCCATTTTCACTTCTCGAGCTTCTTTTAACTCTTTATGTCCATAACCAACACCATTAATATCACTGCCCCATCCGTTTATTTCACCTTTTGTTTCAAAAATAGAATCTAATTTTTCAGCAAGTTTATCACGACCTCCATAAAGATTAGCTAATCCCTGACCATCATGTTGAACTGTAACCGCCATGTTATAGGCATTTGTCTCATCATAATTTTCACCCCAATATAACGGATCAAAAATATCGCTTCCATAAAGACTTGGTCCATACCAGTTACCTGAAGCATCTTTACCTTTAAACCACATTTCATCAACATCATCACCTTGTTTATCAAATAAATTAACGTAATTTAAAGAACGATTAGCATAATATGCCGCTTCATCTTCATAACCTAGATCTTCTGCCATTTTAGCAATTCCAAAATCATTGATATAACCTTCCATCGACCATGAAAAACCACAATCTTGTTCTTTTGAAGTATAACCTCTAAATATTGATGTTGTTAGTTGTTTTCTTCCATAATTATCATCTTTTGATACAACTGCACCATTTTTAATCATTGATTTAAATGCATCTTCTTTGTCAAATTCAATTCCTTTTTCCATTGCATCAGCAAAGACAATATCACTACTAGTACCTGACATAAAGTATGTACCTCCAGGTGCTGACCATCTAGGTACCCATTCAACATCTTTATAATGTTGTACTAAACCATTTACTAGCTCACTGCTCATATCTGTTGAAAAAATATTATATGCTGGCCATGCTGCTCTAAAAGTATCCCAAAATCCATTATTGTAATACATTTTACCATCTTTGATTTCTGGTTCAGTATTACTTCCACCATATGGACTTGAATATTGCCATTCTGGATCTTCGTTCGTTCCAACATTTTCACTTAATAAATTTGGATACATAAACATTCTATACATATTAGAATATAATGATACTTTTTGATCAAATGTTCCACCCTCAACTTCAATAACATCTAATTTATCATCCCAAGTTTTTAATGCTCGATCATAAATCGTATCAAATGTATCATCACTTGCTATTTCTAATTCTAAATTATGTTTAGCTTGATCAAAACTTATAAAAGATGTTGCTACTTTCATTTCTACTACATCATCTTCAAAAGAAGCCACGCCCTGCTTTCCATCTACAGCTCTAGAATAAGTCATTGGTTTATCAAAAGTACCATAAATATACATTCCTTTCATTCCAATGCCATTACTTGTATCATTAGTAAATGCTTTAAAACTGTTTGTTTCTTCATCATATTCTAAAATTTCTGTATTTGGTTCGTTACTATTTCCATATAAAGAATCAAAAATTACATTTTTATATTTAGCATCCTGCGGAAACGTAAATCTAACTACTGCCCCATGATCAGTTGGTGAAAGCTCCATCTTAGTGTTAGATGCATTAGAACCTTCATCAAATGTAATTCCATAATAATATGCTCTTGCAATTTCATTATCATGTGAAAAAGGAACTTTTCTTTCATCTACTCCAAATGTCCCCGTTTTTGGATCAATCGAAGTATTGACCATAAATTGCCATGTACCACGATCACCAACCCAATAGCTCGCTTCATGACTAACGGTCATATGTTTAAAATAATTATCATTTTCTTGATAAGTATATATCTTTCTTTGTTCTGCATATCCGCGACCATTCACCTGAGTATTTGCCGGTACCCAAAAATTAAAGCTATGTGGTAAAGTAACAGCTGGAACATTTAATCCCCGAGAGAAATCAGGTGAATCATTAGTTCCTCGTAATATATTTACATAATCAGCTAAATGCTCATACACAGGATCACTTGCTTGATAAATACGTATATCATCTAAATAACTACGAAATGCTCGATAATCACGATCTTCTGGGAACTGATCATTTTTATCATTATCATAACCAATTAAAACACTATCAACTTTCTTACCTAAAGCAACACTGCCAATATTTCCACTTACATGGTTCCATTGTCTAGTTACCAAAGTTCGACTATCACCTTGTTCCATTGGAGCAAGTACATTTTCGTGATCATCTAAAGCCTTTAAATCACTCAAATATGTACCATCTGTGAATTTTATATCTACTGCCATATGCATCTGAGTATAGTTATAATCATAATCAGCTTCATCAATCAAATCTGGAAAAATCATATATTCCAGCTTTGTATCTTTTGTGACAACAATATTTTGATTACTTAAATCATAAAGTTTATTATATGAATATCCACGTTCTTTTCCATAATGAATTCCACTAACTTCTAATGATTTATCACCACTCCAGCCTACACCCTGGGCTCCGACCCAGGCTGAAATTGGACCTCCAACGATCTTTGTCGTCATACCTTCTTGTTCATTTTCTTCCAAAAATTCTTCATCACTACCTAAAACAATTTCTGAAAACTGGGTCATTTCCCCATTTCCACGATTTTTTGTAATATCAAGTCGATAATATTGATATTTATTTGTAACCCCAGCTAAATCGAAAGTCTTTCTTTCATATCTATCATTAAAAATAATGTCATTTTGCTCGTCAATAAGATCATATGTTATCCCATCTATTGAACCATATAATTTCCATGACGCTGGATCTCTACTTTCAAAATCATTTGCACTAGCTATCTGATAACGACTAATAGATATTCCCTGACTTAAAGCAAATTTTACCCAAATCGGATTATCTAAGCTAGGCACATTTGCATTTGTTAAAAACTTTGACACCGTCGTTCCATCAAATAGATTATCAACAATTTCGGTTGAATTATGTGGCTTTGAAGCTTCTATTGATCCCAAATCCAAAAACCTCATAATATCACCTTCAAGTGTTGTTTCATCTTGAATTCGATTTACATTTTTACTTCCCTTGTCTTCATCCACTAATGAATTTATAAACTCATCCTGTGAACCTTCAAAACTTTCCTGCCATAAAGTAATTTCTTCATCACTATTAGTAGTTTGACTCTGAGCATATAATCCTGGAAAACTAGTAATAATTGTTGAATATCCCAATACAGCACTAATAAAAATCTTAAATAATCTCCTTTCCATTCTTTCCATATTCTCTCTCCTTAATTATTATCTAATTTTAGTATAATATCATTCATAATTTCTTACAATTTGTAGCTTTCGTAATTATTTTTTCCAAATTTTATAACCTACTATTTTTATATAAAAAAGACGAATTAAAAAAATATTGAATTTATATCGATTAAAAGCTATATATAAAATCAAAATATGTAAGCATGTTTACATATTCAATAAAAAATATTTTTTATTAAACAAACAACTTTTGAATATCTAATTAAAATAGTTTGGTCGTATATTTTAAAATATTATCTAACAATTAGATCCTAATGCAATAAAATATACTAATAACAAGTAACCAGTATTTAAATTGTTATCAATATATTTATGTATCGATAAAATAAATATGTTATCATATTAATATTCTTTATTATGTTTTTTACAAACAAGATTTGAAAATCAAATAAGAAAATATGATGATAGCAATAAAATTCTGAAAAGTAAAAAGATCTTTATCATAACTAATGTAAAAACAGAAAATATAAATAAAAATTATTAGAGGTGAAATTGTTATATGAAAAAATATATTGCATTATTAAGGGGAATAAACGTAAGCGGGAAAAATAAGATATCTATGTCTGAATTAAAAGCAAATTTTATAGAACTAGGATTTATAGAAGTATCAACATATCTTAATAGTGGTAATGTTATCTTTTTAAGTGATATAGATGATCTAAATGTTCTTACAAATACAATAGAATCAATGATAAAAAATAAATTCAAATTGGATATACCTGTTCTTATTTTTTTACAAAAAGAAATAAAAAATATCTTAGATAATGCTCCCGACTGGTGGGGAAATAAGAATAAAGAGATATATGATAATCTTATTTTTATGTTTCCTTCTTTATCTTATAATGAACTTTTAAATGAAATCGGAAATCCTAAAGAAGAATATGAAAGAGTATATAATTATAAAAATTCTATTTTTTGGTCTTTTAGTCGTAAAAATTATCAAAAAACAAATTGGTGGTCAAAAACCGCCACTTCAAATATAAGTGATAAAATTACGATTCGCACAGCAAATACAGTAAAAAAATTAGTTAATATGTAATAAATTACACATTAACTCAATAGAAAAAACATGACGAATCGTCATGTTAACGTAAAACCTCTTTATATAATCGTAATACATTTTTATAAAATACTTTTTCAACTTCTTCAACCGTCAAGCCTGCTTCTAATAATGCTTTTTCTAACAACGGCATCATTGAAGCATCCTTTATCTCAAGATTTTGACTAATTCCATCAAAATCACTTCCTAAACCAATATAATCGATCCCTACTAGATCTTTAATATACAAAATATGTTTTACCATATCTTCTATACACGAACGTGCTCCACCACTAGATGAAGGTCTTAAAAAATCGCCACAAAAATTTATTCCCATAACCCCATTACGTTTAGCTAACTGTCTAATCATGTCATCCGACATATTTCGAGCAACACCACAAACACTACGAGCATTACTATGTGATGCTACAAATGGTTTAGTTGTATATTTTAGAACATCATAAAAACCAGCATCACCTAAATGAGAAACATCAATAATTATCCCTAGACGTTCCATTTCTTTAATATATTCAATTCCAAAATCAGTTAACCCATCATGGTCATTGATACGATACAAATCTTGATATTCTTTTGTACCTGCCAAATTAGGATATCCTATCCCATTAGGATAATTCCAAGTTAAAGTAATCATCCTAACTCCTAAACGATAATAGTTTCGAAGTATCGCTAAATCATTATTTACTACTGCACCTTCTTCAAGGGTTAACATCGCTGACATTATTCCTTTATCATAATTACTAATAATATCATCATAACTAAATACGGGTCTAATTAAATCTTTATACTTATCAATTTCACGATAATATAAATCTATCAATCTTTGAGCTTTTGTTAAAGGATCCAGCGAATCTTTAAGATCTACAAACATCGCAAAATTCTGCAACAAATAATCTCCCGCCAACATTTTTTTTAAATCAATGTTAAAATCATTTTCTAATAAACTACCACCATCATCATATATTTTTAAAATGGTATCACAATGCATATCAACTATTTTCATTTTCTCACCTACTTCATCTTATGCGCATAATATCATGCTATTCATCATCATTAATTTTATATTTTTAACCCATCTTATAATTCTAATTTTTTTTCTTGATAATCTTTTGTTAAAGATTGATACTTTTTTAACCAATTTACTCCTTCTAAATATTCTTCTTCACTTAAAACTTCATCTAAAATTCCAAAATGTACTAGTGAGCAAACATCATAAATACTTTGCCATAAAGCATCAAATTTATTATCACTAGCCTTAATATCACTTTGTTCACTTTCTTCATAAGCAACTAATTTATGAGCTAATTTAGTTGCCTTCTCTATTTCTGAATTTGTCATATTCATCCTCCTTGACATTTCTATATCGAAATTATATCATTATTTTAATAAAAGGAGTCAAAAACATGAAAACTATTTCTATTTTTCAAGTACAAGATATTAATAACTTATTAAAACAAAAAAATTATGATTATATTTTAAAACTTAAAGATACTTGCGGCAGTCAAAGTCTTTTCTTACAATGTATAGGCAACGATGCTGATATCAATGAACTATGTAGTATCATCAATGAATTTTTAAAAAATGAATATTTAGAAGTAGCACCTGGTATTATCAATCCTTATAATCTTATTCTTAAATAACATTATTCTAATCAAAAAAATGGAGCCCAAAAAGCTCCATTTTTTTAAACACTTTCTCTTTTCAAATAGATATAAATACCTAAAAATACTATTCCTGATAATAAACACATTTGAATAATTGAATCAATACTCATATTATCTCCCGTTTCAGGTAGTATTAGTAAATCATCATACATTTCAACTCTTTGAATATCTCCTGTATCATCAACAGTAAATTCAATACTTTGAGCTACTTGATAACCATCAGGCGCAATCGTTTCTGTCAAAGTATAAGTCTTTCCTACATATAACCCTTTGATCATATGTGCCTCTTCACCAGAAATCCAGCTGTCTACGATATTCCCTTCTTCATCACTCACCTGTAAATGCGCTCCCGGTAATTCTTTTGATGTTGTGATATCTAATTTAGAAATCTCGATTTTCGTTATTTCATCTACCATCTTCAATACAATATCTTTATTATCAACTTTTAGCTCCTGAGTATCTGCAGTTGCATAGCCTTTTGGTGCTTCCACTTCTTTAAGTAAGTACTCATCATTTTGATTTAATCCTCTTACTAAATGACTGGTTTCATTCCCTTCAATATCGATACGATAATATTCTGTTTCACCATTAGACTGCAGCATCAATGTATAATCTTTGGCATCTTTATTTGGTGTGATTCTGTATAATACTGATGAATCTTCTTCATCAATATACATATCATTTATGGTCTCTCCCTTTTGTAAAAGTGACTTCATTTCTTTACTTATATCAATAATATGTCTGCCGCTGATCCATTCATCAACAATTTCATTCGTCTTATTATTGATGACTTGAAGTCTGGCCCCTTTTAATAAACTGCCTTCCTCATCTTCTTTAATGACCTGAACTTGATTATCTGTCATTTCAATCATTTGATCTTTATTATCATCTACAACTGTAAACATCATATCATCTGCTTTTACATATCCTTTTGGTACATTGATTTCTTTTAAAATATATATTTCACCTGCAAGCAGTCCTCTTACATTATGATTTCCACCTGCATCAACTGTCCACTGATCGACAACATTTTTCGTTTTATTCGATACGACCTGTAACACGGCTCCTTCTACTGCTTTTCCATTTGTTTCAGCTTTTCTTACTGTTACAACTTTATCGATCATCTGGACTTTTTGAATATCTGTAGTACTGGCTACAGTAAATTTAATTTCTTTAGCCTGAACATATCCCAGTGGTGCAAGATCTTCTTTCAATGTATAAGTTTTCCCTACACTAAGTCCCTGAATGACCATCGCATTTTCACCTGAAATCCACTCTGCAATGATATTTCCTTCATCGTCACTAACACTCATCTTGGCTCCTGGTAATTCAGCTTCACCAGTAACATCAGTTTTACTTATTTCAACGATCGTTGGTTCATTTACAAGTTCTTTAGTAACATTATAAACTTTAGTAGTTAGATCTGTCTGTTCAAATTTGACTTCATATTTAGTTTCATCTAATACTACACCATCTAATGTTTCGATCTCCTGCAGTTCATATATTCCCATCGGCAGATCAGATACCTTCAAGTATCCACTGCGATCTAAATTATATTCTCCTACAAGAGCTCCTTTGGCATAAATGATACTGCCATCAGCCATATCTAAGATATCTTCTTTAGCTGTCAGTCTAAACTTGATCTTACTTAGATCAGATCTGTCAACAAAATCATATCCATCACCTAAATGCGCTCTTTCTAAAGAATTAGGTACTGCCAATATTCCATATGATACATCTTTATATACTTCCAATTCTCCTACCGGCTTATCATTTTTAATGACTATTTCAAGAATTGGATCACCATCAGGATCTTTATCATAGTCTCTGATGTTTTCGACATCAAATTCAACTCTATCTTCTAATGATAAATAACCAGTCGGTGTCTTTATTTCATCGATATAGTATTTACCGGCATCTAACTGTAATGGTAAAACTATTGTACCTTTATCACTGTCATTAACATTGTAAGACCCTGATGGGATCACTACATTATCTGCAGATGTCGTAAAACTGTCATAAGTCTTACCGCCAACTTTTTGTTTGATCGTCTCTCCGGCTTTATAAATGATCTTACCATTAGAAACAATATCTTCTCTGGCTTTTACTTTAAACGTTGCACTATTCAAAGTAACAGTCTTATTGCTGTCGAGGTCCTTTTTAACAAGTTTTAACTGGGTTGTATAAGGGCGATTATTGATATCAATGATCTTGATTTGCGCGATATCAGGATATTCACTGTAATCTTTAGTCACTGATACTGTAAAATCAGGTGCCGTGATATAATCCTTAGGTGTTTTTGTTTCACGAACTAAATATTCACCATAAGGCAGATACTTAGTATTAGCTTGACCATTTTCATCAGTAGTAATGACATCGTATACTTCAGCGTTATCCCAGCCTACATGGTCTACTTCACTTTTTAATTTGAAAGTAAATTCAGCCCCCTGCAGTCCTTTAACAAGACCGCTTATACCGTCTTTTTCACCTGATTTATGGATCTGAATCTTTTGCATATTGACACGATTATCAGTATTGGTAGAGCGTAGAACTTTAGAAACAGTCTGTCCTTCATATTCAATATCGACATTGATATCTTTAGAATTCAACACTAATGATTCATTGCTCCTGCTTTCTTCGATATAATATTTACCGATATGCAGATCATCAAATACTAATTTACCGGCATTATCAGTTGTCTGAGTATCGACGACATCACCTTTATTAAAATAAGTAACTGTATCAGCCTTATTGGTAATATTTTCTCTTGCGATAAGTTTATACTCATTGCCCTGTAAATAAGCATCACCGGACTTGCCGTCAGTTAGAGCGGTATTGATCTCTTTTGTCAGTGAAACAGAACCAGTAGGTTCATTATTTTCCACTACTTTAGAAGTAGTTTCACCGACATTGATAGTAACTTCATATTCTGTTTCATCAAGGAGATAACCATCAGGAGCCAAAACTTCCTTCAATTTATAAGTACCGGCAAGCAGATTATCAACTTTGATCTTACCATCAGTGACTGTAATATTTTCATCATAACCATCAAAAGATACTGATTTTAAATTAAAAACAGCCCCATCGATCAAGTCTTTATTAGTATTAGTTTTAGTAAGTTCTAAAGAACCGACTTTTAACCAATTGACATTTAGTCGCAAAGTTTCTGGATCTTGATAATAAGTTAGTGTTCCTTCACTTTGATAATTCCCCGTTCCCTGAATAACTAAAGGAGCATATTTCAACAAACCATCAGCAGTTAGCCAATTACTAGAATAATCATCTAAAACTTTCATTGGCGCACTCAAATAAAAAGTATCACCACCATTTACAGCGACAGTTCCAGTACTAACAGTTCCTTTTGTTACATTATGCAGTTCAACTTCATCCTGTAATGGAATATTGATAGTGGCAGATTCACTAGTATTTAATGTGATATCCTCTGTTCTTTGTTTTTTACCTGACTCATCAAAATATGCACTAGTTGTAAAATCATTTGAACCATTAAAAGTCAATGTATTAGTTGGAAGAGGCAGCGATTGAATCTGATCATATCTTGTTTTCAAGCCAACACCAATACTGGTCAAATAATCCCAGGTATTGCCCCCATATAGATCACCACTGTAGGCATAACTGGCCATGATATGTGTAAATAAATATTTTTCCCTATCTGTCGACACTGTATCATCCTTAAATACATCAGCAGGTCCACCATAACCGTAATATAAAACTTTAAGCAGTGCTTCGTTATTTACAATCACATAAGATGCATTGAGATTTTCTGGAGGCGTATCCTTACTGGCTTCTAAACAGTACGCTAGCTTTCCATCAATATAGCACATTTTCGTACTCCAGTTCCCAAGCCAGCTGGGATACATGATCTCTTCACCCCATGTGAAACTAACTGTACCTCCATCAGCACTAACTGTACTTAAATTTGTAGATATAACACTAAAAATCATTGCCATAACAATGATCAGCTGTTTCCAATTTCGTATTATTTTTTTCATTTGTCTAACCTTTCATTTAATTTTTTTCATTAAATTCCTTTCTTTTTATTTTTATAATAAAAAAGCAACTTATATAGTTGCTTAAAACATGGATCTCTACAATTGTATATGCTCATAATTTTTCCCTTCCTATTGTTTTCAAAATAAAAGCAATCCATTTAAATGAATTGCCTACTTAATTATTGTACTACCATATTGTGAATAACTGCTACCACATCCTCCTGTAAAATGCCCTGCAGCTATAAGTTCTTCAAGTGAATTATATTCTCCACCATGCAAATTGCATTTATATTTAGAAATAATCTGTATACTTCCTCCTGAAGATCCATTATTATTCGTACTACCGCTAGAAGAACTTCCTGAATTACTGTTTCCACCCGAAGAATTACCCGAACTACCGCTTCCTCCAGAACTTGAATTACCTCCACTTGGTGGTTGATTTATGCTACCTGAATTTCCACTTGATGAATTATTTGTATTTCCACTAGATGGTTTATTAGAACTATTACTACTATTTGAACTGCTAGAACTTGATGAACCATTAGTAGTTGTATTTTGTTTTGGTTTTGTTGTTACAACTGTTTTTTTCTGCCCTGTAACTGGATCTGTTTGAACTTCACTAGTTATCTCTACATTTGGATCAGCTGCAGGTGCAACAACAATGACCTTAAATTCTTTTTCTGTTTTGTTTTTACTGGCATCTTCAATACTAACTTTTGCACTGTATTCTCCAGGTACATTTACATCGATCATAGCAGTATCGATCGTATAATCAGATAACTGTGCTAGATCAGTTGCCATCATTAATGATTTAAAATCATAAGTTGATAGATCAGTACCCTGGATTATTTCCACCCTTTCAGGAACTGTTAGTTCTGGAGCAACTGTATCTTTTACTTTAATCTTTACCGTTTTACTTTCTTTTTTATAAGTTAAAGTTATTTCATAGTTACCAGCTTTAGCATATCCTTTATCTTTTTCACTTGTCGAACCGTCTTCATTAGTAATGATTTCAACTTCATTACTAATATTGGATTTAAGTTTTGTATTTTTTAAAATTTCTGTTTTTTTCTTACTGTCTATTTCATCAAAATTCAAATAATCTTTAGGATCAATTGAAATCGCTTGACCATATTCAATAATCATTTCCTCTTTCTTTAATTTCAATGTTTCTTGTGATTTCGTTAAGGCATAAATTGCACCAGTTGCAATTATAACTACTACTAATATAATACTTGCAATAATCTTTTTCTTTGTATTAAATATTTTCTTTATCCTCATTTTTTCTCATCCCCTTCATTTTAATAATAACATACTACAATTAAAAATAATATAAACTATGTTCTTAACATTTAAAAATATAACAATTAAAAATGAAATTTCAGACAATCACCTTCTTGTTCAAGTACATCATCTTCTATCAACTTATTTTCATATTCCAACTTATTCGAATCATCCATCTCATAAATACTCAATTTTTTTAAATCATCATTTTCTTTAATATGATCAAGCACATCTTCTTTTTTCTGAGTATATTTATCATCATAAATAAATTCAATATTAGGGTTTGAAAGGACGAACTGAATAAAATGTGCACTTATATTAGATTCTACATTTTCTTTTAGGATAAAGTATTTATCTTCATCTTCTTTGAGCATTAATGCTTTTACTACATCTTTATAATATTCCTCTTTAACACCCGTATCTTCACTCAAATCACTTACTAGTCTAACACAATCAACTTTCTCCAGTTTTAAATAAAAATCACTGTTATCAGTTTCGTATATTATCTCCTTAAACTTATCGTTCTTCATAAGATAATTAGAATTTTTTAGAATTAAATTATTAAATAATTCAACCTTTTTAAAATCTATATTTGCTATTTCATCTAACGTCAAACCTATTTCCAGCAGATCATTTATATAGGGTGGCCTTGATACAATTTTTTCACTAATATCATGTCCATTAGTAAAAAAGTCAACAACAGAATTATTATATTTTTCAATCAAAGAACAATTTATTTCATTTATGCTGTTATTTTCAATTATTAATTCCCAAAGTTTTTCCATACGATATAACTTTATAGTACACATGTTTCGTGATACATTGTAAATTTCTACGGCTTTTTTTAATTTAATTTTATCTAATTCCATAAAAGATTTAACATTTGTAGTATTTAATAAATATTTCAGTATCGAACCATCTTTGTTAAATAAGAATCCTCTACCATTTTCTAAAGCAAATTCACTAACTCCACACATATCGTTAAGCAAACCAGCAGTATATTCTATAGCTTCTATGGACACCTCATCTTTTAACGCTTTAGCAATAATAAGTGTATTATATGAAATATATTCATTTATATTTGTATTTTTGATAACATATTGAACCTGTTCATCATTCAATTGGTTTTCATCAATCGTAAGCGTCAAATAGCATACACCTAACAGTAAAAAACATCTCAATATATAATAATAGAGTCATCAATAAGTGGAGGTGTTAATATGACAAAAGAACAATGGAAGCAATACTGGAAATCAATCATTGATGAATGTTATTCATCTTTTATATATTTTTTTTAAGTGTAGCAAGCATTATTCTTGTTCTAATTTTCATGTTATATTTCTTTACCTCTTCGTTTTCTTATTTTTAATAAATCTTCTCATACCTTTTTTGATACAAAAAAGAGGCAAATTGCCTCTTTGTGTAATTTTAATATACTTCCTTTTTTTAAAGTGAATATTTGTCTTGAATAATTAATTTATATCTTTTCATAATGTGACCACATAGATAATATTTTAACAGTTCCATTGTAACAGATATTTTCGTGAGTACATGTTTCTTCAATGACCTGATAAACAAATCTATGCTGTATATTAATTCTTCTTGAATAAGCACCTGACAAATTTCCAACCAGTTTTTCATAAGCAGGTGGATTTTGAAATGGATTATTTCTTACAATTTCTATAAGTTTTTTTGCCTTTTCATCTAATTTAGCACTTTTTAAATACTTTATATCTTTAACTGCCCTTTTTGTATATACAATTCGATACATTTACCATTCTACCTCATTTTCATCAATACAATCATCTATACTTGTATTCATTCCATCAATAATAGTGTTAGCTAAATCACTAACTGAATTTAAATACAGCGTCTCTTGTATTGCATTCCAATCATCTTCACTAATTAAAACACCATTTTTGCCATTTTTATTAGTAATAATTATCGGTTGACAGTTATCATTAACATCTGATAATAATTGATAAATATTTTCTCTTGCCTTAGTAACTGAAATTTGACTCATAATATCATCTCCTTTACATTATTATAACGTACGTTATAGCGTACGTCAACAAAAATATACTTCTTATATAAAATATGCCCTTTTATTATACGAGATACTAAAATATATAATATTTTTTTGATCATAATTTTAATTTTTTATACCTTCCTAAGATAAAAAATGGATATTATTTCCATCTTTTTATTGTCTATTTATCTCGATAAAGAAAAATCATCCATATCACGTTCTTTAATATGATTTATATTTTGCTGAAGTTCTTTATTTTCTTTTTTTAAGATTTCTATTTGATTTTGTAAAATAATATTTTTTTTAATCAAATCATTTTTTTCCCTTTTTAAAATTCCGTTTTCTTGAATGACTCCTTCTATTGTTTCCAATGCATGTTTAATATCAATATTTTGACCGCTTGCCAATAAGATGTTTTGCTGATATGAATTTAGATGATTAGAAATGTGATTTAAACTTGTAACAATAATTTCTTTTGTGTTATCAGTTCTATTTTTTATATCCCTTCTCGTTTCTAATATTTCTTTTTGTGTTTCGTTGTGAAATGTTGTTGCTTTTTCCAAAGTATGTTTTTTATGTAATTCATTTTCTAAATCATCAAATCTTTTATCATCAGTTCTTCGAGAGCGGTGCATTTGAACAACAATTCCTATTAACGATACAGTACCAGTAATTAACGCTGCAATAACAACTCCATCCATTAAATATTTACCTCCACAAATTATTATATATGAAAAGTATATCATAAAAAATATAAGTGGATAAAAAATATAAAAATATGTTATTAAATCATCCGATATTGAAAATGAACATTTAATATTTTTATATAACATATACACTATCCCCCTTAACAAAAAAGAAAATTCAAAGATTGTCTATGGTTTGAACCTCTATATTTTTCTATCCTAAAAGAAAAAGATGGAGATTATTTCCATCTTATTAGTTATTTTATCATTTATTACATTTCCTTAATAATTATGCTTATCTATAACCCATTACAATCTTATATAATCTGTTTGCATACCTTTCAAATAATTTTAAAAAGAATATAAGTAAAAATATAATTATTACTGGTGCAAACACATATATAAATATATTACTAACACTATTTATTGAAATTACTTTAATTAATATTTTTTTTAGAATTGTCAATGACCATTCATGAAATAAAAATATTCCAAAAACATATTTTGAATACTTCATAAAAATTTTATTTTTAATTTTAATCACTATTTTAAACCAAAATACAATACTTATTAAAATCTGCAATTGATGTATATATATATTTCTAGTAATTAATTCTAAAATAATTACTAGAATATACATTATACTTAACCATGTTAAATTAACTTTCTTTGCTGTGTTTAAATTAATTTTAAATTTTACTATGTAATAGCCCATACTAAAGAAAAATAAAGACTGATACTGTAAGAAAAATACATGAAGATTAAAATTAACTATCCATAAACAAAACATAATAATAAATAATATCTTAGGATAATAGTCAATCAATATTTTTATCATTTTTGATAAGATATTCAAAACAAGCAAATCTCTTATAAACCATAACGGAAAAACCATTGAATACATCGGATTGCCTATAAATGCATCTATCCAATCTTTTATATTCCACTCCTGTATTATCCAATCTTTATTAACAAAGAAAGATTTAGCAAAATCAAATTGATAGGCTACTAAAAATATTATTATCCATATTAAATTCACTAACAAATACGGTATTAATAATGTTTTTGCTTTTTTCTTTATATTATATTTCCAAGTAAAATCTCTTTTATATAGTAAAATACCAGTTAACATAAAGAAAATAGGTACAGCACAACTAGAAACTATGCTAGATATAAAATACTTAAAATTTATTAACCATCCTGCTTCTACAATATTTTCATGTATTACTACTCCTGCAGAATGAATGTACACCACCATAACTATTGCTATAATTTTTAATGTATCTATAGCTTCGGAATATTCTTTTGAAATTTTATAATTCATTTCTTTAATCCTTCTTAATACAAATTATTTGAATTTAGATAAATTCCAATAAGTGCATCATTTTGTAAATTCCGTAGAATTTGAATCATATTTGACTGACTCACACTTATACATCCTGCTGTTGATCCACCTGTTGAGCAGTGCAGGAAAATAGCACTACCCGCACCTGGTGTACATGCGGTATTATAATTAACAGCAATAGCATATTTATACGCTGTTGGATAAGCAACCAAATGCTCTGCACTGCTCCACTGGATACCAGTTTGACTCGCATCAACTAATTTGTTGTAATATAGGCTGTTTGAATCATCAACCCAATAATGGCTGTTGTTGACTTGTAGCCATCCTCTAGAAGTACCTGGATTTCCTGCTACTCCAAACGCTTGACCAAAACTATAAATTCCTGTTGGGGTTTTTCCATCCCCTTCTTTTTTATTAGAAGAAATACCATTTTTTCCAACTCGCGCAGAGCAACTTAATGTTTCTGTCCAGATGCCATTCTGTTTTGTATGCAACGTTAAAGTTGCATAGCTTCCACCGTTGCCAATAACTGTTATTGCCTGCGTAGTTTGATTCGATATACTCATATTAGCAACAAAACTTTGTTTTACTCCACTGCTACTCCCACTTGATGAATTATTTGTATTTCCACTAGAAGGTTTATTAGAACCATGATTACTGCTACTTGAACTACCAGAATTTGATGAACTATTAGTAGTTGTATTTTGTTTTGGTTTTGTTGTTACAACTGTTTTTTTCTGCCCTGTAACTGGATCTGTTTGAACTTCACTAGTTATCTCTACATTTGGATCAGCTGCAGGTGCAACAACAATGACCTTAAATTCTTTTTCTGTTTTGTTTTTACTGGTATCTTCAATACTAACTTTTGCACTATACTCACCAGGTACGTTTACATCGATCATAGCAGTATCGATCGTATAATCAGATAACTGTGCTAAATCAGTTGCCATCATTAATGATTTAAAATCATAAGTTGATAGATCAGTACCCTGAACTATTTCCACCCTTTCAGGAACTGTTAGTTCTGGAGCAACTGTATCTTTTACTTTAATCTTTACCGTTTTACTTTCTTTTTTATAAGTTAAAGTTATTTCATAGTTACCAGCTTTAGCATATCCTTTATCTTTTTCACTTGTCGAACCGTCTTCGTTAGTAATGATTTCAACTTCATTACTAATATTGGATTTAAGTTTTGCATTTTTTAAAATTTCTATTTTTTTCTTACTGTCTACCTCATCAAAATTCAAATAATCTTTAGGATCAGTTGAAATCGCTTGACCATATTCAATAATCATTTCCTCTTTCTTTAATTTCAATACTTCTTGTGATCTTGTTAAAGCATAAATTGCACCAGTTGCAATTATAACTACTCCTAATATAATACTGCCTGCAATAATCTTTTTCTTTGTATTAAATACTTTTTTTATTCTCATTTTTTCTCCCTTCAAATAAAAAATCTCATTCACTGTTTGAACTAACATTTTCTATTATTTTTTAGATAAATAATATCTATACTTTACTTTCATTTGATTTAGTTTTTATAGTGCGATTATCAATACCACAAATATAGTCTAAAGTCACATTATATAGGAAAGCCAATTGTATTAATTTATCAATAGGTGGTTTTCTTATACCAGACTCATACAACGCAATTGTTGATCTTTTTATTCCAGTTAATTCTTCTATTTCATATTGTGTTAAATTTCTTTCAATACGAAGTTTTTTTAATCGTTCACCAATATCCATACAACCCTCCTCACGAAGATAGCATATAAAAAGCAATGTTACTTTAGGTAACATTGCTACAAATTGAAACTTTTGAATATTGGTAAAATAATTATTAACCAGTCATATAACTCTAAAAATTAAGGGCGATACAATAGGAGAGGAACATGTATCACCCAACATCCGCCGAAAATTAAAAATTTTCTACTGCTGTTGATTATAGGCGGAATACAGTTTATCGATTAAGTTTGAATACATTACATTTTAATAATATGTGAATTATTTTTATATTCTATCTCATTTCCATGGTTTGACCCCTTAGAATATACGTCCTTTTTCTTTTCTAAATCAGATGTTTTTAAGTTATTATTTTTTTTATTCAATTTATCGATATCTACTTTGATTTCCTTTAATTCATTAAATTTAACAATATATTCATCTTTTCTATTAACCAATTTATCAAGACTGGTTAAAGCAGTAAATTCATCATTGATATAGTCGGTATTCCCTTTATATAATTTAGGCAATACTGTATAATTTTTAAATGGATATTTTAAATTAAATTCTTTATTTTTCATTTTTAACATTATTTGAAAATCACTTTTTAGTAAATCATATTTTTCAGAAATTTCTTCATAAGCATCTTTGTAATCCATGATTTTTAAACTTACTTTAGCTATTTTCCCTTCTCCCTCTAATGTATTATTTTCTATCCATCCAAGCTGTTCTAAATACAGCATATCCTTTCTTTTTTGACCACTTGCAATATCAGTAAAACTATATTTTTTTTCTAACAATTGTTTTACCTCATCATTTAACTCCTTTAAATCATTTTGCAAATTATCTATTTTTTGTTTTATATCTTTAAGTATATTTTCAATGATTTGACTCTTTCCATTAGCAAATATTTCATCTTTTATCTCATAATCATTTTTTTGATATATAATTCCACGTTTATTAAATAAATTAGTTATATCACTTATGCAATTATATATATTTGACTCATAATCCATAATATTAGTTTCATTAATTAACATATCTCTATAAGCATTTTTATTTTCAATAATATATAAGGCTCGTTTGTAATCTTCTATTTGTTTATCTAAAAATTCAGGATATGTGTTATTGAAAAAATACATCTCTTTATCGAAAAAAGGCTTATCATCTTTTAATTTATTTATATTATTAAAAAGAATATGTTCAACTGATTTTAATTCATCATTTCCATATTCTTTTAATTTTCTATGTTCTTGTATTGCTTCATTGATCATTAAATCAAATATATATTTCTCATCTTGTAATATTTCCTTTGGAAAAGTTTTAAGTACATCACTACTAAAATTTTGCTCAATGTTTTCTAAACTGAAATCTATATCAAAAAATTTATTAAGATTAAAGTTTTTTATATTTTCAACAACTACTCTTCCATCAAATATTGTAACACCATTTCTTATATATTCATCTTTTGCAAAATGTGATGATAAACTAACAATTCTATCTTCAGGAGAATTAATAACAGTTATTAAACTTATTCCACAAGAACCCTTAATATACAATCGATAATCATTACGGAATGCTGTTTCAACATATATTAGTTCATCACTAAATATTTTTCCAAAATAATTAATTACTTCTCGATCTGATAAATTTTTATTTTTTATAATTTCGATATATTTTTCTAAATTTTGTCTAATTTTTTCTTGCTCCATTTCAATTCAACCTCCAAACATAATTAATTTGTTACCAATAAAAAATAGCAAAGATATCAAATATCTCTACTATTTAAAAATTTTTCTCTATCATCATATATATCAACAAATGTCAAAAACAAAAGTAAATTTTTTAAAAAAATAACATCTTCAGCATTATCAGTTGCACCATATCGAAATAATTCATCAATATCTTCGCTCAAATCGTGAAGAATTAATAACCAACCTTCGTGGAATGATATAATATTTCTTTCAACAACTTGATATAATTCTTTCTTGCTATTTATCAAGATAGAACTACCACAGCTTCTACCATCAACTATGGTAAATTGGGTAAATAACCGTATTAATTTTTCAAACGAAGATGTAACTATACCTGCAAGATCCGTATCTGATTTAATTTCCTTTAATCTACTTATTGTTTCAGAAAATCCTTTTTCTTTAGAATATCCAATCAATTTTTCTCTTTCTGCCCATGTGTCAGAGATTATAATTTGAATCATATAATTCCTCCAATTTATTATCTAAAATTTATTGTATTATACTATATTTTGGCATATGATCAAAACTGTTAGAACAGTATTGCTATTTTTTACCAGCACAATTATTTTAATGCATTTTCTGTTCAAATAGTTCAAGAAGATAATAACCTGCGACTAAAAACAAATCCGCTACAACCAACAGTATTAAATTTATTATCATTATTTTTACTCCTTTAATTAAATTCTGACAGCTTTTACTAACCAGTTATTTTTTCCATAACATGTATATATATATAAAATCTCCTGATTCACATAATAATCAAGCATATTTATACCTGTATCAATATCATATAATTTATATCCGTCATTGATACATTCATTACTGTATATAATTTTATATTCATATTGATTATTGTTATAATAAACAGTAATAACATCGTTTAGATGTGCACTATATAAATATTTTAGTGATTTTGTGTTATGTCCACCAAGCAAAACAGGTCTAAGTTTATCATCTCCAAAATTACTATTATTTGCTTCAGTCATAATACAGATATCATACTGATTTACTGCTTCCTGCGTAGAACCAATGCTTAGGCAAGCATTAGTGCATACATCAGGAATAGTTATAGTGTTATCTTTTGTTACTTCAACCTTTTGTGGATTAAAATCACATACTTTCGTGGATTTACTGTCATTATCTGTACTATTATCATTTTCATCAATAGAATGATTTTGTTGTAATCTACTATCTTGAATAAATGCTAATAAATTATTTTTCTCTACAGTAACAATATGTGTTGTATGATTACTAATTTTATTTTCTCTTCCATAAGAAATATTTATATTAAATACAAGAATTAGAGTTATCAATAGTATAACTGATTTTAATTTCTTCATATAATTCTCCTCTATTTATTTTTTCATCATGTAATTTCCTTCCGGAAGATTTTTTATAAATACAATTTTATTACCTTCTACCTTTCCAACCTTCTCATTTGTTACAGTATTTATCAGATAATTATCCTTTTTTTCTAGAATAATATTTTTACCTTTTTTAAATAAACTCATCCTAATTCCTCCTACTTGATCACTAATTTACAAACTTTATCTTCATTAAATCTTGTATAAACATTGGTAATCAAATTATGTAATATTAATTCAAGTTCACTTTGTGGATTGCTTATCATTTTCCAGTCAATGAAACCCATATCATTAAATTCAGCTTCAAAATATTCATATATTTCATTTTCATTAATATCTCCGTTAAATTCTTGCAACTCAGCGAAATAATTATAAATTTTTGTCTGAATTCGACCACTATTAATATCTTTTATTAAGTCTTCTTTCCTATTGTAATTAATGCCTAACATATGTTTCTCCTTTCTAAAATAATCTTCTTTAATATTTCAAATAAACATCTTGTTTATAATAATCATCCTTTTCTTTACAATAATGATGTAATATTAATTTTATCCCATACAAGCTGCAAAAATTTATTACTTCAATTAAAGCGACAGTTAAACCTGTTACATATAAATTTAATTCAAGTTCTGTATAATCATATATCCTGTATTTTTTCATCATTTTATCGACGGACTGTTTTACAGCCATCTGCATATAATAAACATTTGTTACATTACGAATTTTTCCGTTAAAAATATGACCATGTAGTTCTACTTTTTTGAATTCATGTCTATCTTTTACTAATTCTACATTTATTTTTGATCTCATCATTATTCTCCTCAGATATAATATTTATAATTTGCGTGTATAATAAAGACATGGCAAATTTGCCATGTCTATTCGTCAGCATTAAAAAATAATTTTTCCTGAAATTCTTCTACCATATTTACTACTGCGTTTTTATCATTTATGTCATTATATGTTATCATAAAAACGGTTGGTGAATATAAGGAACATATTGATGGTACATTATAATTACCTTGAAAAAAAACAGCCTCATAATAAACATTTTGTTTATTAATTTTTGCTTTTCCAGAAGTATGATAAAATTTTTTCTTATTTGATGAATAAACAATTTTATTAGAGTTTTCATTAAAACCTTCCTCATAATCTACTTTCAAATACTTTTTAAAAATATTTGAAAGATAATACGGTATTTCATTTCCATTTAATTCTTTAAGATAATCATAATAATTTTCATCATATATATTTGCTCCTGCACAATCTTTCAAATCTATATTCTTTAAAAGATAGATTTTATTTGATTTATTTTCATAAATTATGCAATCATCTTCTTTATTTGAGACGATTTTATTCCACGATTTATTTGGTATTGGCCAATAAAAATCAAATCCAGTCAATGACGTTTGAAATTCATTTGTAAATATAAATACTGCATCCGATTTATTTTCTATTGATACATCTTTATGATTTGTTTTTATTTCAGCATTTTTTGTTGTACAAGCTGTACTTATTATTAAAAGCAATGCTAAAAGAAACATTTTTTTCTTATTCATTTTTACCTCCTTTTATTTTTTTAATGTGTTCTTTTTTAAAAAAGAATTTTTTAACTCTTCGTTCCAGTCTTTACAATTTTCAGGTAAATGATTGCATACCCAAATAGATTTATTATATTCTTTTATTTCTTTTTTAATTATTTCACAAGCTTTTATTCCTGCCTGATCATTATCTAAAGCTAAAATTACAGTATCAATATTTTTATTTTTTGATAAGTGATGAATTATAGCTTTATACTTACTTACACTATTTAATGCTAAAAAAGAATTTTCACTAAAATTCCCAATAAAGCCATCGTAATGCAATGTCATAAGTGACATTGCATCTATCATACTCTCTGTTACTACTAGATTATCAGTGCTTCCTTTGATAAATAGGCAGTGATTATAATCACTGCCTGGAATATCACCTACAAATCTGTAATGATCTTGAGATGATCTTTTACTTGCAAAAACAGGTTTTCCATCATCACTATAAGAGACAAATACACAATTATGAAATTTACTTTTCTCCTGATATATATATTTGTTCTTAATCATTTTTTCAACAACTTCTAATCTGATACAACGTTTTTCGGTTAAATATTTAATAACCTTATCATTATTAGTATCTTGATCAGGAATTATTAATTCTATTTTTGATTTAGTAACAGGTATTTCAATTTTTTTTGCAGGTGCTATTTTTAATTCCTTCTCTAACCACCTTATACAAAAATCTAAGCTTTTAAATCGTGGATCTCTACCAAATTTCATTAAGAATGCTACACAATCGCCACCATAGGAACAACTGTACTGATAAAATGTATTCTTCCTAGTATTTATCATTAGACTATCATGTTCTTTTAAGTTATAGTATTTACCACTACCTCCAACAGGCAATACTGTATAACCACACTGTTCAGCTAACTGTAGCAGTGGATAATTACGCGTGTTTTTTCTTCGTGTATCTTTTCCATTCATAATTTTCCTCCATACTTATTTATTTTTGATAGAGCCAATTTTTGTGAATTTTTTTTATTGTACAAATATTCTTTTTTTGCAATTTGATAATTACTAATAGAATCATTTAGTATTGAAGATGCTATTGGTAAAGAAATTATAACAATTAGATCCTTTAGAACCTTTTCATGATAATCATAATTATATTTATTATAAAATTCTTCTATTAAATCATTTTTAGAAATATTTAAATACTCTGCAAAAACCATATCAAATTTTTTTGTTTTATCATTTTCCAAATCATACTCTGCACATTTATAAGCCATTATGTTTATCTCTTCTGATGTAATATAATCTTTTGGATTAGAAAAATTTTTATATGAACTTTCCATGAAAAAATTAATGTCATCAGTTATCCCATATAATAAATAGCTTTCATAACTTAAATACTCACTATATAATTCTATTATAGTTTGCATAATATCATTATTAGACTTACCAAATAACACGAGATCATATCCTTGATAATATAATGTTTCAAATAAGATTGACGTTCTGATGTGTACTTTATTAATATTTAATACGAGATATACCTCATTATCATTTTTATAATGAAAAGTAAAACCATCTTTTAGTATTCCTTTATAATTATTTAAATAATACTTTTGTACACCATACAAGCTTTTAAATCTTTTATTGTTTATACTGTACTCATACATTTTTATGTATAAAAACATGGCAAGTTTACCATGCTACTTCCCCTTTCATTTAATTATTTAATTTACGGATAAATTAATCTATTAATCCTAATTTTTCGAGAATTGTATTTAGATGATCTATATCAACACAATTAATAGTTATCTTATTATTTTCTGTAATTGTACATTTAGTATCAAAATAATCTTCTAATTTTTTTCTAATTGCTTGATACTGTAATGGTAATTCCTTCTTATTGCTTTTCCCAGTTTTTCCTTCAAGCTGTGCAATATAGTTCTGAACTGTTCTTTCGCTTATTCCTAATTTATTAGCTATCCACTGTCTTTTAAGACCTTTTGGCTTAATCTCTAAGTTATCATAAATAACCAGTAAACTTTTTGTGTCTTGAAGGATGTGTTCTTTACTTGGACGTTGAGCGTTACTTTGAATAATTGCCATTTTTATAGTATCAGAATCTATATTTTCTGGAAAATTATATAAAAGGCACATTACTTCAGGCTCAAATTCATTATTAGCAATAAGTTTTTTTAAAGCAATATAGCGTCGCTCTCCACCAATAAGTTTATATTTTCCATAATAGTTATATACCTCAAGTGGTTTCATTAAGCCATCGTCTTTTAATGACTTCATTAATTCTTCAATGTTATTAATTGGTGCATCATTGAGTTCGTTTGGGATAATATCATCAATATCAATCAAGACAAACTTTGGACGTTTGTAAATTCTGTTTTCATTAGGATTATCCCCCATCAAGTCAACTAGTGCCATGTTATGTTACCTCCTTTGAATAAAGTAGCTATAGTTATAATTGAATAGACATTATAGGTACTATAATGTTTTTTATAAGGTTAATATCTATTCGTTAATTGAATAGACATTAAAGCTTCTTTAATGTTTTTTTTATTATCTAATAATAAAAATGTCATAAATAATGACATTTTTTACTATCTATTTGTATATGTTTAATACAGACTAAATTGTATTTTTCAGCAATAAGACCATGGTCGCTAAACATAATACATATGTTACCGTTCTGAAATGCTATATAACAGCTATACTTAATGTTATTGATTGTATAAGTATTTTTAATTCCATTATCCATTGCTCTATTGATACTTTTAATCGTTTCAATATCTTTTTTACCAGCGATATAAATAAAAGCCTTCATCTATATAACTCCTTAGTTATTTATAAGTTCACTTATAAGATTTCGATAATCGTTACCTATTTTTGAAGAATCGTAAATTAATACTTTAGATGTCATTGTAGAACGAGATGCAACTGCATCTTGAAATCCAATAGTAGTATCTATCACATTTTCTTTAAAAAACTCCCTCATCTTTTTAATATAATTTAAATAATCTGGACGATTTCCTCTTGGAATCATGTTCATCAAAATCTTGATTTTAAACTCACATTCATAATCATCTTCAATATTGAACAATTCCTCCATAGTATCAATAAATCCGCCCAATTCAAATCCTCCTGGTTTGATCGGTATAATGACCTCATTTGAACAGAAAAGACCATTAACAGTAATATTATTAAAAGTAGGAGCATGATCAATAATTACATAATTATACTCATTTCTTACTTCTCTTAAAGCACGCTTTAAAATAGCATGTCTTTGCCCCGTGCTTGCAGCAAGTAATTTATCTGTTTTAATCAGTTGGGTTTCTAAAGAGGGGATAATTGAAAGCCCATCATAGTCAGTTTTAAAGATACATTTTCTTATAACTTCTTTACCATTTAAAAGAAGAGTATTTATGTCCGCCCTCTCTCCAAGATTTTTACGCAATGTCTTTTTTATAACTGAAACCGATTCTCTAATATCTGTATTTTTAGAAACTTGCAAACTATTAAATTCTTTTAAAGATATAGATTTATACTCTGGCATAAAATATTTAGTTGCGTTTCCTTGTGCGTCCATATCTATTAAAAGTACTTTTTCTCCTTTAGCAGCTAAAGATTTTGCAAATCCACATGCAATATTGACTGCTGCAGTTGTTTTACCAACACCTCCCTTTTCGTTAATAACTGAAATAATTCTCATAATAAAATCCTCCTCTCATAACTTAAAATACTTTTCAGTAGATAATTAATGCGAATTGTATAAAAACGCATTAATTGCCCACCGAGGGCTGAATTGATTAACGATGTGTAGCTACATCTCACCTGATTTACCATCTATTTAAAGAGCGGGTAAAGATCAGATATCCATTCTTATGGTCTATTCACTCCTATTTTTGCAAATAGCAAAGCGAGAGTATCATTATCCTACAAAAGATCATGGCTTATTCTTGCTAAGAATAATTGACATAAATAATATAATCGCTCGCTTGCGAAACAAGGTCGTGGCGCTATTTTGTCACAGCTCATTTTTGCAGTAAAAGTATTAATCAATCCTATTAAATTGTTAAAGATCTCGAATATATAAACATGCATTATTTGCAAATTTATTAATCTAAAACTTCATTTATCCACCATTCTTTAACAAAAGATAGAACTTTATGACCTTCAATCTTATCAACATGAATCATGCGATTCACTGCTATATAAAAGTCTTCTAATTTCTCATCTAACCAGTCTTCTGCCCTCATCATTACTGCTGACTCTTGGTAGTTAAATAAATAGCGATTTATTCCTTCAATAAAGCTATTGCGCTTTATCTTAAGTTTTTTTACTAATTTGCTATCATCAGAATTTACTGTTATCTTTGAAATTCTTTTATAGCTGTCTTTCCCTCCTTCAAATTCAGTAGTTGTTAAAAGTAATTTTTCTTTCAGCCTATTACTGAATTTTCTAAAACTACTATATGTAAATACGCGTTCGGCCTTTGCTTTTACATCTAAAAGTTTTCTTATCGGTTTCCCATCTTTATCTAGCTTTACATCACCTTTTTTGTGCAGTAAGATAGATTGCGGATCATTAGGCTTAGATCTTTTTTTCGTTTTTGGATTCCACCAATAATCAAAAGTCCATTTTTGCGTCCGATAATGCTTTTTCTTATATACATACCTAGGAAAAAGCATCACCATACAATATCGCGCATCATGTCTTGTTGCCTTTTTATATACATAAAGTAAGTTTTTAAAGCGTTTATCTAGATTAACAATGTACTTATGAATAAACTGATCATATTGATCATCTGAAATACATTTAGGTATTAATATTTCTAAGGAATGCGCGAAAATATTTTCATACTTACGTTTACCTTCTTTTTGCTTATAGCCATACAAATTGGCTTTTTTATACTCAACTAGTTTCGTGATTTCATCACGAAAATTTTCAATCTTTGAATAAATAATTCCTTTATTAAGAAACTCCCATACTGACTCAGCAGTAGGAAAAATATCATATTTAACATAATCCCCGTTTGTAATCATGATTAATAAACCCTCCAAGAATTAATTAATTAAAAAAAGTAAAAGGTGTCATCTTACTGACACCCTTTACTTTTTTACTTATGAAATTAATTTTTTGGTTCGATCCCCATCGTCCGCCCCATTTTTTAACAAATTTCATAGTCATTTTTTGTTAACTGACATACATAACAAAGTTTCTTCAATCTATAGAAACTTTTTTATTTTCTACTGCATTTTCTAACTGAACTGCTAGTTCTTTTTGTGCTTATGGAGGACACATAATTTTTTAATGCTTGTGGATAATCTTTAGATATGATAATTGTGTAATTACTTTTTAATTTTTTAAATAAATCTTTTTTTTATTCATCATTAACTTGTTCTTTATTTTTTACAGCATTATATATTCCATCAAAATCACTGTTGTATTTCAATAAAAAATAAAGTAATATTTCTTCCATAATTCAACTCTTTTTGTATTAATTTATTGTGATATTATTACTAATATTGTAGTTTTTAACCACCTAGTTTGAATACTATCATTACTAAGACTCTTAATTTTAAAATTAGTTGTTTTTTCAGATTTACTGTAATACATTTCTAAAATTTCTTCTTTAAGCGGTAAATAATATAGTGTATTTACCGCTTACAATATATCAATAGTTTTAATAAAATTTTATATTTTAATTATAAAGTTATTATTTAATTACTACAGGTTTTGTATAACCATACTCCATTTCTTGTAAATCCTCATTTTTTTTGATGTATAAAGTTTGTAGATATCTTCCATCTTGTGTACAAATCTCCAATTCTATACCAATTTCTATATAATTTAAAATATATGGATTAACGGGTATGCTATCAAGATCTGTGCCATATACCAATGTTTCATATAACTCTCTTGAAATTTTACAAATGGAATCAATAAAATTATTTGTAATTTCATCAAATCCTAAATATAAACTATCATTCGTTCTCAAAATTTTATTAAGACTTTTTGATAATCCACTTAAATGACGATGATTCCCATTAACATATGTGATATCGGCTCCTCTAACTAATAGCGAGGTAATGGTGTTACCGATATTTTTTACTTTCACAATAACCATCGATTGATCCAAAACTATATGTTTTTCTCGATCATTTTGGCTCCCACTTGGATTTAAGAGATTAAATACTATTCCTAAATGGTTATTAAAATTATGAAAATATACATTAGAAACCCTATTCAAAGATTCAGATAGTTTATTCCTATCTAATTCATTTATTGGTACATTGCCATTAATTGTTAAGTCATCCAAATAAGGAATATCATGATAAAATCGCCTATGATAATAGCCATTGATTAACGTTACGCCATTTTTTCTTTTGTTTTGACAAGGTGTAGACTGAACACGTTCTATCATTAAGCAAGGCATTTCTTTTTTCTCTGTAATTTTGTAATTTTTATATCCAATATAGACATTTATAATGACAGAACATATATTTATAAGACTAAGTATACCATTAATTGCAAACTGATTTTCATAAAACATTTTTTGTAAATCAATCATATGATTATCCTCCTTTTTTCACATTATTATTATGCAACTCCAATATTTGCTATTAATTTAACATGATACGATCCCTCCCTTTTACATTACCATTATACCATTATTGTGTTATCAAATATTAAAAGTACAATCTAAAAAAACTCATGAATAAAAATATAATTACCATATATGAAAAAATTCGATTTATTCATATAAGTTTTTTTCAAATCAATTACATTTTTTTTCCAATAACAAAAACTTTTTCTTTACAATATTATCTTATTGTTATTTTTTCTGATATAGTAAAATTAGATTAAAATTAAAAGAGGAGATATTTAAAATGGATAGAAATGATTATATTACAATAAATGATTTACGTACGATAATAAATTCAATTATGCAGGAAAATATCAATACATCTTTTAATATAAAAATTTTTGATTATGAAACTAATATAAAAAAAATTATGCTTATTATAAGAAAAGAACTAACTAAATTATTTTGTGATTTGAATATTAAAGATGATAATAGTTTTAAAAAGATTAAAAACAATTATGAGAAGGCCTACATCTATTTTGATAAATCGATTGATATTAATTACAAAATTGGGTCTATTACATTATTTACCAATAAAGGTAACTGTTTTGAAATTTACAGAACGTATAAGTTAAAAAATCCAAATCCAAATTGGATAAGTATTGGTGCATCTGAATACGGAAAATTATTATTTTATGAATTGTGTTTAGATTCCCAAAATTTTAGTGATCGTAATGAATTTTATAATAAAGGATTTACATCAAGTCAAGATAGAAAATATTTAAGTACGTATAATTATACTTCATATTATTCAGATATAACGAAAAGATGGAAACTTCTATTTAATCTTAATGTTTCTCTAGGTAATAATAACCTATTTAATATTATCGAAGATAAAATGATTGATGATGCTAGATATACTTCAATACGTCAACAATTAGACGAATATAAAAAAATTTTTGAATATATACAAAATAGATTTATGGAAAAAGTCAAGGACTATTTACTGAATAGCTTAGATAGTTATCCATTTTATAAAACTAATAATTTAAATATTATTACAGAATTGCTCAATGAAAATAATTTTGATAAATTTTTATATGATTTAATAAAATATGCAAGAGATTTAGTAGAATTATATAATCGAAAAAATAATAATTTAGAAATTTATTCTTTTAAATTTTATAAATTTCATCCACAAGAAGAAAAATATTTTGATGCAATAAAAAAAGCTGTAAATATAATGTATTGTTTAGATAATAAAATATTAAATGAGCATCAAAATTGGAAACCTTTTAAAATTGAATATATAAAGATATATCAATTTATTGATATTGCTAAAACATATATTGAAGATGAAAATGATAATCAACAGTTTTCAGATTATTTAAAAAATAATTTTAATAATTTTTTTTCAAATAATCATAAAATATCTGTAATAATGCTAATATTAAAAGAAGTATTTACATATGATATTGATAAAAAGGCAATTAAAAAATTGAATTTATCTACAGAACAAGCAGATGAGTTTTGTGGTGGATTATATAAAGTATATAATAAAGATTATTTGAATTTTTCTGATGATGAAAAATATACAATCTATTTAATTGAAATATTTAATAAAATGAAAGAAATAATTCAAATAAATGAAAATACAAATATATTGCATACTAAAACAAAATTAATACTTAACATTTTGAATAAAATTAACCCAGAAAAGTTAACAATTAATTATCAAAGCAATGATTTATTTTGCTTAATTAGTAAAATCAAGCAAAATATAAACAGCTACAACTCAATTAATAATATATTGAAAAGTTATTTTGATAATCCTCAAATATTTGGTATTGCACATACACTAAATAATTTAACAAAAGTAAATTATAAAAAAAATTTTGAAATAGATACAAACATTATGCCATATCTGTCGTTAGATCATTTTGACACATTATTTTATTATAGAAATAAAACTATTTCATCAGATAAATTAATGGATACTTTAAATGGGCGCTCTTGCCTTGTATTTGGAGAAGGTGGAATAGGAAAAAAAGTAACATTAAGATATATTATGGAAAATTATATTAATCAAAACAATGATTTTGAGACTTTCTTTTTTATTGAATTAGCCAATTTTTCAAATTACCTAAAAGAAAAAGATGTTAATGATAATGGTTTAATGGTTTATATTTTTGACTATTATTTAAAAAATGAAGATATTACATATGATTTATTTGAAAAATTATGGAAAGATGAATTTTCTATGCATTTTACACTTTTATTAGATGGATTTAATGAGATTGCAGAATCTAAAAGAAATATAGCTGAAAAATGTATTTCTTATGTAAAACGTTTCGAGAATGTACAAATTATCATAAGTGATCGCTATTATGATGGCATTCATATTGATGAGTTAAGCCATATTGAGCTAAAAGCTTTAACCATTCCACAGGTTTATCAATATTTAAAAACAAAAAAAATTAATGTATCAAATGAAAGAATTGAATTGTTTAAAATTCTAACAATTCCTCTATTTCTAACTATTTACATTGAACTAAAAACAAAAAATAAAAAAGAGAATTTATCTCAAATATCAACTAAAGGAGAATTATTAGATATATTCTTTTACCCCAAATACTCCAAAAAAAATGAGTTTTACAATCAATATAAACGGTATAAATCTATTAAATTTTATGAAGACATTTCCCTATTGTTCAAATATGTCGTACCCTATATTGCTTATCAAATGGTATTTATTTTAGATAAAATCGAGATTAGTCATCTACAACTTAAATCTATTATTAACAACTATTTTGAATTATATAATAAGCAAGAAATATACATTAACGATATTGATGATGTGCATTTAATGGATGAGTTTTATAATTCTTATTTCAATAAAGAAGCACAATTAATCTATACGTTAAGAAATAATCTCAGGATTTTAATTGGTAGAAAAGATCAAGAAAATATTATGGTATATAAATTTTTTCATCAACATATAAGAGATTTTTTTGCCTCACAATATATTATTAATGATTTAAAATATAATAATAATGGTAAAAATTTATTAATTAACAATCAACTTAATTCTATAATTTTAACTTATATTGGAGAAATACTTCACGAATACAATACTAATTCTTATACTATTGGTACATTCTTAAAACATAAAGTTTTGGATAAATGCACTTTTTACACTAAAGAAAATGATTATATACTTTCAAATTTATTAGAAATATGGAAAAATGCTAAAAATAATAATATTATTGGGCAATTTTATGACCTTGATTTCTCAAATTGTCAACTATCAGGTATAAATTTTCATACAGATAATGATAATTCTGATTTTTATAGTTGTACTTTTAAAGAAGATTCCTTTTTGTCAGATTTTGATGGAACTGTTTTAAATGGTGCAGTTTATCATCCCAAAATAAATGATCGAATCGTTATCGCATCATGCAATGGAACAGTACAAGAATGGAATATTAAAACAGAAAAAATAGAGTATATTTATTTTGGTACAGATAATGAAGTTGAAAATGCACTTTACAGAAATGATGGAAAAAAAATACTAGCATGTTTTGGGCGTGATGTTCTTGAATTTGATGTAGGACTCCCAAAAAATGGTTATCGAAAATTTGGTGGTAATAATGGAATTATTACACGAGCAATATATAACTACAATAATACTGTTATTTTAACTTCATCTTTGGATGGAATAATACGAGAATACGATTATAATACAGGATCACTATTATGTGAATATCATAATAATGATGTAGAAATTGCAAATAATGCAATTTATAACAAAACTGAAGAGTACATTCTTGCTTCATATGGCAATGGTGATGTTGTAGAATTTTTAAAAAATAATAATCCAGAAATACACATTGTAGATGAACCATATTATATTTATAAGTATCATAAAAATAATGGTGTTGCATATTGTACTTATAGTCCAGATGAATCACGAATTGCTTCTGGTGGAACAGATTATCTTGTTAAAGAATATACTGTTCATCGAATGGAAAATGATAATATGAATATTATAGAATATGTAGGACATAAAGATGTAATTACTGGACTATGCTATCATAAAAAATCACAACAGTTATTTTCATGTAGTGCAGATGGTACAATAAGAGGGTGGAAATTAACAGACTTTAATCAAAAAAAAATTATTGTTAAAGATGCAATAATCTATGATCATCATACTAAAGCAATTGAAGACATAGATATAGATATTACAAAAAATACTGTTATTTCTAGTTCGTGGGATAGAACTGTCAAAGAATATACTATAGATAACAAAGATAACTTTCATGAAATAAAAGTAATTGATGAATTATACCATTCTCTTTACAGTTATGATGGTAAATATGTATTAATATATTCACTATCATCACCAAAAATAAAAGTGTTCAATATAAATAATGGAAAAGAAATAAAAGAATTTAGTAATCATTTTTCCAACTTTGGTATTAAAAAAGTTGTTTCAATAAAAAATGAATATTGTTTTATTGTATTAACATTAGATAATCTATTGTTCAAGTATAATTTTGATTTGGTTAATGAATTATCTTTAAAAAATAAGATATTTGATTTTGTTGAACAATTCAAATATAACCCAGATAATGGCATTCTAAATATATTAAGTAATAATTACATTTACAATTATTATTGTAAAAATAATGAATTATATAATATAAATTCACATAAAATCAATTATTCAATAATTGATTTTATGACCATTGATAATCAATTTATAATTATTGATAGAGAAGGCAATATATTTTTAGAGAAAAAAAATGAATCTTATTTATTAAATAGTTTTTCCATAAATAAAACAAAAAAAATATCATTTTATGAATATAGGGATAAAAAATATATCGTTTATAGAGATGAACATAGTATAGAAATACACCAATTTGAAAATGATATGCTTATTTTAAAATATAAAAAACAATTTGAAAATGATTGTTTAAAGGGAATTAATTTTCAAAATGACAGTATTATTTTATGGACAGTCAGTGGAAATATAGTTATTATAAAAGAATTTTATGACGAACAATTTATTAAATCTAATCTCAATTTAAAATGTGTTCTTTATAGAAAAATATTAAATGAACTTATCTACTTGTGTGATGATAACAGCATCAATATAGCTAGCATTGAAAACAAACATGATTTAAATTTACAAAAATGCGTATTAAATAAGAATATGCAAATTAATATTCATTCAATAATTTTTAATAAAAATGAAAAAAACGTTCTGAGTAATTCAAGCGATAATCAAATTATAGAATATAGCATAGATCAGATGAAATTTAATATATTTGAAAATATTGAGTATTCGTTAAATGTAAAAAATTGTCAATTCATAAATTGCAATCTTGAAACAAAAAGATTAGAATACATGCTAAGTTATTATGGTGCATTATTAAAACGCAAATATTAAAAAGAAATACAAATTTATTATTGTACTTCGATTGTTAACAAATTATATCAAAATTTCGCATTAATAAAAGTTTTCTTTAAATTTTGATATAATGAGTGTGAAACTAAGATGTGCTTTGCATGGTGAATATCATATATTCGCTCATGCTATACAAAAGATGTATTAGTTTGACTCTACTCAATTTAAGATAGAATCATGGTAGCATGCCAGACTTGGTGGCAGGGTACATGCAGATGCAATAATGGATAGAATTATTCATAATTCTATAACTATAAATGCAGGTGATATTAACATACAAGAAGTTGAATCAAAGATGAATAAAGAATAAAAAAAGGGTAACCAAATAATTTAGGGGACAACTTTAGGGGTTTTGAGAAAACTCTGTTAAAAGTTAGGGGCCACTTTAGGAGACAAACTAAATATTTCAAGAAATTTCATAAAAAAGAGAACAATTGCCGTATGCAAGGTTCTTACTCAATAATGGGTAATTAAAAATAAGAGATTTCAAAAACCACTATATTTTATCAGTAGCATAAAAAATCCCTTTTTTTACATTTACCCTAAAGTAAGAAAAAAACCAAAAAATGTATATCTTCCTTTCTTTATTCATACATAGACTATTTTATTATGAAATCACAACTAAATATATTTCTCTCAATTAGCATATTCTAATAATCCTTTTAAAAGTCCAAAGATAATATTTATATAAGTAGGTGTAAATACATGATTCCTTCTTGATCTATACAGTCTATTTACCAGCTCTTTCTGATATTTTCTACTTTTAAAAAATTATTTTTTCTATTTCCTTTCTACCAACTACCAAAAAATAGATTTAATATGTGGGTTATACTTATATTTAATAATATCTATTGGTATAGTCTGATATATTACTACATCTTCCAAATGTTTTCCAAACAATTCATTCAAATTCATTATACTCTCCCCTTCTTATTAATAAGTTATACAAACAAAAAATAAACAGTTCCCATAAAGAGAACTGCTTTAACTACGATACATCATATTCATTTTACGAATCTCTTCTTTAATCTTATCCCTTAATTCTAACGGTTTAAAAACTTCAATATAGTTAGCTAATTGTAAAAACCAGCCTACAAGACTTTCATCATAAATAGCATTTTCAATCGAAATATCTACAAATTGATGAAATTGATTAACTATAAAAGCACTATCTTTAAAACGATCGTGCAACATTTCAAAAACTTTATTACTATTAACTGCGTACACTCTAATTTGTAAATTTATTAAAACATCATTTGCAATATGTAGAGGATCATTAAACTGCCAAATTTTATCCTTAAATGACGCAACTTTATTTTGGACATATTTAGGCGTTCTTACCACCCTCAATTCAGCCAAACGATCAATACGATAATATTCTAATTCTAAATTCTCACCACTATTAATATGATACCCCACTAGATAAAGTTGATTATCAATAATATCAATATTAGTTGGAAACATCAAAACAGCTTTATTAGCCATTACTTCTTTTAACTCATTTTCATTTACAACATAATCTAGTCGTTTAAATAATACGCAATTAAAATTATTTATAGCACTAATTATTTTCTCCAAATATGTAAGAGTATTATTTTGAAAATCCTCTTCATTTAAATTATCTAATAAACGATATTGATTGATCTTATGTAATGATGTATCCGACAATACCTTCTCAATTAATTTAGAATTATTTTTTTTATCTAAACATAAACACTTCCGTAATAACCTTGTTAATACGATTAATTCAATATCATTATAAAATGTCTTTTCAACAAACGCTCCTCTTTTTTGCTTTGTGGTATACTCAATTTTACCACTTTTAGCAGCATTAAAAGGTGCCAATAATTTATCTTGATGATTATTAATGATATCGTTAAATGATTTTATCGATTCAATATCAGCCTTAATAGTATTACTTGATATGCTAGTTCCTAATTCACCTATTCTTAAAATCAGCTCATCTCTAGAAAGAGCATGATTTTCATCTGTTAATCTTTTTAAAAGATACTCTGTTAACAAAATTCTTGTACCATTGCTAATATCTCCCATACATTTTCCTCCAGTACTTTAATTCTACTTTATCTCTTCAAATATGTAAAATATCAACCGGTTATATACATTAATTTTTTGGTACATTTAAAAAAATAATAAATAAAAATTCAAAATTTTAGACTTTCTTATTGAAAATAATTATTTTTCTAATTAATTTATTACTTTTCAATCTTATATATAAAATGATGCAGATCAAATATTCATCAGTCTTTTTTCATTACAAATAGTTCTTTTCCCCTTTTTTGACCAACTATTTTTTTATACATCTAACTAATATTTTACAATTACTGTACATTAAGTTACATTATTAAAAATAAAATCAGTTTCTCTTATTTAGAATAAAAAAGAGATTTTCTATCCGCTAATAAATACACAGTCTTTAATCTCTTTTTTAGTTATTGATTATTAAACAAGATTTACAACTAGCTACTATCTTTTCAAAACTTAATTTACCATTAAAATCCAGCAGTATTAATCAAAAAAGTGTTCCCTGCTTTCCCCAATTTTGATATTCATCAAATGAAACATATATATCTTTAGGATCAATATTAGTTGTATCTTTGATCATTTTTATTAGTTCTTCAGTAAACTTCTTTTTAGCTTCAAAATCAATTGATCTATATAATTTTATAGCTATCATCATACATGGAATATCTTCACCTCTAAAATACATAATTTGGTTATCTTCTAAATGAAGCATTAAATTTTCCTCTTTTTTTCCAGGTAAAATCGTAATTAATTCACCTGTCTTTTTAGCAATATCATTTTCTTGTCTAAGAGTTAGTTTATGATTTGTTGTAAATGAAATAAATGGCATATTTATTTTCTAGTATATTATAAATAATCTCTGTATTAATTATCTATAAATATACCTCTCCTTTCTATCAACCGTTTAAACCGTGGCTGATTACGGTAAAAGATATAAAGAATTGAAGTATATGAAATAAACCCATATTTATGATTTTAATTATTTTACTTTAACCAGTAACTTAAATAAAAGCTAATGCCTCTAAAATAATATACTTATTTAAATAAGTATATTAGAACACTCATCTTTATTATTAAAATCATTATGTATCCTATTAAAATACTGCTTATACTAATTTCTAATACTAGACAAACATCTTAAAATCAAAAAAGATAACTACCTAAATTTTCAAAGTTTTCACATACTTCCAGCTAATTTAATTTTTTAAATCTTTCATAAAAATCATTTAAATTTTAATTATTAGCTCTTTATATAATTTTGCTATACAATTATTTTAACATGTTTTTAATCTATTGTTAATAAGCATTCAGCTTTGAACAGCAACGACGAGTAAATTTTTTAATTTAAGCAGTTTTAATGATAAATATCTTAAGTGTTTATGACTGCTATATTTTTTTCTGTTTTTTTGGGCAAAAAGACCCTGTGAATTTTTTACTGTTTTTTTTTACTTTTCAAGGTCCTCATGGTACAATATCTATAGAGATATTCTACTTAGATGTAAAGGTTGCGCTATTTCCCTTACATCACTTGCACTTAGGGCTTGTGTCCTAAGTGCTTCTTTTATTCTTAGCGCCATTTTATGTATCGTTTCAAATATCCCCTTGTTCCTTTCATGCTGCTCCATTAACTGCATGATCATATGTGTCATC
>NZ_JMLH01000007.1:60937-75343 GCF_000686665.1 Thomasclavelia saccharogumia DSM 17460 | reverse complement strand
AGAGGGATAGCAGTAGAAGGGATTCTGCCACGATTGCCGTGAATAAAACCAGCTTTACCAAACTTCTTGTATTTGATGATAAGTCTATTAACAGTTCTAATGGAACAACCAATTTTAATAGCAGCTCTTTTCTTATTGCCATCAGTATCAACCAGCTTTTTAATAATTTCATATTTTTTTAATTCATTCATTCTTAATTCAACCTTTCTCATAAAACGACCTCCAAACCATGAGGTCAAAGTATAACACAATTTTTTGATAATGTCTCAGCTAGCTGAGACATTATCAACTTGGATACATTAAGACATTATCATATTTGAATCAGATGTATGGCGATAAATTTTAAGAAAGGCTTGACATTATTTTTAATTTCCATACAATATTAATTGTTTATATATCTATAGTGAAATTTTAAAGTCTATGATTTTTTATGAAAAGAACATTTGATAGTGAGTATATTATAATTTGTGAATGGGAAAATAGTTTTTAGAATTTCTATATATGATTTTACTTTTTTGGGATGATACAAGCACAAAAATATTAGATAGTTCATCGGAGGACTTACAATCGGAATTGTAATGTCGATAAGATGTCGAGTGCGCTCGGTTTTATAACTGAGGGCACTTTTTTATTTTTATTAAAAATCTTAGATGAAAAAGGAGGAAAATTATGGATTTTTTAAATGGAAAGATTAAATCGATATATTTTAAATATTTAGCAGCCGCTTTTGGCAGTGCCTTAATTGGATCGATTTATTCAGTTGTTGATATGGCTATGGTGGGTCAGTATCATGGACCAAATGGAACAGCAGCATTAGCTGTTGTTGCACCAATATGGAATATCATTTACAGTTTAGGTTTATTAATGGGAATTGGGGGCTCGGTTATTTTTAGTACAATTAAAGGAAAAGATTGTGATGAACGCTCGGCTAATGAGTTTTTTACAATATCAGTTATAGGTTCAATTATTTTGGCGGGTCTTGCTTGGATCATTATTATATTTTTTGATAAGCAGTTATTAACTTTATTTGGCGCATCAAGTGATTTACTTTCATTAGGACAAAGATATTTATTACCAATCAAGTTTGTTTTGCCATTATTTTTATTTAACCAAATGTTTGCAGCATATTTAAGAAATGATAATGATCCAACACGGGCTACAACTGCTGTTTTATCAGGTGGAATTTTTAATATCTTTGGTGATTATTTCTTTGTCTTTGTTTTAGATACAGGAATTTTTGGAGCAGGATTAGCTACAGCTTTAGGTACTACTTTCTCATTTGTGGTAATGATGACACATTTTATCAGCAAGAAAAATACTTTGAAACTTGTTAGACCACGACAAATATTAAAAAAAATGGCAAAAATATTTGTTACTGGTTTTTCAACATTTTTTATCGATGTAGCTATGGGAATTTTAACAATTTTATTTAATAGACAGATCATGAAATATTTAGGTGCAAATGCTTTATCGGTTTATGGGATGATTGTTAATATTTCAACATTCGTACAGTGCTGTGCATATAGTGTGGGGCAAGCATCGCAGCCAATTATATCTGTAAATTATGGTGCTAACAATGCTGAACGTATTAAAGAGACACTGAAATATGCATTAAAAACAGTTGCTTTTTTTAGTATTATGTGGGTCGTTTTAATACTTGTAAAACCGATGTTATTTGTTAATATTTTTATGACCCCAACAGAAGAAATTATTGCAATTGCGCCAAACATTGTTAGAACGTACGGCATATCATTTATCTTATTACCATTGAATATATTTTCAACATATTATTTTCAGGCAATATTGAAACCCAAAGCAGCATTTGTAGTATCGATTGCTCGAGGGCTTGTAATTAGTGGAATCTGTATTATATTTTTACCATTGATTAATGTAAATGCATTATGGTTAGCTATGCCGATAACAGAAGCACTGGTTGCTATTTATGCTGTTGTTTTAATGATAAAATATACAAACGAATTATCAGTAAAAAAAGCTTAAAAATGTTAAGGACAAAAGAGCAATAACTAAAAATTTTTAAATATATTAAAATAAAAAGATTGACGAAGTACTAAATAAAACACCTATATTTAATTTGTAGGCAAGATAAATATTATATAAAAACATGTCATAGTCGAGACTGTGACATGTTTTTTGACCCTAAATCTGATGTTTACAAAAAATCTATCATATATTTTATTATAGAAATTACTATATTATCACAGATTCATTTTCGTGACATAATAATCGTATATTTCCATCAGAAATAAGATAGCTCTCACCATAAATCGTTTCATGTTTATCAATAAGTACATAACTTCCGTCAACTAAGGCAATAAACTGATGATTCATACTATCTTTATAAGTAATATCTTCAAATAATCGCATACCATCTAGATAACTATCTTTGATCGTTTGATAATGAGGTAAAATATTCATTTTTGTAAGATTTAAGCCAGGTAACCATTTTTCAAATGTTTCATCAATTGCTTCGCCGTTTTTTTCGGGCTGACAATAAACAATATCTGCACTGTTCATGCTTCCGGCACTTATGCCAATAACAATTCCTGTAAAACCAGTAATTTTATTTCTCAATTGAATATCTTTGAAAAACATGTTTTGCGTTGGAACATGACCACCACCTAATATAATAACATCATATTGATGAAGATCAGCTTGAGTAAAATTATAATTTCTTCTATCAATAATATTAAAATCCTGAATAGAAAATTTTTCTTTTAAAAAAGTTTTTTTAAAGAAATTAGTCATTTCATCATTCATAGCAAAATTATCTGGATCAGATGCAATAAGACAACACCTGCTATTTTCTTTCCAGTATTGTTTTAGATGTCCAACAAAATTATTTTTTTTATCTAAACCATCTACTTTTCGACTTCCATCTAAGGGGCCGGTAGGACTACTTGTTAAAAATACAACCATCGTTTTTCTCCTTTAATTAATTTAAATAAACTTTTATTTAAAAAATTATATGAAATATATTTTATTTTTTCAATAATAGATAATTTATTTTTTAAAACTATTATCCACAATAAAAAATTTATTATATATAATTGGCAAACTTATATAAATTTTTATAAATAGTAGACAAATTCCACTAAATATCCTATAATTAAATTAGTTGAATTTATCTACTATTTTGATTGGAGGTGACAATATGAATAATAAAGAGATTGTATCAAAAGTAAGAGAGTTTAATAGATTTTATATGCCTAAGATGAATTTACTTGGTAATCATTATTTAGGATCAGAATATTCTGTAACAGAAGCTCGAGTTTTTTTTGAAATATATGAAAATGAAGGGTGTCATGCAGCACATATTGCGAAAGTGATGAATATTGATAAAAGTTATTTAAGTAAAATTATTGTTAAATATGAAAAAGAAGGGTATGTGCAGAGAATTTCTTCTTGTAAGGATCGAAGATCTTATGAACTTTATCTTACTCAAAAGGGTAAGGATAAAGTTAGAAAACTTATATATCAATCTGAAAAAGAGATTGAAAGTACATTGCAGTATCTTTCAATAGAAGAACAAAATCTTATGAACGAAGCACTGAATACAGTTATAAAATTATTAAAAAAAGGAGAGCTATATAATGAAAATTGTATCTTATCATCAAAAATATAAAAATGATTTTATTGAAATGAATAAAGCATGGATTTCAAAAATGTTTGCTATCGAAAAAGAGGATATAAGAGAATTAGAAAATATTGAATTATACATAGAAAAAGGAGGACAGATTTTTTTTGCACTTAATAATGCTGATCAAGTGATGGCTTGTTGTATGATTGCTCCAAGGGAAGATGGAGATTGGGAAATCATGAAATTTGCCGCCAAAACGATTTATGCTGGAACGGGTGCAGGGAGCGCTTGTTTAAAAGCATGTATTGAATATGCTAAAAAAAGAAAAATTGGAAAAATAATAATTGTAACCAATCATAAATGTGCTTCGGCTGTGCATCTTTATAAGAAATTTGGATTTACAGAAATGCCGGTTGATAAAAAGAAGTTTCCGTTTGATAGAGCAGATATGGCATTTAAAATGTATTTATAAACAAGTAGTAATTTTATAACTAGTTAGGGAATAGATATATTTTATTAAAACAGGGAATTGGTGAAAAATATTTAATCAGTAACTTAGGGTTCATTATTATCATGAGCTATCTTTTATAAAATTTAATTGGAGATGAAGATTATTTGCAATGAAAAGATACCGGTATTAAAAAATTTATGTTAAAAAAAGAATCTTGATGATTAGTTAAGGATAAAGTTAATTGTGATTTATATAAAAATGTATGTCGAGGCATACATTTTTATATTTATTATGCTTTTGAGTTATAGTAGGATAAAGTATTGGTATTGTACATCTTTAATAATGTTTACTAAAATAAAATTGTAAAAAGAAAGTACAGAATAAAAATCTCATATATTTTAGATCTATAATATATCCTTTATCAAAAACTACTCTAGTACTAGTGGTTAAAGTTAATATTTTTATTATTAGGTTATTATTCTTTTTATGATAGTTAGAAAAACAGTTCTAATTTGTAATAAATAAAGAGGTGAATTTGAATGGAATATATAGAATTGAGAAATGGTGTTCAAATACCTGTTTTAGGTTATGGAACATTACAGATTGCACCAAAATTATCAAAGCAATGTATTTTAGATGCTTTAAATGAAGGGTATCGATTAATTGATACAGCGGCATCTTATTTTAATGAAAATGAGATTGGTGAGGCGATTAAAGAATCAAAAATCAATCGCCAAGAGCTTTTTATTACAACAAAAGTATGGATTCAAGATTCAGGGTACGAAAAAACATTGAATGCTTTTGAAATATCATTAAAAAAACTAAAAGTAAGTTATATTGATCTTTATTTAATCCATCAACCATATGGTGATTATTATGGATCATGGCGTGCATTAGAAGAATTATATCGTCAAGGAAAAATTAAGGCAATAGGGGTCTGTAATTTTTCAGCAGAGCGATTTGTTGATCTATATATGAACTCTTCTATACCACCAATGATCAATCAAGTAGAAATGCATCCTTTTTTCCAACAAAAAGAATTATATAATGTTTTAAAAAAATATGGATGTCAAATGCAGGCATGGGGACCGTTAGCTGAAGGGCAAAGACAAATATTTCAAAATAAGACCTTGATGAAAATTGCTAAAAAACATCATAAAACAATTTCTCAAGTTATTTTAAGATGGCATGTACAAAATCATATAATTGCTATTCCTAAAACGATTCATAAAGAAAGAATGAAAGAAAATATGAATATATGGGATTTTGAACTTGATGAAGAAGATTTGACAATTATTGCAACTTTAAATTTGGGATATTCTGAAATTATTGATCATCAAAGTTATAAAACTGCTAAATGGTTGAATCAATATAAAATACATAAGTAATCAGTATAACTTTAAAGCATAGTGTGATAAACTATTGATATTGTACTTTTTTGAAATTAAATAATAGAATGTAACTGTAAGGAAAAGGAGCGATGAAAAATGGAAAAATTTAAACTTAATAACGCACAAACGATTCCGGCAGTAGGTTTTGGAGTTTTCTTGATTCCTAATAATGGTCCTACATATGAAGCAACATTAGCAGCTTTAAAAGCAGGTTATCGTCATATTGATACAGCAGCAGCTTATATGAATGAAACAGATGTAGGTAAAGCAATCAAAGATAGTGGAATAGATCGAAATGAAATATTTATTACATCTAAATTATGGTTACAAGATTATGGATATGAAAATGCTAAAAAAGGAATTGCTAATTCTTTAAAAGCATTAGATACAGATTATATTGATTTATATTTATTGCATCAACCATATGGTGATTATTTAGGTGCTTGGAAAGCGTTAGAAGAGGCAGTTGCTGAGGGAAAGATTAAATCTATTGGTATTTCGAATGTTACCGTAAATTCATGGAATAAGTTTAAAGATGGGATGACGATCATGCCAGTAGTTAATCAGGTAGAATTTAATCCATTTACGCAACAAAAAGAATTAAGAAAAGTTATGGCTGAAAATGATATTCGTTTAGAAGCATGGTATCCATTAGGACATGGAAATAAAGACTTATTAGAAAATGAAATAATTGTTTCGTTAGCCCGTAAGTATAATAAGAATGCTGGACAGATCATTTTAAGATGGATCTATCAAGAAGGTGTAATCTCTCTTCCTAAATCAACGAATTTAGAAAGAATGAGAGGAAATATTGATATTTTTGATTTTGAATTAACTGATGAAGAAATGAAAGCAATAGAAGCATTAGATACTGGAAAACCAACTCATGATCCTGATAATCAGATCAATGAAAAAAGATTAATGGAAATGAAAATACATAATTAAAATAAAGGAGATAAAAATGGAATATATTACTTTAAATAATGGAATAAAGATGCCAGCAGTAGGGTTTGGCGTATTTCAAATTGATGACAAAGAAGAATGTGTTAGAGTTGTTTTGGATGCAATTGAAAGTGGTTATCGTTTAATTGATACAGCACAATCTTATGGTAATGAAGAAGCAGTGGGAGAAGCTATTAAAAAAACATCATTACCTAGAGAAGAATTATTTATTACGACAAAAGTATGGATTTCAAATTATGGATATGAAAATACTAAAAAGTCGGTAGAAGAATCTTTAAGAAAAATGCAGTTAGATTATCTTGATCTAGTATTATTACATCAACCATTCAAAGATTATCACAGTGCTTATAAAGCTTTGATAGATTTATATCAAGAAGGTAAAATTAAAGCTATCGGAGTATCTAATTTTTATCCAGATCGTTTAGTTGATCTATGTTTAGATACCAAGGTTATTCCAGCAGTTAACCAGGTAGAAGTTAATCCATTTCACCAGCAAAACAAAGCATTAGAATACAATAATAAATATGGTGTACAGCTTGAAGCATGGGCGCCATTTGCCGAAGGAAAAAACGGTATTTTTACAAATGAAGTATTAAGTGAAATTGGTAAAAAATACAATAAATCAAATGGACAAGTTATTTTAAGATGGTTGATTCAAAGAGGAATCGTCCCTCTAGCAAAAACAGTTAGAAAAGAACGAATGCTGGAAAATATTGATGTTTTTGATTTTGTATTAAGTCAGGCAGATATGCAAAAAATTGCGGCTATGAATAAAGATACTAGTTCTTTTTTCTCGCACTATGATCCAGCAGTAGTAGAAATGATTTGTGGATTGAAAAGATAATAATTCAATGTGATATGAAGAGGTGTAGATAAATGAGTATATTATTTGTTAATGGGAGTCCAAATAAAAATGGGAATACTGCAACGTTAGTAAAAAATTTTTTAAAGAATAAAGAATATGATACTTTAAATTTAGTAGATTATAAAATTTATAGTTATGGACAGCATTTTGATGATGATCAGTTTGATGAAGTTGTTTCACAAATGGCTAAAGCTGATACGATTGTAATTGGTTCACCATTATATTGGCATAGTATGTCAGGAGCTGTTCGTAATTTATTAGATCGTTTTTACCAGCATGTTGATGAAAATTTATTAAAAGGAAAAGATATGTATTTTGCTTTTCAAGGATATGCGCCAACTAAACAGCAGCTAGATGCTGGTGATTATACAATGGCAAGATTTGCTCGCTTATATAACATGAATTACAGAGGTATGATAACAAAATAGGAGATTTTAGTAATGAAAAAAAGACAACTTGGTAAAACAAATATGTATGTAAATCCGATAGGATTAGGATGTATGGGATTTTCTCATGCTTATGGTTTGCCACAAGATAAACAAACGGCTATAAAAACAATAAGATCGGCTTATGAATTAGGATATAATTTTTTTGACACGGCTGAATGTTATACTGGTCAAAATGTAGATGGAACAATTTCCTATAATGAAAAATTAGTTGGTGAAGCATTAAAAGACGTTAGAGATCATGTATTTATTGCAACAAAATTTGGTGTAGAACATCAAGGTAAACAGCTGAAATTAGATTCATCAGTTAAAACAATTCGTAAATCAGTAGAGGGTTCATTAAAGAAACTACAAACATCTTATATTGATTTATATTATCAACATCGAATTGATCCTAACATTGAACCAGAAGTTGTTGCGAAGGTAATGAAAGAACTCATTGAAGAAGGAAAAATTAGAGCTAGGGGTATTAGTGAAGCTAACGAAGAATATTTGCGACGTGCGCATGCAATATGTCCGGTTACAGCTATTCAAAACAGATATTCGATGATGGCAAGATGGCATGAAAATTTGTTTGACGTTTGTCAAGAATTAGGTATTACGTATGTTGCTTTTTCACCGCTTGCTAATGGATTTCTTTCTGGTCAGTTTACGCCTCAATCAGCTTTTGAATTAGGTGACTATAGAAGTGAAATGCCTCAGTATCAAGAAGAAGGTTATCGTAAAGCTAAAAAATTATTAAATCTATTAGAAGAATTATCGAAAAAGAAAAACTGCACGATGGCTCAACTTTCAATGGCTTGGATGTTATGTAAAAAAGATTTTATTATCCCCATTCCAGGAAGCCGAAAGTTAAATAGATTAGAAGAAAATTTTCAAGCTGGAAATATTGAAATGACTGAAGCTGAAATCAAAGAAATCGAATCATTGTTGGATACGATTGATTTTGATGTTTTTGGAGGACATTAAAGAAATTAAGATAACGATCAATGAAAAGACAATAATTCAATAACAAATAATCATATTGCTGATAATCGTGTAATTGAAAGTAGATTAAACTATTTATAGACACTTAATATACGACAGTAACTATTAAAGGATTAGATCTTTAGGAACTAATACAATTGCTAAAGGCTGGCTTGGTGAAAACGTTAAAACAAAAGATTTTGATTTTGCAGCGCAAGAATATAACTCTCAAATAATCATTGTTGCATCGCAATTAAATGATTGGGGTGTAACTTCAGTCGACCAAGCGTAGGTTTATGCAAATGGTTATTTTGGTAATGGTTTATTTATTGAAGATGATAAAATTATGAGTTGGTTATTTAATAAGAAATAAATTAACAGGAGTGTAATAAAATGAAGTTAAAAAAGAGACTAGTTATGATTTTAAGTGGAGTAGTTGCTTTAAGTTTATTAGTTGGGTGTCAATCGAATAATGAAGAGATAGATAAAACCAATGAAAATGAACAATCACAAACAACAGATACATCAAAAGAATTTGGAAATACATTAGTTGTTTATTACTCAGCAACAGGAAACACAGAAGATGTTGCTAAAATGATTGCTGAGCAAACAGATGGTACACTGTTTGAAATCGAACCAAAAGAACCATATAGTGATGATGATTTGAATTGGAGTGATGATAATAGCCGTGTATCAAGAGAACATGAAAATGAAGATGAAAGAAATGTAGAACTTGTTTCGACAACAGTAGATAACTGGGATAGTTACGATACAGTTTTTATCGGTTATCCAATCTGGTGGGGCATTGCAGCGTGGCCGGTTGATAACTTTGTAAAGAATAATGATTTTACAGGTAAAATGGTTATACCATTTTGTACATCATCATCTTCTGGTTTAGGTCAAAGTGGTGAACTTTTGGCAGAAATGGCTGGTACAGGTGATTGGCAGGAAGGCCAGAGATTTCGTTCAAGTGCTGCTAGTTCAGATGTTGAGGAATGGTTAAATGATTTAGGAATTACAGAGTAAATTATTTAGCTGGATTGAAAAGGGAAGTGAAAATTATTGACGTAAATGAAAAAACATATGTTATTTGTCATATGTTGCAATCGATAGATGGAAAGATTTCTGGAAAGTTTTTTCAAGAACCGGTTATACGATCATTGTCTCAACTTTATGGAAAAATGAGTCAAGAGTATAATGCCGATGCATTAGTTTATGGCAGTGTGACTGCTAATGAAATATTTATTCATGATCAATCTGTTGATTTAAGGGCTTTTTCAAATCAGCAGATTGAAAGAAAGGATTTTATCTCTTTCAATGGAAAGAGTAAGTGGCTAGTAGTTATTGATCCAATGGGAAGTCTTGCATGGAATAATCAATCATTATCTCACAAAAGATTGAAAGATAAAAATGTAATAGAGGTTTTAAGTGAAAAAGTACCAGATGAGTATTTAGCTTATTTAAGGACGCTTGGAGTTTCTTATATCTTTGCTGGTAAAGAATATTTAAGTATGAAAACTGTTTTAGAAAAATTAGGAAATGAATTTCACATTGAAAAGGTTTTATTACAAGGTGATGGCATAGTCAATGAATCATTTGCGAATGAGGGGCTGATTGATGAAATAAGTTTGATTATTGCACCGATTATTGATGGTGAATCAAATGTTCCAACATCATTTGAATCTGGAACATTGAAGCATCCTGCTATAAGATTATCTAATTATCATCTGATAAAAACTCAAATTCTTCATCATTCTGGTTTATGGCTTAATTATGTGAAGAATACAAATATATTATAAATAGAAGAAAAGATAGATAAATTATTAAAAAGTTGGCTGTTTTAAGTAATATTATGATGTGGCTGAGTAATTAAGCGATATTAAAATATGACCAGGAGTAAGATGAAAATATTTGCTGCTGGTTTTATTTTGCGTGTATAAATATCTTGAAATTATCCTATTAACTAATTTTTTATAATCTGACAAAGAAATTTGTTATCAGTTAAATTTTGGTTTTAAGTATAAGGTATTATTTTGTAAAAATTATTATAAAAAGAAAAAGATAGAAATTTTAGTTCTATCTCATCTATAAAATGTTTGTATTTTTTTAATTAATATTATTGTTAATAAGTCTGTTTCCAATCAATAGTTGTAATTTCATCTTTAATAGGATCAAATATTTTTTTATCTTCTTTTTTAAATACAGCATAATAACGAATATGAGCACTATCATCAGTAATAGGGATAGCTATTCTGTTTCCATCATCATTTTCTCTTTGAATTGTAATGTTGCTTCTGAAATTAGGCAATGCAGATAACTTTGTTAATTCATTAAAAACCTCATTATCTTCTTGAACAAGTAAATGAGAATTAGGAATCATTTTTAAACATATTTCATTCCAAAATCCTATTCGTGACAGTAATAATATACTTTCGCCATCTAATTCTTTAAAAGAAATTTCCTTAAATAATGCTAATGGATGAGCTGGAGGTACAGACAAATATAAGTACTCTTCAAATAAATCAATGCATATATATTTTTCATCATCGATTGAATGATTAAGGACAATAATAGAATATTTTAAATCATCAAGTCCTTTTCGTAATGTGTTTTCATCAGAATTGATATCACTTGTTATTTGCATTTCAGGGTATATTTTATTGAAAATATAATTTAGTCCCCATACTGGTGCAGGGGCACATGAACCAATACTGATTATTCGCTGACTACGATCATATCTTTGTAATTGTATAACCATTTCTTCTTTAGTTTGAAGTATCTTTTTTGCATATTTTACAGCCATTATGCCATTATTATTAAAGATAACTTTATTTTTTTTACGATCGAATAATTGAAGTCCAAGATCTTCTTCCAATCTTTGAATAGAGCGTGTTAGTCCAGGTTGGGAAATATGCATTTCTTCAGCAGCTTTTGATATAGTACCTGCTTTATAGATAGTAAGCAATTGTTCTAATTGGTACATTTCAATCATATAACTCACTCCTCGTCTTAGTATGCACTACAATTATATCATAATGAGATATGGATATTGTACTTTTCTTTACTATTTTTATAAAATTGAAATATAAATAGTAGAGTAATTAAAGATAACTGAGATTTTTAGTAAATATCGTTAGAGAATAGGGAAGATGAAAATAAAAAGATATTTTAACTTTTTATAGTTAATTATTAGCGCTTTATACAAGTAATGTAGATAATTAAAAACTATGAGATGATCAGTAAAAAAGATAATAATTATGTTAAAATGGGAAAAGTTTGGTATTCTTGTTATTATTTTTATCGAACTTAAAGAAATATCAATGTAGAATCAGATAAGTTCGGTTGTAGATGAAAGTTAAAAGATAAGAATAACATCTTTGGATAGTAGTAAAGTTTTATTTTTCATATAGAGGAAATAATTTGATTATACAGTTGACCAAATGACAACGCGATATGATAGAAATAAGTCTATTATTTCTAGACATATTAAAATGTATTTAAAAAGAAATTTATTGTTGTAAATTTTGAAATAATAACTTTTATGGATGATTACTATAATCTTGGTGCCGGTATCAAGCTGTGTTCAACTTAGAATTTGAGGTACTAATATAATTAAAGGATATATGAAAAAGGTTTTGTAAATAATCAAAAGCTCTTAGAAATAGAGAATATTTTAAAGAGGTATTAAATTCATGATATTGCACTTTTCCAAAAGGTACTTTAGCGCTAAATTCCATAAATTTATTTTATATATAATATACGTTATAATTAAGAAAATGTGTGTATTGTAATTTATGGAATGACAAACTTAGTATTTTAGCTATATAATGAAATGAGAGATTATTATGTGAATTTCTTTGTATTCTGTAATCATAAAAATGAGTTTTGAATGATTTTATAAGTTGCAAGATAAAAATTTTAATTTAGGGAGGTGTTTGTATGGTTGTGTATTTTGTTATTATGTTTATAACAGCGCTCGTATTGCTAGTAATTAGTATAAAAATTTATAATGGAAACACTGATTTGATACATTCTTACCATCAAACAAAAGTTACAGATAAGTTAGCCTACGGAAAAGCGTTTGGAAAGTCAATGTTTATTGTTAGTATAACACCATTGATTAGTGGTATTATTGGTTTATTAGGTGATTGTCATATGATGACGATTATTGCAGTTGTTGTACTTATAATAGGTATTAGTATTGGGATAGGATTTATTGTTGCAACACAACGGAAGTATAATAAAGGGGTTTTTTAAATTAGAAATTGAGGTGGTAAATATTAATAGATATATCTATGTTACTTTAAGACAAAAGCCGGAAAAGAAAGATGAAGCAGCGGCATGGTTTCATGACAAATGGCATGTGCCACAAGAGTCGTATCTTGAATGTATGGAAACTTATCTTAATAATGAAACAGAATATGGTTGGTATCTTTGTTTAGATCATGGACGAATCGTAGGTGGGCTGGGGGTAATCGAAAATGATTTTCATAACAGGAAAGACCTTACCCCCAATGTATGTGCAGTATATATTGAAAAGGAATATCGTTGTCAAGGAATTGCAGGACGATTACTTGATATAGTTGTGAAAGATACAAAGTCCAAAGGAATAACTCCAATCTATTTGATTACTGATCATACAGGTTTTTATGAAAGATATGAATGGGAATTTTTGTGTATGGTTCAAGGAGATAATGAGTCTAATATGACAAGAATGTATATCCATAGATAAATTGGAATTTTTGGGGGTGTAATTGATGTACGAAGATTATACAAAGCAATCATTACCGACAAAGAAATATCGAGAATTGTTGGGAAGTGCATTATGCGTGTTTAGTTCAAATAATGGATTTATGATAGAAAACATTATTAAAACGAATGATTCATTTGACTGGTATGAATTGATTGATAAAGAATCTGGTTTACTTAGAAAAGTTGTTTCGGAGACAATTTCTAATAAATGTGGAAATACTGAGATTGAGGATTTATTTTTAGAAATTGTAAATATGAGGAATAGGATTATTCATGGATTTAGAATAACTTCTAAAAGTGGAGAACAAGTACTTGCAACAAAAACTCTTAAAAAAGATGGAAATGTTCAATTTGAAATAACAAATGAATATTTGATGGATTTTATTAAAAAAAACGAGAAACTTAGTAATTTACTTCATGAATATAGAGAGTATTGATTTATTGAATATCTGTTTGCAAATAAATTGGTAAATTCCAGTTTATGGATTAATTACATGATAATAAGTTATCACATAAAAAGTTCTGATCATAAAATCAGAACTTTTTAAGATTTTTGTGTTTATATTTATTTACAAGTTTCTTCGAGAAAAAATGGTTTGTCTATTTTCTAAATAAATTTATAAGTCTATTTGGCAATAAATATGTTTTAGCAAATCTCCACAAATTATTATATAAAATGATTTTTTAGATTTGTGTGAAATGTGCAAGTAATCCATAAATTTTGAAATTGGTTTATGCGATTTTTCAAAAAATATTTTAAAGTATATTATATTTATTGCTTTAGGTTAAATAACGATATTCTTTTTATCGTAAAGCAAATGAGAATATAGTATAATATATAAATCAAAATCGATGACCATATATTATCAGTGAAAGGAGTTTTTTATAATGAATCAATTAGATGAAATGAAAAAAAGAAGAAAAGCAGTAAATAATGCTTTAGGAATCCTTTTGACTGCTGCTGATTTACCAAA
>NZ_JMLH01000007.1:0-60927 GCF_000686665.1 Thomasclavelia saccharogumia DSM 17460 | reverse complement strand
TTTTTTATAATGAATCAATTAGATGAAATGAAAAAAAGAAGAAAAGCAGTAAATAATGCTTTAGGAATCCTTTTGACTGCTGCTGATTTACCAAACGAAAAATATTTAAATGCTTTAGATGATTTTGTTTTAGGTAAAATCACTTTAGAAGAATTAGATCAAAAAGTTCATAAATTAGAGTATATCTATGAATGATATTAAGGAACAAATGTTCTCAAAAATTTATATGATATTCATGATAAAGAAGTTTTAGATAAGCTTGAAAGAGAAAGTACTAATACAAAAATACTATCTTTGGAACTTCGACCAGAACAGAGTGTTAATGATATTTCGATAGAACATCTTAATGAACTTCATTGTTTTTTATTTGGCAATCTTTATGAATGGACTGGGCAATATAGAGTGGTTGATTTATATAAATCTGAAAGAGTACTATCAGGACTTTTTGTTGATAAAAATTATTGTTTTATATATGATATCAAATGATAGTATATGTTATAGTTTAACATATTAATGAGAAGTGATATTTGTAATGAACTTTAGTGATTTTTTGTTATGAATTTGGTTTATAAAATTTGCAAGAGAAAATGTTAAGTATAGATATGGAGAGGTAAAAGAAGTGGAAGAAAACGGGTTAAATTTATATCTTCAAGAAATGTGGTATGTGAAAAGGAGAATGGAAGCGATACGGGCTATTGCATTGAAAGAAAAGACAACATTATTTCCAATAACTAATATTGAGTTTATGACATTGCAAATAAGAAAGATAATCGAACATATTGCTATGGGAAATTTAATTGCTAATAAAGAATTATATGAGGAATATAGTGCAAAATTTTCTTCTAATTGGAATGCAAAGTATATTTTTAGAGATTTAGAAAGGCTAAATTCTAAATTTTATCCAGAACCTGTAAAATCTGATTATACAAAAGAAATAGAAGAATGGATAACCATTGATGAAGATTATTTAACAAAATATGATGCAATAAAAATCTATGAAAAATGCGGTGGTTTATTGCATGCTTCTAATCCATATGGATCGCAGATAGATGTTAATTATTATCAAGAGAAAATGCCTATATGGTATAATAAAATTATGAATTTGTTAAACTGTCACCTTATTCATATGGTGGATGGAGAACACATTTTTTTTATTACAATGAATGGTAATAGAAATCCGCAGGGATATAAATTTGAACGTGTTGATGAGTAAACTAAAGGAAATAATAGGATAAAGCAACTATGATTTTTGAAAGAATATCTTGAATAATCAGAGTGGAAAGAGTTAAATAAATTCCAGTTTATAGATTAATTAAATGATTGTAAGTTATTAAAAAAGTTCTGATCATAATATCAGAACTTTTTAAAATCTTGTGTTTGTAGTTAATTATTTACAAGCTTCTTCGATAGCTACGGCAACAGCAACAGTTGCACCAACCATTGGGTTGTTACCCATACCGATTAATCCCATCATTTCTACGTGTGCAGGAACTGATGAAGAACCAGCAAATTGTGCATCACTGTGCATACGTCCCATAGTATCTGTCATACCATAAGAAGCAGGACCAGCAGCCATATTATCAGGGTGTAAAGTACGTCCAGTTCCTCCACCAGAAGCAACTGAGAAATATTTTTTACCTTGTTCAATACATTCTTTTTTATATGTTCCAGCAACAGGATGTTGGAAACGAGTAGGGTTAGTAGAGTTACCAGTAATTGATACGTCTACACCTTCTTTATGCATAATTGCAACACCTTCTCTAACGTCATCAGCACCATAGCAGTTAACTTTAGCACGAGGTCCATCTGAATAAGCTGTTCTTGATAATTCTTTTACTTCACCTGTAAAATAATCGAATTGAGTTTCCACGTAAGTGAATCCGTTAATTCTTGAGATAATTTTAGCAGCATCTTTTCCTAAACCGTTTAAGATAACTCTTAATGGCTTTGTTCTAACTTTATTAGCTTTTTCAGCAATTTTAATTGCACCTTCAGCAGCAGCGAAAGATTCATGACCTGCTAAGAAAGCAAAACATTCAGTTTTTTCATCTAATAACATAGAACCTAAGTTACCATGACCTAATCCAACTTTACGATCATCAGCAACTGATCCTGGAATACAGAATGATTGTAAACCAATACCGATTGTTTTAGCAGCTTCTACTGCTTTAGTATCTCCATTTTTGATAGCCATTGCTGCACCTACAGTATAAGCCCAACAAGCATTTTCAAAACAAATTGGTTGTGTTGATTTTACGATTTCGTAAACATCAATACCTTTTTCATCGCAGATAGCTTTAGCTTCTTCGATTGATTTGATATCAAATTTTGCTAATGCAGCGTTAATTTGATCAATTCTTCTTTCATAACTTTCAAATAATGCCATTTTAGTACCCTCCTATTATTCCTTTCTTGGATCGATGTACTTAGCAGCATCATTAAATCTACCGTAAGTACCAGTAGCTTCCTTGATTGCTTCATTAGCATCTTTTCCAGCTTTAACCATATCCATCATTCTACCTAAATTTGTAAATTCATAACCGATGATTTCATCGTTTTCATCTAAAGCAATCTTATTGATGTATCCTTCAGTTAATTCTAGGTAACGAGGGCCTTTAGCTTTTGTAGAGTAAGAAGTACCAGTCATACTTCTTAGACCTTTTCCTAAATCTTCCAATCCAGCTCCAACAGGTAATCCATTTTCAGAGAATGCAGATTGAGTACGTCCATATACGATTTGTAAGAATAATTCTCTCATTGCAGTATTAATAGCATCACAAACTAAATCAGTATTTAAACCTTCTAATAAAGTTTTACCAACTAATGCTTCTGAAGCCATAGCTGCAGAATGAGTCATTCCTGAACACCCAATTGTTTCAATTAGTGCTTCTTCAATAATCCCTTCTTTAACGTTTAATGTTAATTTGCAGGCACCTTGTTGAGGAGCACACCAACCAATACCATGTGTTAATCCAGAGATATCTTTAATTTCTCTAGAATATACCCATTTTCCTTCTTCAGGAATTGGAGCACAACCATGTGCTGCACCTTGTTTGACACAACACATTTCTTCTACTTCATGTGAATAAATCATTTTTTCTAACTCCCTTCGTGTTTTCGATTATAAATAGCTAGTCACACTATTTAAGGCGAACTAAAATCACCTGAGTAAAGTATAGAATAAAGCAGAGTCAAAGTCAATGAAACATCAATGATAAAAAAATAAATTCGACTTTTTTTTCGATAAAAGACATATAATATAGTTTATTATATGATTCTTGGGAGAAATTAAATTTTATCATATTTTGCTTGCAAAGAGGGTTAGATTGTGCTAACTTATTAGTAGTTAGATTGTTCTAACTTCATGTGAATAAATGATTTTTTCTATAGACTTAGTCACTCTATAAGAAAGAATCAAAGAGGAGGAAATTAGATGAGTAAAATTAAAACTATTTATGCTCGTGAAGTATTAGATTCACGTGGTAATCCTACTGTAGAGGTTGAAGTTACTACAGAAAAAGGTGCATTTGGTAGTGCAATCGTACCTAGTGGTGCATCTACTGGAATTTATGAAGCCGTTGAATTAAGAGACGGTGATAAATCTCGTTATTTAGGTAAAGGTGTTGCTAACGCTGTAAAAAATGCAAACGAGATCATTGCTCCGGCATTAGTAGGTGAAGATGTTTTTGAACAAAGAAAGATCGATCAAATGATGATTGATTTAGATGGTACTGATAATAAAGGGAAATTAGGAGCTAATGCTATTTTAGGTGTTTCTTTAGCTGTTGCTAAAGCTGCTGCTAATGAATTAGATGTACCTTTATATCGTTATATCGGTGGTTCTAATGCGCATGTTCTTCCAACCCCAATGATGAATATTATTAATGGTGGGGCTCATGCTGATAATAATGTGGATTTCCAGGAATTCATGATCATGCCAGTGAGTGCACCAACTTTTAAAGAAGCAATCAGAATGGGTGCAGAAGTTTTCCATTCTTTAAAAGCTGTTTTACATGGAAAAGGATTAAATACAGCTGTTGGTGATGAAGGTGGATTTGCGCCAAACTTAGCTTCAAATGAAGATGCAATCAAGACAATCATCGAAGCAATTGAAAAAGCTGGTTATAAACCTGGTGAAGATGTTAAATTAGCTATGGATGTTGCCAGCAGTGAATTTTATAAAGATGGTAAATATGTATTACCAGGTGAAAACAATAAATCATTTACTTCAAAAGAATTAGTTGATTTTTATGCTGAATTATGTTCTAAATATCCAATTATCTCAATCGAAGATGGTTTAGACCAAGATGATTGGGAAGGTTGGGATTACTTAACTGAAAAATTAGGTGATAAAGTACAATTAGTTGGAGATGATTTCTTTGTAACTAACACTAAACGTCTAGAACAAGGAATTGCTCGTGGTGTTGCTAATTCGATTTTGATCAAAGTCAACCAAATCGGTACTTTAACAGAAACATTAGAAGCAATTGAAATGGCTCAAAAAGCTAATTATACTGCTGTTGTTTCACATCGTTCTGGAGAAACAGAGGATACAACGATTGCTGATATTGCTGTGGCAACTAATGCTGGTCAAATTAAAACTGGTTCTGCATCAAGAACAGATCGTATTGCTAAATATAATCAGTTGATCAGAATTGAAGATCGTTTAGGTAAAGAAAGTAAATATTCTGGATTAGCTGGATTTTATCAATTAGATAAATAATAAAAAAATACTTGCATAATTGGTTAGTGTATGCTAACATATAGATAGTTAGTTAATGCTAACTAAAGAAAAGGAGAAGAGTATGAAAGTAGTATATGCCTCAAGAACAGGAAATGTGCAAAGTATCATCGATCAACTAGATAATGATTCTTTAGAAATCAGTTCTGGTGATGAAGTAGTAGAAGAACCATACATTTTATTTACTTATACTGATGGTTTTGGAGATGTACCTCCAGAAGTAGAATCATTCTTAGAAAACAATGGCCAAAATATTAAAGGTGTCGTTGTTAGTGGTGATCAAGGATATGGTGAAGCATACTGTAAAGCAGGTGATGTCATCGCTGAACAATACAACGTTCCTTGTCTATACAAAGTCGAGAATGCTGGAACAGATGAAGATATTGCAAAAATAAAAGAATTAGTTAAATAATATAATAAATCCATGTTTGATTAATATCCCAATGCCTACACAATAATTTCAAATCTTAGTAATATTAATCAGCTTAAATATATATCTAAAATATCTAAACTTACCTTTTTCTTGACATAAAAGATATATATATTCCCGTTGAAAATAGCATGAAATATTTGTGATATCAGTAGGCTTCTTGATTAACTTATTATGTTTTAACCTTCAAAAACATAATAGTAAAAAATAAATCATTTATAAATAACCTTCAAGTCTTATGATTTATTTTTAGTCAAATATGAACATAATTAGGATCCACATCCAATATATTGATATCAATAATTTAGCCATTATAATTATCAATTTCCTAATTGTTCATCGATAAAACCAGATCAATCTGGTTTTATTTTTTTCGATTTATTGGTATACTAATAATGGAGGTTGTTATTCATGCACGAATCAGGAGAAATGTATTTAGAAACAATATTAATTTTAAAAAATAAAAATGAATATGTTCGTTCAATAGATATTGCAAGACAATTAGGTTTTAGTAAACCTAGTGTTAGTCGTGGAATTGGTATTTTAAAAACTGATGGATATATTACAGTTAATGATAAAGGGTATATCGATTTAACAGACAAAGGAAGACAAAGAGCTGATTTTATTTATGAAAAGCATCAAATTTTAACTGAGTTTTTGATGAATACAGCAAGTGTTACTAAAGAAATTGCTGAAGGTGATGCTTGTAAGATCGAACATATTATCAGTGATGAGGTATTTGATGGAATCAAAAAATTTCTAAATACAGAGGATAAAACGTAAGAATTTTCTTACGTTTTATTGTGCTTAAATTAAATGATTGACAATAATTTTTTATTGATCTATTCTTGATTTATGAGTTACCAGCAGCTTTAAAAAAAGGAGTGAAAAATAACTATGTATCATGAAAGATTTAAAGGAACCCATTATGAAATAGGTATAAATTGGGGCAGCAGATTACTAAAAAATAATCATTGCTTTCTAGACAATGTTCCATTTGAAATAACAAAAGAAAGAAAAGAATTTGCTTTACAATGCTTGCCATTATATCAAAAATATTTTCCCGAAATCATTGAAGAAATCAAAGGGATCGTCGCTGGTCAGCAATGTTCATTTGAAGCAGTATGTGCAGTATTGTTCAGTATGTATTGTATCTTACCTGAAGCTCATTGTTCTTGTTTTGTAATAAAAAATGAACAGGAATTATTATTTGGACGAAATAGTGATTTTTTACCAGAAATCGAAAAATTATTTAGTAATTGTATTTATCGATTTAATGGTGATTCATATGCTTTTACTGGTAATACCACAGCATGTGTGGAGATGGAAGATGGCATCAATGAGCATGCTTTAGCAATCGGTCTGACTTCTGTTTATCCAACTGTTAAACAGCCTGGATTGAATGCGGGAATGTTATTGCGGTTATTTTTAGAAAAGTGTAAAACGATAGATGAAGTAATTGCATTGATCAAAACGTTACCCATTGCTTCAAGTCAAACTTTTACTTTGGCTGATGCCAGTGGAAAGATAGCTGTAATTGAATGTAATGCTGAAAAAATCGAGATTATTACCGATAGTAAGTATGTTTGGGCAACAAATTTATTTCATAGTGATAAAATGAAGCTTTATAATAATTATATTAATGATGATTGGGACGCTGAGCGTCGTTATTTAACGATAAGAAATGCTTTATTAAATGAACAAATTAAAACATTTAATGATGTTGCTGATCTATTGTCTGGAAAGTACGGTTTTATTTGTCAGTATGATCGTAGTATGAACAAAGATACAGTCTGGTCAGTAATATATGATTTAAAGAATAAAAAGATTTATCGCGTAGAAGGTAATCCATCACGTAAAAAATTTATTGAAGATAAAAGATTTAAATTGGATTAGAAACTACTCTATGCAGCTAGTATCATTTAAAACAGATAGTAATCTAGAAATAGATAGCTATCTGTTTTGATAAAAAGTGTTTATATTAAAAAAAGCTAAATTTGTCCTTTTTAAAAATACTACATATATGATGGTATTAAATAAAGATATATATAGGTAGTTTATTTACAATTACGCAGGTAGAAAAATCTTAATAATATTTTAATATGATTATTTATTATAAGTATAAAGATGATCAGATTAAAAATCGGTAAAGTAACATTGGGGATAAAATTCAAGACGCAAGGATAGTGATCAAATAAGCAATATTTTATTCATTTATCAGCGCTCTCAACTAATTTTAAATAATGATCGATATAAGCTAAATTATGCAGTTTTTAATTAGAGATAAATAAATATTTATAACAGGCAGCAGCACTAATGATCAAAGTAATCAATAACCCGACTAGTAAACTGATTGCGATACTGAAGACCCCTAAATAATGACTCAATACATATACTAATATTATTTCGCTGGTACATTCAATAATACTGCTGATAAACATTAGTTTATTACGATTTAGTGCTTGTAATAAAGCGCTAAGCGGGGTTTGAAGGTAAAAGATCGTAAAAGGAATAGCCATATATTTAAGATAATTAGCACCACTAGTCGTATTATATAAGAGCTTTAAACAGAATTCAGGAATAAAATAAAAAATCAAGGTAAAAGGGATACTGATCAAAAAACTTCCTATTAAAGCTAAAAATATATGTTTTCTAGCCAAAAATATTTTTTTATAGACAACATCATCAGTAATGATTGGTAAAAATAGCCGATAGACAACATTATTAAAAAAAGTCGGGGTAACCAATAAAGAAATAACATAACCACTAATAATTGCATATTGTTGATGAATAGTACTTTCACTTAGATTAAATTTAGTTAATACATAAACCAGGGTAATTGGCTCTAGAAAAGAAACAATACAGTGATATAGTCTGGAACCAGTTAACGGCATCGCAATATTCAACATATCTTTTATTTGTAAGTTATTAATAATGCTTTGTTTACTAAAAGTAGTGATTTTATGATTTTTTAAACGAGTTGAAAGATAAATAATCGAGCTTAATTCCCCCACTGACATAGCTAATGTGGCAAAACTTACTAAATAAGTATCTGCCAAAAAAGAGAATTGTTTGATCATTAAATAACTGAAGCTTAAACGGGCTATTTCTTCAATAAAACCAGCTTTTGCAACAAGGTAAACATTTTGCTGGGCTAAAAAATAATTTTTGATGATACCGCTTATTCCTACTAGAGGAATAAACAGGGCTAATGATAGTAAAGGATAAAAAGCATCTTCATTTTTTAATAAATTATGACTAATAAATTTTGAAGAAAATAACAGGGCACTCGTTACAATGACACATGTAAAAAGACAGATCGTAAAAGCAGAAATAACAATTTTTTTATTACTATATTTAGGATTAGCAACTAACCTAAATACAGCTGATGGGATACCTAACTGCCCTAAAGTAATACATAAAGATACTGTAGGCATAACTAAGATATATAGTGCCATAGCATCACTGCTTAATTGACGTGCTAAAACCATTCTATTAAGAATACTAAATAATTTTGCGATGGCAGAACTGGCGGAAAGAATGATAAATGAATTTATTAGTTTTCTTTTCATAAAGCACTTCCTTTCTGATGAAATTTGTCATATAATATGTAAGTGACTTTGAAATGGAGGGCTGTAAGTGGAATCGAGTAACGATTTTAAATTTAATAAACGTGATCTTAATTTTTTAATTAAATTAAAAGCCCGTGACTTTAAACAACAAAATATTCACAATATTTCTGAACAGCAAATAAAAGATTATTTGTTTGAACGAAAATGGAAACAAAGAGATGCTATTCCGATGTGTGAAATTATTGATGATATCATGAGTCTTGATTTTTCGGAAATATTTGATTATTTAAGTTTACAAGTAGTAAAAGAAGCATCTCATTTGAGTATAAATGATTTTTCGGATTTAATTTCAAAATAGTTGCTGATGCAACTATTTTTATTTGAGAGGAGAACTTTATGGAGTGGCAGGTCATAAATAATTTAGACTACAAACACTATATGCAGGAATATAATATAAATTCACTTTTAGCGAAGATTTTTGCTTATAAAAATTATTCTTCGCAGCAAATTGATGCAATGCTTTCAAATCGTTTGATATACCATGATTTTTCATTGTTTTCAGAAGCAGAGATGACATTAGAAAGAATTAATGAAGCAATTGCCAACAAAGAAAAAATTTGTATTTATGGCGATTATGACTGTGATGGTATTCTAGCGACATCAATTTTAGTAGATGCTTTTAGACAGTTAGGTATCGAAGTTGGTTTTCATATTCCTAGTCGTTTACAAGATGGATATGGTTTAAATAAACAGCGCGTTGAACAGATGGCAGCAAAAGGTTATACACTTATCATTACTGTTGATAATGGAATAAAAGCCTATGAGGCAATCGAAAGAGCCAATGAACTGGGGGTCGATGTAATCGTCACCGATCATCATAATTACGATGATCAATTACCAGATGCCTTTTCAATCATTCATGCTAAGATTTCCCCTGATTATCCTTATAAAGAAATATCCGGGGGATTTGTTGCTTACAAATTAGCTAGTGCGTTATTAAAAAAACATGATAAATATTTGTTTTGTTTAGCGGCAATAACAACTATTTCCGATATGATGCCTTTATTAGATGAAAATAGGTCTTTAGTTAAAAGAGCATTAGAATTTATGAAAGAAAATCAATATCCCCAATTAGAATTGTTACTTGGCAGTAATCAAAAATATAATGTAACTAGTATTGGCTTTATTTTAGCCCCTAAAATCAATTCGTTTGGACGCCTTAGTGAAATTATTAATCCTAATCATTTAGTTAAATATTTTCGCCAAGATGCATCAATTGGTATATTAAAAGCAGTAAGTTCGAAAGCTGTAGAAGTCAACGCAAAAAGACAAGAATTGACAAATAAGCAGTACCAGGAGGTTCTTGCCGCAGTTGATGTAAATGATAAATTTTTATATAGCTATCAAAATGAAGTTCATGAAGGCTTGATCGGTTTAGTGGCTGGCAAGTATACTCGTCAATATAATCGGCCAAGTTTTGTCATGAGTCTTGATAAGGAAAAAAATATGTATAAAGGCAGTGCTAGAGGAATCGAAGGCTTATCTTTAAGCAGTATTTTTAAGCAGGTTGAAGATGTTCTAGATAATTATGGCGGTCATGCTCTTGCGGGTGGTTTTAGTGTATCTGTTGATAATGTAGAAATTCTTAAATCTAAGCTAACAAGATATTTAGAAGAACAGTTAGAAAACTATCAGCCGCCGTTAGTTGAGGTATTAGAAGTTTCAGAAGATGAAATTAGTAAAAATGCTGTAAAACAGTTAGAACTTTTAGAACCCTTAGGTAATGGCAATGAAGAAGTCTGTTTCTATGCAAAGAACTTATCAGTTAAAAAAGTAACTCCTTTATCGAATGGGAAGCATCTTCGTTTTGATCTTGAATTACCAAAAGTACGGGGCCAAGCGTTATATTTTAATCATGGTGAATTGTATGAACAGTATAAAAATATTGAAAAAATTAATGTAGTTGGGAAGTTTAGTATCAATGTTTTTAATAATTTTGAATCTGTAAATATAATTATTGAGGGAATTAAATAGTTTTAATTAATGTATAAAAATGTTATAATTGAATATCATAAGGCATGGTTGTAAAGGAGAAGATATAAAAAATGGATTTAACTAAATATGTAGCTGATATAAAGGATTTTCCAGAAGAAGGAATTATTTTTAGAGATGTGACACCTTTAATGCAGGATAAAGATGCATTTAAAGAAACGATTGATAAATTTGTTGACTGGACTAATACTTTAAAGGCAAAAGTTGATGTTGTTGCGGGACCAGAAGCACGGGGATTTTTATTTGGCTGTCCGGTAGCTTATAAGATCAATGCAGGCTTTGTACCAGTTAGAAAACCTGGTAAGTTACCGCGAGAAACAATAAGTGAAACATATGCATTAGAATATGGAACAAACGAAGTTCATATTCATGCTGATAGTATCAAGCCAAATCAAAATGTTATTATTGTTGATGATTTGCTTGCAACCGGTGGAACTGTTGAAGCAACTGTTAAATTGGTCGAAAAATTAGGTGGTAAAGTAATTGGAATTGCATTTTTAATTGAACTGGAAGAATTAAAAGGACGTGAAAGATTGCAAGGTTATAATGTTTATTCATTATTGAAATATTAAAAAGAGCTTAGCTCTTTTTTAATAATTATGGGAGGTGTTATTTATGGCCGAATATAAAGGGGCAGGAGATGTTGTTTCAATAAAAGATGTTCTTGAGGTTTGTGGCAAATATATTACTAATCAAGAAAGTCTTACTTTGATTAATCAGGCTTATGATTATATTATGGAAAAGCATAAAGGGCAAAAAAGAAAGAGTGGGGAACCATATACTAATCATTTGATCTGGGTTGCTTATATTTTAGCAACTTTACAGACAGGACCTGCGACAATTACTGCTGGTTTGCTTCATGATGTTATGGAAGACTGTGATGTAAGTCGGGAAGAAATGGTAGAACGTTTTGGTGAAGAAATCACAACACTAGTTGAAGGAGTAACCAAGATCGGTAAGATGCCGTTTAAAGATGAAGCAGATGTTTATGCAGAAAATCACCGTAAAATTTATATTGCGATGGCAAAAGATATTCGTGTTATATTAATTAAATTTGCTGATCGTTTGCATAATATGCGAACATTGCAATATATGCCTGCTCATAAACAAAAAAGAATTGCTAGAGAGACGTTGGAAGTCTATACTCCAATTGCGCATCGTTTAGGAATCAATGATATCAAGACAGAATTAGAAGATTTAAGTCTTTCATATCTAGATCCTGTGGCTTTTAACGATATTTCTAATCTTTTAGCAGTAAAACAGGAAGAAAGAAAAGAATCGGTTGCTAAAATGATGGCATCAGTTGAAACAATGCTTAATGAAAATAAATATGAGTATCGAATCTTAGGCCGAGCTAAATCGATTTATAGTATTTATAAAAAAATGTTTGTTAAAAAGAAACGATTTGATGAATTGTATGATTTATATGCTTTACGGATCATTACTAAGGATAAGATGGATTGTTATAGTATTTTAGGATTGATTCATGATCATTATCGCCCAATTCCCGGACGGTTTAAAGATTATATTGCAATGCCTAAACCTAACATGTATCAATCTTTGCACACTTCGGTAATTGGTGAAGATGGTAATACTTTTGAAATTCAAATCAGAACTGAAGAAATGGATGAACTTGCAGAATTAGGAGTAGCTGCGCACTGGCGTTATAAAGAAAATAAAGGTTATTCATCGAAAAAAGAACAGCAGGAAATTGGTGAAAAGTTACAGTGGTTAAGAGAATTTATTTCTTTAAGTGAAGATATAAAAGATGGTGATGCTAAAGAATACTATGATTCTTTAAAAAGAGATATTTTTGAAGCTAATGTCTATGTTTTGACACCACAAGGAAAGATCGTTGAGTTACCTAATGGTTCGACCCCTATTGATTTTGCTTATCGGATCCATACCGAAGTTGGCCATAAGGCCGTTGGTGCGATAGTTAATAATGTGATGGTTCCGATCGATACAAAATTAAATACAGGTGATGTCGTAGAAATCAAGACAAATAAACAGTCACAGGGGCCTAGTGACGACTGGTTAAAATTTGTTCGTACTGCTGGTGCTCGTAATAAAATTAGACAGTTCATTGCTTCTAGAGAGGCTGAGACGAAAAAAGATGCAATCGAAGATGGGCGTAAGATTTTAAGAGATGAGCTTAGAAAAAGACAGTTAAATGAAAAGAAGTATCTTGATCCAGATACTTATAAGACTTTTTTAGGGTCATTTGGCGCACGTTCATTTGATGATATATTGTATTTTATTGGGAAAAAAAGTTTGCCGGCAATGACATTGATCGATCGTGTCGTTCCTAAAAAAAGCGGTTTTTTCGATAGTATTTCAAAAATGCTGCAAAGAAATAATCAGGTCAATGACCGTCAACAGGCAGCAAAGAGCAACTCTGGTGTAGTGGTTAAAGGAATCGATGGTTTAAAAATTCAGTTATCAAAATGCTGCAATCCTATTCCTGGCGATGAAATTTTAGGTTTTGTTTCTCAAGGGCAGGGAATTAAAGTGCATCGTAAAGATTGTCCAAATATCCAGGTTCCTGAAGTCAAAGCCCGATTGATTGATGTTTATTGGGATTTTGCTTCGATTTCAACGATGAAATTCCAGGCTGATTTAGAGATTACTGGTTTGGATCGAACTAATTTGTTAAACGATGTTATTACAGCTTTAGGACAGGCAAAGATCAATATTTTAAATATTCGTGCTGATGTGGTTGATATGAAAGCTATTATTAAGCTTAAGATTTCGGTTGAAGACGCATCTCGTTTACAACAGGCAATTGATAATATTGACCGGATTCAGGGTATTTTTGAAGTTAAAAGAGTTATTCATTAGTATTATTATTTATTGATAAAATATAAAAATGATTTATTTAAAGACATAAAAAGATCGTTTTCTATTAACTGATAATAGATGATGATCTTTTTGTTGTTTTAATGAAAGGGGAATGTTATTTGTGAATTTTCATGAGACAATATATAATATTTATACCATAGAATATTTAGTTTATATCTATATTTTATGCGTTTTTGAAAAAGCAAAGATAATAATAAAATTTTTAAAAAATCTTTTTTCATAAATAATCAATATTTATCCAATCAAATCATTGATTTTTTTTAAATAATCGAATATAATCATTTTAATCCAATGAACAAGATTAAACAGCTAAGTCTTTTCATAGAGAGAATACGGTTGGTGAAAGTATTTAAAAAGAAATGCTGTGGGACACTTGGGAGGAGTTACTTTGAAATTAGTAGGAGTAAACGTACGTCGCGTTAAGACAAGAGGGCATGTATAATTACATGAATTAAGGTGGTACCGCGTTTTTAACGTCCTTATTTTAAGGACGTTTTTATATTTTAAAGGAGGAAGAGAAAATGATGTATAAAGCCCCACGTGGAACAGTAGATATTTTGCCAGAAAATACTGCAAAATGGCAAATGCTGGAACAATTAATTAGAACGATTTGTGCTAACTATAATGTTAAAGAAGTGAGAACTCCAATTTTTGAGCATACTGAGTTATTTAACCGCGCAGTTGGTGATACAACTGATGTCGTTAGTAAAGAAATGTATACTTTTAATGATAAAAAAGGACGCTCAATTACCCTTAGACCAGAAGGGACAGCGGGAGTAGCTCGGGCATATGTTGAAAATAAGATGTTTGCTAGTCCTGATAAGATTTCTAAGTTATATTATATTGGACCGATGTTTAGATATGAACGTCCCCAAAATGGACGTCAGCGTCAATTTCATCAATTTGGAGTAGAAATGATTGGTTATGAATCACCATTTTTAGACGTTGAATGTATGACGATGGCAGTTACATTAGTTGAAGCATTAGGTTTAAAAGGGGTTAAATTACATATCAATACTTTAGGTGACGAAGCAAGTCGTGATGCTTATCGTAAGGCTTTAAAAGAACACTTTAGCGCCCATTTAGATGAATTATGCAGTGATTGTAAAAGCCGTTTTGAGACTAATCCATTACGTATTTTAGATTGTAAAGTTGATCATGATCATCCAGCGATGGCAAATGCGCCAAAAACAATTGATTATTTAAGTGATGAAGCTAAAGCCCACTTTATTAAAGTATGTGAGTTATTAGATGATTTAGAAATTGAATATGAGTTAGATACTAACTTAGTTAGAGGTTTAGATTATTATTGTCATACTGTTTTTGAAGTTATTTCTGATGATCCACGTTTAGGAGCCGGGGCAACCGTTGGCGGTGGTGGCCGTTATAACGGTTTAATTAGTGAATTAGGTGGTCCAGAAGCTCCAGGTGTTGGTTTTGCTTTTGGAATGGAACGGTTATTGATTGCGATGGATGATGAATTACAGGAAACAGAAGGCTTAGATGTATACGTTATGCCTTTAGGTGCTAAAGCTAAAGATTTAGCGTTACAAATTACGACGATGTTAAGAGCTAATGGTTTTAGTGTTGATATGGATTATCAAGATCGTTCTTTAAAAGCCCAATTTAAAACTGTTGATCGCATGAATAGTCATTTTGCGATGATTATTGGTGATCAAGAGGTAGAAGATGAAGTCGTAAATATTAAATGTACGCATTCTAAAACCCAGGATGTTGTACCAATTGAAAATATTGTTGCATATATTGAAAATCATATGGAGGGTCATAGCCATGAATAGAACTCATAATAATGGAGAATTAAGAATCAGTGATGTTAATAAAATTGTTGAATTAAAAGGCTGGGTAGCTAAAAAAAGAAATCTTGGCTCTTTAGTTTTTATTGATTTAAGAGATCGCTATGGAATTACACAGATCGTCTTAAGTGAAAGTATGGAAGCTTTAGCTAAAGACATTAAAAATGAATATGTAATTCATGTTGTTGGAAAAGTAATTGAACGAAGTTCAAAAAATCCTAATATGCCAACTGGTGAGATTGAAATCGAAGCTAGTCAAATCGATATTATTAATACAGCTAATGTAACACCGATCTATACTACTGATGATACTGATGCTAGTGAAGATGCTAGAATGCAATATCGTTATTTAGATCTTAGAAGGCCAGTGATGCAAAACAAGCTTATTATGCGTCATAAAATTACGCGCAGCATTCGTGAATTTTTAGATAATCATGACTTTATTGATATTGAAACGCCATATTTAAACCGTTCAACACCTGAAGGGGCAAGAGACTTTTTAGTACCTTCAAGAGTTCATAATGGATCTTTTTATGCTTTGCCACAATCACCACAATTGTTTAAACAATTATTAATGGTTTCTGGATTTGAACGTTATTATCAAATTGCCCGTTGTTTTAGAGATGAAGATCTACGTTTGGATCGACAGCCTGAATTTACACAAGTTGATGTGGAAATGAGTTTTATGACTACTGATGAAATCATTTCTATTGGTGAGGGATTGATTGCTAAAGTCATGAAAGATGTTAAGGGAATTGATCTGCAATTGCCACTGCCAAGAATGACTTGGCATGAAGCTATGGAAAAATATGGAATTGATAAACCAGATATACGTTTTGGTTTAGAATTGGTTAATTTAAATGAAGTCGTTAAAGATGTTGATTTTATGGTTTTTAAAAGTGCTTTAGAAGCTAATGGTCATGTTAAAGGAATTAATGTTAAAGGTAAAGCAAATGATTTTTCGCGTAAAGCTATCGATAAATTAACGGATATCGTTAAAACATATAAAGCTAAAGGATTAGCCTGGTTAAAAGTTAAAGATGGTAAAGGTGAAGGACCAATTGCAAAGTTCTTTAGCGACGAACAAATGAGTCGTTTATTAACAGCAATGGATGCTAATAATGATGATCTATTGTTATTTGTAAGTGATGTTAAATATAATGTTGTTTGTGATGCTTTAGCAGCACTTAGAAATCATTTAGGTAAAGAATTAAAATTATATAATAATGATGAGTATGCATTTTTATGGGTCGTAGATTTCCCAATGTTTGAATATGACGATGAAACAGAACGTTATTATGCTGTTCATCATCCATTTACGCGTCCAAAAGATAGCGATATTGATAAAATTGAAAATGATCCTGCAAATTGTTTAGCGGATGCTTATGATATCGTCTTAAATGGATTTGAATTAGGTGGTGGATCACAGCGTATTTATGAACAGGATCTACAAGAAAGAGCTTTTAAAGCGTTAGGATTCACTCAAGAAAGAATCGATAGTCAGTTTGGCTGGTTTGTTGAAGCCTTCCAATATGGAACACCACCTCATGGCGGATTTGCCTTAGGATTAGACCGTTTAGCGATGCTGCTTACTAATAGTGATAATATTCGTGAAGTAATTGCGTTTCCTAAAAATGCAAGTGCTGTTTGTCCGATGTCAAAAGCACCTGGAAATGTTGATAAAGTGCAGTTAGATGAACTAGGAATTGCGGTGATCGAAGATGAATAAAAAGCGAATCGATGGTGTAATTGCGAGAATGAAGGAAGCTGATCTTGATTATTTACTGATCAGTGAACCTTCATCAATTGATTATTTGATTGATTACGTTAATCATCCTGGGGAAAGAATGTATGTATTGATGTTATCAGCAAAAGGAGATCATAAATTATTTTTCAATGATTTATTCTTTGTTGAAAAAGATTTAGGGATTGAAATAGTTTGGCATAGTGATGTCGATGATGCGATCCAAACGATCGTTGATAATCTTGATAACGCTAAAAAAATTGGTGTAGATAAACATTGGACAGCTAATTTTTTACTTGATTTAATGAATAGAATACCGGATGTTAAAATAGTAAATGGGTCAAAATGTGTTGATTATCAAAGAATGGTAAAAGATGAAGATGAACAAAAACTAATGATCGAAGCAAGCATTATTAATGATAAGGCAATGGATGAAGTGATTAAACAAGTTGCTCTTGGGTTGAGTGAAATCGAAGTGGCTGCTAAGTTAAATGATATTTATAGTAATCTTGGTGCTGATGGAAATAGTTTTGATGCTATTATTGCCTATGGTGCTAATGGCGCAAATCCCCATCATGAAAATGATGATAGTACTTTAGTACCTGGTGATAGTGTCATTATTGATATGGGCTGCAAATACCATGGTTATTGTTCAGATATGACAAGAACTGTTTTTTATCAAGAGGTTAGTGAAGAAGCTAAAAAAGTATATGAACTGGTAAGAAGTGCTAATCAGGCAGCTGAAGCGATAATCAAACCTGGTGTTAGATTATGTGATATTGATAAAACAGCTCGGGATATTATTAGTGAAGCTGGTTATGGAAAGGAATTCAATCATCGTTTAGGACATTTTATTGGTAAAGATGTTCATGAATATGGCGATGTTTCAATAAATTTTGATTTAGAAGTTCAAGAAGGAATGATTTTTTCAATTGAGCCAGGTGTTTATTTACCAGGCAAATTTGGAGTTCGAATTGAAGATTTAGTGATGGTGACAAAAGACGGCTGTAAAGTGTTAAATAGTTATTCTAAAGATCTAATAGTAATTTAATGATTAAGAGAATTACTCTTAATCATTTTATTTGTCGATAAAAAATTATACTTTTTGGGATACGTTAAACACATTTATCTTAATTTGTGCTAAAATGGTGGAGTGAGGTGACAGAAATGTATTATTTTATAGGAATTAAAGGTTCAGGGATGGCGCCACTTGCTGAAATCCTATATGAACTTGGAAATGAAGTATGTGGAAGTGATATTGATAAATATATTTTCATAGAAGATGAGTTAAGAAAGAGAAATATTCCAATTTACTCATTTAATGCTGATAATATTAAAGATGGTTATACGGTTATTATTGGTAATGCTTTTAATGATGATCATGTCGAAGTTAAAGCAGCATTAGCTAATCCTAATGTCAAATGTTATCGTTATTTTGAATTTTTAGGAAAATTTATGAAAAATTTTATTTCTATTAGTGTTGCCGGTACTCATGGTAAAACAACGACGACAGGAATGGCATATCATTTGTTTGAAGATTTTGATAAAACTTCTGTATTGATAGGTGATGGAACTGGTCATGCGACTAAAGATAGTAAATATTTTATTGCTGAATCATGTGAGTTCCAGGATCATTTTTTACATTATTATCCTGATTATGCAATAATCAATAATATTGAATTAGATCATGTTGATTATTTTAAGACGTTAGACCGTTATATAGAATCATTTGAAAAATTTGCTAATCAAGTCAAAGATACGGTTATTGTTTGGGGTGATGATCCGAACATAAAAAAAATTAAATTTGAAAAAAGAGTTATGAGATTTGGTTTAAATGACTATAATGACGTTAGGGCGGTAAATGTAATTGAAAACAATTTAGGTTTTTCATTTGATGTATATATTCATGATGAATTATTTGGACATTTTAATTTACCATTCTTTGGTATGCATATGTTATATAATTCACTTGCAATTATTACTCTTGGCTATTTAGAAAATATGAGTAGTGAATATATTCAAGATAAGCTTGCAACTTTTGAGGGTACAAAACGCCGTTATAGTGTTACTGAGGTGGGAAATAATGTTTATGTTGATGATTATGCCCATCATCCTACAGCAATCAAATATGTTATTGAAGCTACTCGAGTTAAATATCCGGGAAAAAAGATCGTGGCGGTATTTAAACCGGATCGCTATTCTCGGGGGGCTAGATTTGCAGTTGAATTTGCTCGAGCTATGGATTTAGCCGACTATCCATATTTTTGTCCATTCCCTGAAAATGCTGTGAAAGAAGAAGGAATCGATATTGATATTTATGATATTGCTAAAAATTTACCAAGGGCAAAAGTTATTGGAGAAGATGAAGAAGCAGCTAAGGAATTAGCTAAATATGATGGTGTTGTATTTTTGTTTATGTCAAGTAAAGATATTTATAAACTTGAAGAAAAAGTTATCACGATAAAAAAATCTATGTAAGTATTTAAATTTGTGATATAATATTTTTTAGAAAGTCGAGGTAAAGTTATGGCTGCTATAGATATTTGTTACTGTGTTTTGATTTTATCAGGAGCATTTGCTTTAGTTTGTTTAGGAATTTTACTGCTTCGCAGTTCAACGACAATAAAGCAGGTAGGCAGCACAGTTGAAAGGGCTCAAACTACGATTAATAAAGCAGAAAAAATTATGGATGATATAACTTATAAATTGGATCTTTTAAATGCTCCGGTGGAAACAATTGCCCGTTTCTTTGATCCAAATCGACCTAAGTTTAATCCGATTAGTGCTATTATTAGTTTGTTTAAAAAGAAATTTTAGAAAGGTGAGATTATTATGAAATTTGGAAAATTTATAGCTGGTATTGGTATTGGTACAGTAGTTGGAATGTTATTTGCACCAAAAAAAGGTAGTGAGTTAAGAGGAAATCTTAAAGAAAAATCACAGGAATTATATGATAAAGCACAGAATATGACAAAAGAAGATGTTAAGACGTTAGTTAATAATACAATTGAAGAAATAAAACTTGCTATTGATGAATTTGATATGGAAGAATTTAAAGATACTACAAGTACTAAATTATCTGAAGTTAAAGAAAAATTAGAAGAGCTGGCAAATTCTGTTAAATCAAGTGAAGAATATGAAAATTTTAAAGCGTCAGTTACAAAGATCAGTGATGAAATGACAAGTAAATTAAATGAGATCAAGGACAAGATTCAAGACAAAGATTTTGATGCATTAAAGGAATTAGATGATGCAATGGATGATATTGAAGATGAATTAGATGTCATCATTGAAGATCTAAAAGATTAATGAAAAAAGTTACGATATATGATGTTGCAAGGGAAGCTGGCGTTTCTCTTGCGACAGTTTCTCGAGTAATTAATGGTTCAAATGTTGTTCGAGAAAAAACTAAACAAAAAGTCTTGGATGTTATTGAGCGTTTAGATTTCAAACCGAATGATATAGCTAGAGGACTAGCAACTAGTAAAACAACAACTATTGCAATTGTTTTTCCCCAGTCATTATTCGCTCATGTTAAAGACATGATTGGCGGTATCGGTGATACAGGAAGACATTTAGATTATAATATCAATATGTATACTACTGATGATATTGGTGATGAAAATACAGTCGCTGATGTAACAGAACGTTTGGTTAAATCAAGAGTAGATGGAGTAATTTTATTTAATAATGATAATCTTGATGAAACAATTGAAGCAATTGTTAAGTATAAATTACCAATAGTTGTCATAGGTAAGAAATTATCGGGTGACAACATCGGTTCTATTTATATTGATGTTAAAAAGGCGGCAGAAGAGATTGTTGATAAATATCTAGCTGAGGGTAAAGATGATATAATTTATATTTTACCTAAACAAAATTTAATTAAAAGTGATGAAATAATTGAAGGTATTAAAGATACATATAAAAAATATGAAAAAGTTTTTACAACTAATCAGATTTTAACCAGCTCAAGCCATTATGAGAATACGTACCCTAATTTTGTAGAGTATTTTAAAAATCATAAACATGATTTAGTGTTTTGTGGATATGATAAAGATGGTGTAGCAGTTATCAATGCGGCTCAGGAAAATGGAATTAAAATTCCTGAAGAGATGGAAGTTGTGGGAATGTTGAATACAAGTTATTCAATTATGTGTAAGCCAACGCTATCTTCGACGAATGTTCCTGTTTATGATATGGGAGCGCTTGCAGTTCGTTTGTTGACAAAATTTTTGCATGAAGAAAAGATTGAGTCAAAGGAAATCGTTGTTCAGCACATGTTTATAAAGCGTAATTCAACAAATGAATAAAAGTATTACAGCATAAATAATTATGCTGTTTTTTTGTTGAGTATATTAAAAGGGAAATATTTTTAAAATGGGCAATGTTTTTTTAGAATTATTATATTATAAGTAGCATATATTTGATAGATAGGTTAAAATTAAATTATCAAATAGATGGAGGAAAATAATATGATCATTACAACAACAAATCAAATTGAAGGGAAAAAAGTAGTTGATATAGGGGAATCGTTTTTGGTGAAGTAATTTCTGGAGTCAATATGTTTAAAGATATTGGAGCTGGAATTAGAAATATTTTTGGTGGCCGCAGTGCTGGATACGAAGAAGAATTAATGGCTTGTCGCCAGGAAGCTTTGAAAGAAATGGAAGAAAGAGCTAAGGCGGCGGGTGCTAATGCAGTAATTGGAGTTGATATTGACTATGAAATGTTAGGTACTGGTAATGATATGATGATGGTTACAGCAAGTGGTACAGCTGTTATTGTAGAATAATATCAAATAATGAAGGTTGACTTATCCTTTGTTTTAGAATATAATTCAATTACGACGTTGAAGGAAAATAGTAATCAAAATAGGCATTTAAGAGACCTTGTGGCTGGTGAAAACAAGGATGTACTACTGATGAATACACTCTGGAGTTTCTAGATGCAAAGTCTAGACGGGTCATCCCGTTATCGATTTAAGAGCATGTAGTAATCATGAATAAAGGTGGTACCGCGAGATTTCGTCCTTTAGGATGAAATCTTTTTTATTTTATAGATGGAGGATAGAAGATGAAGATTTATGATGAATTAGTATGGCGGGGATTGATCAAAGATGTCAGTTCGCCGGATCTAGAAGAAAAATTAAATAATGGTGGAATGACTTTTTATATTGGAACTGATCCAACTGGAGACAGTTTACATATTGGACATTTTTCATCATTTTTAATTTCAAAACGTTTAAAGGATGCCGGACATAATCCGATTTTATTAGTTGGTGGAGCTACAGGATTGATCGGTGATCCAAAACCAGATACTGAAAGACCAATGATTACGAAAGAAACAGTTGAACATAACTTTGCTTGTTTAAAAAAACAGGCTCAGGACTTATTTGGGTTTGAAGTAGTTAATAACTATGACTGGTCTAAAGATTTAAATTTTATTGATTTTCTTAGAGATTATGGTAAATACTTTAATGTCAATTATATGTTGAATAAAGATATTGTTAAACGGCGTTTAGATGCTGGGATTACATATACTGAATTTTCTTATATGATCATGCAGGCAATGGATTTTGAATGGTTATATAATAATAAAAACTGTGTTATGCAGGTTGCAGGCCAAGATCAATGGGGCAATATTACAGCAGGAATTGAATTGATCAGAAAAAAAGACGGTAAAGAAGCTTATGGTTTTACAATGCCGCTTTTAACTAAAAGTGATGGAACAAAGTTTGGTAAGACAAATGGCAAAGCTATTTGGTTAGATAAAGAAAAAACATCACCTTATGAAATGTATCAGTTCTTTATTAACTCAGAGGATGATAAAGTAATCGATTATTTAAAATTCTTAACTTTCTTAACACCTGAAGAAATTATGGAATTAGAAGAAAAGAATAAAACCCAGCCTCATTTACGAGAAGCCCACCAGGCGCTAGCTCGTGAAGTAATCACTTTCTTACATGGTAAAGAGGCTTATGAAGAAGCTGTAAATATTTCTAAAATGTTATTTTCAGGTCAAATTCAATCTTTGACTTTAGAACAAGTTAAAGTATGTTTTGAAGGAGTGCCAAGTGTTGAAATAAATGAAGATTTAAATATTTTAGATGCTTTGATTACTTGTGGGGCAGCTAAAAGTAAACGCGAAGCACGTGAATTTGTTAATGGTGGATCCATTTTAATTAATGGTGAAAGAATCAAAGATGTTGAATTTACTGTTTGCAAAGCTAATGCTTTTGGCAGCGAAGCAACGGTAATTCGTCGTGGTAAAAAGAACTATTTTGTAATTAAACATGCTTAAAAGTGGACGTTATGTCCACTTTTTCACACTTTATTCACAATTGTGAATTTATTTTTCTTTAGGTGTTTTTTTCCAAAGTAATGTATTTTTCTCGTTCGATAAACTAGTCAATAAATTACTTTTGGCTTGAGGGTATTTTTGGTACAGCTCATTTAATAACTGTTTAAATTCTTCGCGCTTAGTATGTTTATCCGCTGGGCAGGTTGATGTCACAACAGGAATATGAGCTTCTTCTACAGCTGAAATGATATCTGATTCATAAGCATAAACTAAAGGCCGAATGAAATTCATTTCGGTTCGCGTTAGATACATTTTAGGGGTAAAAGTAGCAATTTTACCACCGTAGACCATATTCATAAATAAAGTTTCTACAGCATCATCACCATGATGAGCAAAAGCAACTTTGTTACAACCATACTTTTTTGCGCCATCAATAACTAAAGCTTTTTTAAACTTTGAACAAAGCGAGCATTGTAAACGACCATCTTCAGTTTTATTTAACTTTAAGATTTCATAAACATCGCTAGGTTCATGATATAATTCAATCTGATTTTTTTTACAAAAAGCATCTACTTTACTAAAATCCATATCTGGAAATCCCATTTCAATATGAACACCAACTACCTCAAATTTAACACGAGCAAATTTTTGATATAGCGATAAACAGTATAAAAGTAACGTTGAATCTTTTCCACCTGATACACCAACACAAATTTTATCACCATCTTGAATTAAATCAAATTCTTCATCAGCTTTTCTTATACAGCCTAATACTTTTTTCATTGTCATTTATAATCACCGTTTTCTATTTTAACAAAATTATGAATATATGCAAAGATATTTGCATTTTATTACAAACCTTTGTAAAATGATAAGCGGTGATAAAAATGGATGGAATCATATTAATAAATAAACCTGCAGGGATGACGAGTCATGATGTCGTTAATAAACTTCGTAAAATATTACATACTAAAAAAGTAGGGCATTGTGGAACTTTGGACCCTGATGCAACTGGGGTCTTAGTTGTATGTATTAATAAGGCAACTAAAGTATTACAGTTTTTAACTAGTGAAAGTAAAGAATATGTCGCAACTTTAAATTTAGGTGTAAGTACGGATACTTATGATGCTAGTGGTAAAGTCTTAGAAACTAAAGAATATCAAAAAATAGATGATGATAAAATTATTGCTTGTTTAAAGAGTTTTATAGGAAAACAGGAACAAAAACCGCCTTTATATTCAGCAATCAAAATTAAGGGCAAAAAATTATATGAATATGCAAGAAGTGGTGAAAATGTAGAAGTTCCTACTAGAGTTGTTACAATTGATTATATCGATGTTTTAGAAATCAAAGAAAATTTGATTAAATTTAAAGTTGGCTGTTCTAAAGGAACTTATATTCGTTCATTATGTTTTGATATAGCTGCTAAATTAGGCTATCCTGGACATATGCAGGATCTGATCAGAACGAAATCCGGTAAGTTTGCTTTAAATGACTGTTTTACTTTAGAAGAAATTGAAGCTGGTAAGTTCAATTGTTTGAGTATTGAAACTGCCTTAAGTGACTTTAAACAATTAGAAGTAGAAGATGAAAATATCGTTTATCATGGTAAGAAGATCAAATCTGATATCAATGAGCAGGTCGTAATCGTAAATAGAAATAAGAAGGTTTTAGCAGTGTATGGCCCTGATGGTAATGGTTATTTAAAGAATATAAGAGGATTATGGTAATGGAAATAATATATTTAAATGAACAAAATGATTTGAAGATGGAACCTAGTTGTGTTGCGCTTGGCTTTTTTGATGGTTTTCACTTAGGACATTTAAAGTTAGTTAATGAAGTTATTAAGGTTTCAAAAAGAGATAATTTAAAAAAGGCGCTGTTGACATTCGATGTTCACCCTCGAGCTTATTTAACTAATCAGCCGTTTAAGTATTTAATGAGTTTAGAAGATAAAATTAATTTATTAAAATCATATGATTTTGATTATTTATTTATTTTACGTTTTAATCATGATATTGCTAAATTGATGCCAGAAAAATTTATTCAAGAATTTATTATCAAATCTAAAATCAAACATGTTGTTTGTGGTTATGATTTCCGTTTTGGTGATCGGGGTCGTGGTAATAGTGAAATTTTACAAGCTTATGGACATAATGATTATCAAGTAACTGTAATTGAAAAACTGGAATACGATCATCATAAAGTATCTTCAAGTTACTTAAGAGAGCTTCTAACTAAGGGTGATGTCGAGATGGCAGCTAAATTATTAAGTCGTCCTTATTGTATAAGTGGTAAAGTAATATATGGACGGCAAAATGGACGTAAGATCGGTTTTCCAACTGCTAATATCGATGCTAAAGATTATTTGTTACCTGAAAATGGGGTGTATGGTGCAAAAGTCTATTTTAAAGATAAAGTTTATTTAGGAATGGTCAATATTGGTTATAATCCTACTTTTACAGCATTACCAGGATTATCTTTAGAAGTAAATATTTTTGATTTTGATGAAAATATTTATGGACAAGTTTTAACAGTTGCTTTTATTAAGAAAATTAGAATGGAAAAGAAGTTTGCTAGTGTTGAAGGGTTGATTGAACAGTTAAAGCATGATCGTCAACAGATCAAAAATGAAATAATTTTGTAGATACAGTTAATGTATCTACATTTTTAGTTTTAAAGTTTTTTAGATGGATATACTAATAGTGGTGATATAATGTATGTCTGGTTGATTTTTGCAAGTTTTTTATGGGGAACTAATGTTTTAGTAATGAGATATATGCTGGAATATATGTCAACATATGATCTGGCGACACTTAAGGTTTTTCTTTCGATCGTAGCGATTTTTTTAGTGATGAAATATAAGAAAGTGAAATTTAAGCGTCGTCATGATTTTTTAGGCTTTAAAGTTGCCTTATTTTCAATAACAATAAATTTTATTTTAACTTTTGAGGGCTTAAATTTAATTAGCGGCAGTGCTAATGCAATCATGAATTCACTGGCTCCGTTAGTAACGATTCTTTTAGCTTTATTGATATATAAAAATAAGATCGTTAAAAATCAATTGCTTGCTATGATGATAGCTTTTGTTGCTTTTTTTGTTTCGATTGATTTTAAATTGAATCAGCTTTCTTGGGGGCATTTGATGCTGCTTGGGGGAATTGTTTTTTATAGTTATGGTAATCTATTGATGCAGCATAATTGTAAAAAAGAAGAGAATCTGTCGTTTACATTAGAGTATTTGAGTTATGGTTTTATCCAGTTATTAGTGATATCGTTATTTTTTCCGCAACATAACGATATCGAAAATATTTCGTTAATGTTATGGCTCGTTTTTATCCTTTTTTCTGGGATTGGATTTGCCATCATCCAGTTGATTTATTTTAATGCTGTTCATGAAATCGGTAGTATAAAAACTAGTTTTTTACTGGGATTAAATCCAATCTTTACGTATCTTGGCTCTTTGCTGCTGCAAGAAGAGTTTGCTTTTAATAAGATGTTAGCGATGATCTTGATGGTTATAGCAATGTTGATTGCCAATAAACATAATTTATTTGTAAAAAAAGATAGCTGAGCTATCTTTGATAATATTTAATTAAAGCCTGCGTTCCTAAATCTTCATCACCATTAACTTGTAAAGTCTCAAACATTTTTAAAACAGCATTAAGTACTTCAAGGTCAAGGCTGTTGCTATCATTTACATCCTTGGCTATTTTCATATCTTTGATATAGTGTTTGATGTAAAAACCAGGGTCGAAATCATTTGTCAGCATTTTAGGACCATTGTTACTTAACTGCCAAGAACCAGCAGCCCCACTAGAGATGCACTGTAACATTAATTCAGGATCTAGGTCAACGCTTTTAGCGTATGTGATGGCTTCACAGGTACTGGCTAATGCACCAGCTAGGGCAATTTGATTAGCCATTTTAGTATGCTGACCGTTTCCAGGAGCTCCAACATAATTGAGATTAGTTCCTAAAACTTTTAAGACAGGTCTTACTTTTTCAAAAACTTCTTTGTCACCGCCGACCATAATAGATAAGGTTCCTTTGATGGCTCCAATATCGCCACCAGAAACTGGACAATCTAAACTAACAGCACCTTTTTTTATTGCTTCAGTATATATTTTTTTAGCTAATAGGGGACTTGACGTCGTAAAATCAATTAAAATAGTATTTTCTTTTACACTATTAATGATTCCTTTTTCACTAAAATATACTTCTTCAACATCATTAGGGAAACCAACCATCGTCATAATAATATCTTTATCTTTGCAGCATTCTTCAATACTATCACACCATTTGATTTTATCACTTATAATATCTTCAACTTTATGTTTGCTTCGAGTAAATATGGAGATATCATAATCTGCTTTACATAGATTCAATACCATCGCTTTACCCATTACTCCAACACCGATAAATCCAATTTTTTTCATCTATTTTTCCTCCAGTAAATCATTAAATAATTTTAAAAGTCTTTGCTGTATTTTATCATTATTCTTTTCTGGATGCCACTGTACCGCGATAATTTTATCTTTTTCGATTCCTTCGATTATATTGTCAATACTTTTAGCGCTAATGATAAAACCATCGGCAACTTTATCGAGAGCTTGGTGATGAAAAGAATTTGTCATAAATTTATCACCTAAATACTTTGATAGTAAAGAATTTTTACAGGTGGTAACTAAATGGCGATAGCCCTGCATTTCTTTTTGCATGTGCAAATTTGAGTCAAGGTCTTGAATCAAGGTTCCGCCAAAAGCAACGTTAATAGTTTGGATGCCGCGGCAAATTCCTAAAATCGGTTTGTTTTGCTGGAAAAACATTTTAATTAACGTAAATTCTAGTTCTTCAAGTTCGAAAAGCTCTTTTTTAGTTTTGGGATGTAAACTTTCGTGATAGTAAGCAGGGTCGACATCGAGACCGCCTGTAAGTAATAGACCATCACAATTATCAACTAAAAACTGTAAGGTTGTAAAACTTGCAGGAGCAATTGTAATGATATCAAGATCTGCTTTTTTGAACATTTTAATATATTCATGATAGATATAAAAAACTCTGTTTGGATTATATGAACGCAACGGTGCTAAGATTTTTTTATTCATCTATTATACCTCCTGTTAATATATATTATTGAGAAAAAAAATAATGTAAATGATTATGAAAAATTGTCGATTCTGTTTAGACATGACAAGTATGTTGTGGTATACTCTATAAGTAAGCTTTATGTAAAGAGGGATGTACAGATGGAATTTTTAGATAATATATTAAAAAAATTTGGTAGTCAAAGTGTAATCATAGCTTGTGTCTGTGTGTTAGTGATAATTATTGGTACGATAGTTTATCGTGCAATTAAGTTAAAGATGTATCGTAAAGAAATAATTGAACTTGAAAATCGCATGAATGCAATAAAAACATTACCGATTCAGTATCGTTTGGGTAGAGTAAAAGGAATTGGAAAAAATATGCCTGAAGTACTTGAAAAATATGAATTATATGAATCTGAATTTAATAAATTAAATGTTTTTCAAAATAATGATATCATGCCTTTAATAAACGAAATAGATGAACAGCTTTTTTATCGTAAATTAACAGGTGCTCATAAGAAAATAGTTAAATTGAAAAATGAAATTGATGATTATGAAAGCAAAGCTCAAGATTTGTTGAAAAAAATCGAAGTTATTACGGAAATTGAAAATGTTCAACGAGTCGCAATTATTAAGATCAAAGAAAAATATCGAGCTGCAAGTGATAATTTTGCAGCCGTTAGATTTAAAATCGAGGATTTCGTTCCGGCGATTCCCGCTATTTTTGATGATATTGATAGTCGTTTTGTTACTTTGGAAGATATGATGAATAATCAGCGTTTTGATGAAGCACAATCATTTGCTGCTAAAATTGAAAAAGATATTGATCTATTGGCAGCTAATCTTAGAGATTTACCAACTTATATTTCAATTGTCCGGAAATATATTCCTAAGCGTTTAGAAGAGTTATATGCAATTATCGAAGATATGAAGGAAAAGGATTTTTCAATTGAAAAATTAAACGCTTCAGTGCGCTATAATAAGATTCATGCTGATTTAGAAAATACGATTCAAGCTATTAAAGATCTAAGATTAGAGAACGTTGGTTCTTCGATTGAAGTAATGACTGATGAATTAAATGGATTGGGAGCTGATTTAGAAAAAGAACAGGCTGCTTTTAATCAGTATGAAGAAGCTCGTAATAATTGTTATCGACATATTGGTCGTTTAGACGATGGGCTTAAACGAACAGTAAGTTCTTTAGCTGAATTACAACGTAATTATTTATTGAGTGATTATAATATTACAATTGATGAAGATTATAAGAATTTTAAACCAATTATAGATGATTTAGAAGAAATAACGACAGTAATTGAGTCAAAAGATTTTTCGTATAGTACGTTGATTGAAGAATTCGATCAATTAGTAAAGCGTTGTCAGCCATTTGATGATGCGTTAGTAAAATACAATGAATTAGAAAATTCATTAAGATTACAGGAAAAAAGAGCTTTAGATGAATTGGATAATATTAATATCGTTCTCTTAGAAATAAAATCAGAAATTAAAAATAAACACTTACCAATGATCAATGAATCGTATAAAGATTATATCGATGATTCTTATCAAAAAGCTGATGAAATCTTAAAGTTTATTCGTCATCGGCCAATTGACTTAGAAAGATTGTCACTTCAAGTTGATGCAGCTCGTGATGTGATTTATAAATTATATGATAATGTTCATAATTTGATCGTTACTGCAGAAATGGTTGAAGAGGCAATTATTTATGGTAATCGGTATCGTAGTTCTTTTTTAGAAGTTAATACCGAGTTGACTAAAGCGGAGTTATTATTTAGAAATGGTGAGTATACAAAAGCTTTATCTACAGCTGTTGATATAATTGAAAAGATAAATCCGGGGTCATATGAGATGTTGATTAATAAAAACACAAAGTCGGTGTAGGACTTTGTGTTTTAATTGCATATAATAAAATAGGGGGTTATTTATGATATATTTAGATTATGTAGCAACGACACCGTTAAATCCTGAGGTTTTAACGACTTACCATAATTTATTAGAAAAATATTTTTATAATGCTGATTCAATTTATGATAAAGGAATCGAAGTTAATCGCTTGATGGAACATTCCCGCAAGTTAGTAAGTGAAATGCTTAAGGTTAAAGAAGATGAAGTTATTTTTACCAGCTGTGGCAGTGAGGCTAATAATATGGCAATTAAAGGGACAGCGTTCCAATATCAAAATCGCGGTAAGCATATTATTACAACGGCAATTGAACATTCATCGGTATATGAAACTTGTAAAGAATTAGAAAAGGTTTTTGGTTTTGAAGTCACATATTTAGATGTTGATCAAAAAGGCTGTATTTCTTTACAACAGTTACAAGACAGCATTAGAGATGATACGATTCTTGTTTCGATCATGTATGTAAATAATGAGATCGGGGTAATTAATCCGATTGAAGAAATTAAAAAAATTGTAAAAAAACATGATAAAGTTAAACTTCATTTTGATATGGTTCAGGCTTTAGGAAAATTGCCGATTAATTTAGAAGATGTAGATCTGGCCTCATTTTCGGCTCATAAAATTTATGGGTTAAAAGGAAGCGGACTATTATTTAAACGGCGTTCCACAACCATCGTACCATTGATAAGCGGTGGTCAGCAGGAATTTGGGCTTCGTGGAGGTACTTCAAATGCCTGCAGTAATATTGTTTTAGCAAAAACATTGCGCTTAGCATTAGAAAATTTTGATGCTAAAACTAAACATATTGATATCATTAACAAATATGCTAGAGAATGTTTACAACAAATACCAGGAATTGTCATTAATAGTGATGAATCGTGTTGTATTTCATCAATATTAAATTTTTCTTGTCCGGGATATAAACCAGAGGTTATTTTACATGATCTAGAGACTAAAGAAATATATTTATCGACCCGCAGTGCCTGCTCTTCAAAAACGAGCAATGTTTCTAGAATCATGGCGCAACTGCATCTTGATGATGCCATTGCTTCAAGTGCACTTAGAATTAGTTTTAGTGAACATACAACAAAAGAAGATATTGACCAGTTTTGTTATTATTTACAAGACAGTTTAGGAAAATTAAAGAAACAGAGGTAGAAAATGGAAGCAAATTATATATTAGTTCGCTTTGGTGAACTTACTACAAAAGGTAAAAATCGAAAATTATTTACAAATCGTCTTTTAAAAAATACAAAAGAAATATTGAATGATTTTAAACAGTTAAGCTATGATTTACAGCATGATCGCATGTATGTGATTCTAAATGGTGCTGATCATCAAGCTGTTTGTGATAAGTTAAAAACAGTTTTTGGAATCTATTCTTTTTCTGTTGCATATAAAATTGATAAAGATCTAGAAATGACAAAAAAAGCTGTAATGCAAATAATTGAAAAAAATGATGGGAATACTTTTAAGATCAATACCAAGCGTTCTGATAAGAATTTTCCTGGTTCTTCTCAAGAAATAAACCGAGAAATTGCAGGATATGTTTTTCATCATACGACCAAAAAGTTAAAAGTTGATGTTCATCATCCGGAAATCTTAGTTACGGTTGAGATTCGTTATGATGCAATTTATGTAATGGATAATATTATTAAAGGTGCTGGTGGATATCCAGTTGGCGTTGGTGGTAAAGCCTTGTTAATGATGTCTGGGGGAATTGATTCGCCAGTAGCGGGGTATTTGACTTTAAAACGTGGCGTCGATCTTGAATGTATTCATTTTGCAGCACCACCATATACAAATGAATTGGCACGAGAAAAAGTTTTTGATTTAGTAGATAAATTACGTCATTATACCCATGGAAAAATCAAAGTTCATGTTGTTAATTTTACTAAATTGCAATTAGCAGTTTATGATAACTGTGATGAAAGTTATGCTATGACAGTAATGCGTAGAATGATGTATCGTATTAGTGAAATGATCGCTAATAAAAATAATTGTCTGGCTTTGGTTAATGGTGAAAGTATTGGGCAAGTAGCTTCACAAACTTTAAATAGCATGCAGGTTATCAATGAGGTTGTTAAAATTCCTGTATTAAGACCAGTTTTATGTTTAGATAAATTGGAAATTATTGATATTGCAAATAAAATCGATACTTATGAAATATCGATTCGGCCTCATGAAGATTGTTGTACGATCTTTACCCCGAAAGCTCCTGCAACTAAACCAAAAAGTTATAAAGCAGAAGCTTTTGAAGAAAATTTTGATTTTAAAAAATTAATTGATGAATGTGTTGATAATGTTGAGGAAATTGTCGTAGATAATAGCTATAAACAAAATAATGAAATTTTTTAAAAAATGATGTATATATTTTTAGCTTTGACACAAGATATATGTGTCAGGAGGTGAAGATATATGTCACAAAACTCTAGTAGAAACAAATTAGTTGTCCCTGGAGCTCAAAATGCAATCGATCAAATGAAATACGAAATTGCAAACGAATTTGGCGTTAATTTAGGTCCTGATACAACTGCTCGTGAAAACGGTTCTGTCGGTGGCGAAATTACGAAAAGATTAGTCGAGATGGGACAAAAACAAATGAGTTCATCAAATCGTTATAATCAATCTAAATAGTTGATAAAACCCTAGTTAAGCTAGGGTTTTAACGTGTTTTTTGCATTTAATAAAAAGGTTAAGACATTAATCTTAACCTTCATTTTATATTAAAATCATTCTTCATCGGGATTGATTTCAACTGATAAATGATAATGGTTTTGATTGAAATTTTCCATAATTGCATCCCAATCTCCGTTTTCATAAAGTTCTTTATTTTCTGAAATAAAAGAATCTGTAACATCTTCTCCTTTATCTGAATCGATGATTTTTACACCATATTCATTTTTATTAAAAGCATCTTTAAGATATTTAGTTGTATTAGGATAAGAATTTGAATTCCCATCAATAATCGCACATACTATAACTGAAACCATTGAAATCACAAAAATTGCTACAATAATAGTTCCTTTTGATATTTTCATAAACTACTCTCTTTCAATTAAAAGTTAAACTATCTGGAATTGTGAATTTATCATAATATAGACCCATTCCACTGTTATTGCCAAATTGTTCATCATAAACTAGAAATGAAAAATTACTATAAGCGACTTTTCTTTTATTAGTTGCAACAGTTTTACTATATGTTAATTTAATATCACTTACGTTTCCAGAGGTAAGGGATATATATGGATTACCAATGTTAGTATATTGTCCGATTGCATCATTAAATGTACAGACAGCTTTTACTTTTCCACCAAACTCATTTGCTGTTTTTCTACCATTATATTCTAAAATTTTATAAATCCAGCCGGTTTCTTTGGAAACTGATTGAAAAACATATGGTGTTAGCTTTGTTGCATTAACACTACTTACAGATAGAAGTAAAACTACTAAAATTAATAATGTACTATAAAAATTCTTATTCAATTGTTTTAAAGTTTTCATTTTTTCTCCATCCCGTAACTTCCACTTGCCACCTTTTATTATTTTGCAAAACAAATTATAAAGAAAGTACTCTCTATTATTAGAATACTGATACGAAGTACAAAAGTCAAGCAATACAATATTTTGGTATTTTTTTACCCATTAGATTCATAAATTTATTTTTAACAAATTTACAAAAATAGAAATAATTTATGTGGTAGGAAGTAGAAATATTATAACTTATAAGTCATCTATAAGAGCTTTATTTATCAGGAAAATTAATAAATATAAGTAGCTTAAAAATTAGATGCTTTATTTATATTACATATAAAAAAGAAGTAAATTTTATTTTTTAGGATAATATATAATAAAAGATATAAGAATTTATTTACTTTTAAAAATTTCCCAAAAAAGTTATAAAATGTATAATTTTCACAGACAAAAGTATAACTTTTTCATTATAATTTGCACATTTTATCCGTATTTAATAATTAATATTTTTGATGAACTTATTTGAGTTCATCAAATCGTTATAGTTAATTTAGCTAAGCTTTTAGTTAGTTTAGTTAAAATTTTAAATTAAAATGCATAATTTAAAATTAATAACACAAAATAATTGTGTCAGGAGGTGAAAATATATGTCACAAAGTAACTCTAGCAGAAACAAATTAGTTGTTCCTGGAGCTCAAAATGCAATTGATCAAATGAAGTATGAAATTGCAAACGAATTTGGCGTTAATTTAGGTCCTGATACAACTGCTCGTGCGAATGGTTCTGTTGGTGGCGAAATCACAAAAAGATTAGTTGCCATGGGACAATCTCAAATGAGTTCATCTAATTACAATCAATCAAAATAATTATTTTAAAACCCTAGCAAGACTAGGGTTTTAAATTGTCAAGAAAAATAAAATAAATTTAAAATTTGAAAGCGCTTCTAAAAAAATGTTGAGTTTGCTCAATAATTTAGGTACAATATAAAAGATGACAGAACTAAGGAGGAATTATAGATGGTAAAAGTAATGGCTATAAATGCAGGAAGTTCTTCTTTGAAATTCCAGTTAATTAATATGCCAAGTGAAGAAGTTATTACTTCTGGAATAGTTGAAAGAATAGGTCTAGAACAAGGTAACTTTGAAATGAAATATAATGGTGAAAAATACACTAAAGAATGCCCAATCAAAGATCATAGTGTGGCAGTACAGTTATTATTAGAAGCATTAGTAGATCAAAAAGTAGTAAATAGTTTAGATGAAATCGATGCTTGTGGACATCGAATCGTTCACGGTGGTGAATATTTTAGTGACTCGGTAAAAGTAGATGATGATGTTGTTCGTAAGGTTGAAGAATTAGCTGAATTAGCACCGCTTCACAATCCAGCTCATATCATTGGTTATAATGCTTTTAAAGAAGCTTTACCAGGCGTAGAACATGTTTTTGTTTTTGATACAGCATTCCATCAAACATTAGATCGAGAAAGATATTTATATCCTTTACCTTTAGAGTATTATGAAGATTTAAAAGTGCGTAAATATGGAGCTCATGGTACGAGCCATAAATATGTTTCTCAAGTCGCTAATGAGATGTTAGGTAATCCTAAACATTCAAGAATTATTGTTTGTCACTTAGGAAATGGCGCTAGTATTTCAGCTGTTCAAGATGGCGTATGTATTGATACTTCAATGGGCTTTACACCTTTAGCTGGAGTTATGATGGGAACTCGCTGTGGTGATGTGGATCCTTCAATCATGCCTTATTTATGTAAAAAATTAAATAAGACACCTGATGAAGTATTAGATATTTATAATAAGAAATCAGGAATGTTAGGTATTTCTGGAATCTCTTCAGATTCACGGGATATTGAAAATGCTTTATTTAAAGATGGTGATGAACGTGCTTTATTAACTAGTTTATTATATGCAAGAATCGTTTCAAAATATATTGGAAGCTATTTTGTCGAAATGGGTGGTGTTGATGCGATTGCATTTACAGCTGGAGTTGGCGAAAATGCTGCTTATTTGCGTCGTTTGATCATTGATAATATTTCACGTGCTTTAGGAGTTTTCTTGGATGAAAAAGCAAATGAAGTAAGAAGCAAAGAAAATCGTGTGATTTCAAATCAATTTTCTCAGGTGGAAGTGTACGTAATTCCAACTAATGAAGAAGTGATGATTGCTCGAGATACAGTAAATATTTTAGGACTATAGTCAATAAAGGTTATTGAAATTGTTCAATAACCTTTTATAATAGCGATGATATTTTATAGGGAGGCTGATCATGGATAAATATTTAGAAATAAGGGCAATGTTTGAAAATAGGGAAGATAAAGAAAATGCTCTTATAATGGCAAAATATATGCGTAACAAGTTCAAGTTTTATGGACTTCCAACGCCTAAAAGAAAAGAAATATATAAAAGTTTTCTCAAAGATGAAAAGAAAAATAAAATAATAGATTGGGATTTTTTAGATAAATGTTATGAAGATGAACATCGCGAATTTCAATATCTTGTATGTGATTATTTAAATGCTATGATAAGATATTTAACTTATGAAGATATTTTTAAAATAAAGAAATATCTTAAATCAAAACAGTGGTGGGATACGATAGATTTTTTAGATAAAGTTATTGGAAAAATAGGTTTGCGAGATAATCGCGTTGATGATCTAATGTTAAAATGGTCTAAGGATGAGGATTTTTGGATCAGAAGACTGGCAATCGATCATCAATTGTGTCGAAAAGAAAAAACAAATATAGAATTATTAGAACAAATAATAGTTAATAATTTTGGTAGTGATGAATTTTTTATTAATAAGGCTATTGGCTGGAGTTTAAGGGATTATTCTAAAACAAATCCTGATTGGGTCAGAAATTTTATTAGTAAATATAAAGATAAAATGGATAAGTTAAGTATAAAAGAAGCAAGTAAATATATTTAGTAAAGTAGACGAAAAAAGAGGCATTGAACAGTTCAATGCTTCCTTTTTGTAATTCTAACTAGTGTTCGTTTATAAAATCTATAATAATTTTGCAGTTTCTTTAATATTAGTACAAATGGCAGGATGTTTGCTGGTTTGAAAAAATATATTCAGTAGTTAGAGACAAGTTGATTTATTTGATTGAATTCATCTTTAAGATTTTATTTATCTTTCTAATCTGATTTTTGATCTGCAAGGCAAAATAACAGTTTTATTTCTTACTGTTATTCTAAAGTCCAAATTCCCATAACTTTCTTATTTAACTGTATTTTTAAACAAAGAATGATAATAATATTATACTGTAGTCAAACATCCATCATAATAAAATAAGGCAAAAAATCCTTTTTGTTTATCTTTATATAAAAATGTGTTATAGTCATATGTAATTAAGGAGTGAGAAAATGGATAAAGAAATTATTGAGAAGATAGAAGCGTATGATTATATTGCTATCTACCGCCATGTAAATCCTGACTTTGATGCTTTTGGAAGTCAGTTTGGTATGTATGATATAATTAAAACCACATATCCAGATAAAAAAATTTATGTTTGTGGTGATTTTAGCTCAGAATTAGTAGGAAAGTATACCGTTGCTGTTAATTATAATGAAGTTGATTATAATAATGCTGTATTAGGAATAGTTTTAGATACTGCTAATAGGGAAAGAATCGATGATGAAAATTATCAAAGATGTAAAGAACTTATTAAAATCGATCATCACATCGTTGTTGATAGCTATGGTGTTATAAACTATGAAGATAGTACAGCTAGTTCAGCGAGTCAATTAGTGAGTCGCTTATATAAAGATAATGATGTTTTAAAAATATCTCAAGATGGCGCTGCCGCTTTGTATTTGGGAATCGTTGGCGATACAGCAAGATTTTTATATCAAAATACTGATGTTAGAACTTTTGAAGCTGCTAGTGCGCTGTTAAAGACGGGAATCGATATTGTAGAATTATATAATCGCATTTATTTAAAAAATGCTAAAGAATTAGAAGTTAATAAGTTTATTTTAAATAATTATAAATTTGATGGCGGTGTTGCTTATTATGTTTTAACAAATGATGATTTGAAAAAACTAGGAATCAGTAGAGAACGAGGATCAGATTTTGTTAATGTTTTATCAGGTGTTATCGAATATAAAATTTGGCTAGCAATAACGGAAAATGTCGCTGATAATAATTGGCGAGTTAGTATTCGATCTCGAGATTTTGCTGTTAATGAAGTAGCTAAAAAGTATAATGGTGGTGGTCATGCTCTAGCCAGTGGAGCAAAATTAAATTCTATCGAGATGCTGCCAAAATTAATTGAAGATTTAAAGGAGCTTATAAATGAATAAATTAAATGAAATATTTGCCAATTTTGTTGAGGGATTTACAACTCATCGACAACAAAATATTGTCAATGAACCGAGTAAAGGAGCTTTTATTAAAGCCTTGATCATAACATTAATAGTAGGATTGATCAGTGAATATCTATTATTGATTCCCTTAAATTTTCGTTCTTTGCAGTTTATTATTTATTTTTGTTTTTTATTACTTATTTTTATTGGAATCTATTCTGTTTTAAGTCGCGGTTTTAATAAAATTATTAAGTATAGTTTAATTTTAGTGGGTATTTTAGTAATTTATGTAGCTGGAGGAACCTTTGTTAGTTCACCAGTCTTTAACGCTAAAAGTTATCAAAAACAGTTGACCCTTGATAAAAAAGCAGATTTTTACGATGATAATAAGACGATTTCTTATCAGTCGATTCCCGTTGTTGATCGTGATAGTGCCATTAAATTGGGCGATCGTAAAATGGGTGAGATGGTAGATTATGTTTCCCAATTTGATGTCGATGAATCATATGAACAGATTAATTATGATGATAATCCTTATCGGGTTACACCACTTGAATATAGTGATTTAATTAAATGGTTTACTAATCGCAGTGATGGCTTGCCTGCTTATATTAGAGTTAATATGGTTAGTCAGGAATCTGAAGTTGTTAAGTTAAAAGAAGGAATGAAATATTCTAAATCAGAGCATTTTGGTAGAAAGATCGAGCGTCATTTACGAGCTAATTATCCTACTTTGATGTTCGATACACTGGCTTTTGAAATTGATGATGATGGCATACCATATTGGATTGCTCCAGTATATGAGTATAAGATCGGTGTTTTTGGTGGTAAGGATATTACTGGGGCTGTACTTGTTAATGCAATCGATGGCGATCATAAATATTATGATATTAAAAAGGTTCCAGAATGGGTCGATCGTGTTTATCCTGCTGATCTCGTATTGACGCAGTTAGAAAATTATGGAAAATACACTAATGGTTATTTTAATACTTTGCTTTCTCAAAAAGGCGTTTTACAGCCTACTGATGGTTATAACTATGTAGCTATCAATGATGATGTTTATTTATATACAGGCTTGACTTCAGTATCTAAAGATGCTTCAAATGTCGGCTTTGCAATGATCAATTTAAGAACTAAAGAAAGTAAATATTATAATATTTCTGGAGCTGAAGAATATTCGGCAATGTCATCGGCTGAGGGCCAAGTCCAAAATCTTAAGTATAAAGCTACTTTCCCGATCTTGATCAATGCTGGAGGGCAGCCAACATACTTCTTATCATTAAAAGATGATGCTAATTTAGTTAAAAAATACGCTTTTGTTAGTGTTGAAAATTATCAGATCGTTGCTACTGGCGATAGTGTAGCTCAGGCTGAACAGGCATATTATGCTTTGCTTGAATCTAATGGAAAAAAAGCCGATACTGGTGATTTTGAAACAAATAAATTAACGGGTGCTATTAGTGCAATAAGTGAGGCTGTAGTTGATGGAAATAGTACGTATTATTTTAAGATTGAAGGTAGTGAGACGGTTTTTATTGGTGATATTAGTTTAAGTGATCGTTTTCCTCTTGCTAAAACAGGTGATATCGTAACGATTGAGTTTGTTAATAGTAAAGATGACAGCGAAGTAATTACTTCAATTGATTTTAATTAGGCAGAAAACTGTAGTTTTCTGCTTTTTTGCTGGGGGTTTGACTATATTTACAAAATAAATTATGTTATAATCTTACAATGAATCGAGGTGTTGATGATGAAACCAAGAGTACTGGTAGTTGATGATGAAAAAGATATTAGGGAATTAATTGGTTTTTATTTAAATAAAGAAGGTTTTGAAATGCTGGAAGCTAGTAATGGTGAAGAAGCTTTAGAAATCTTTGAAAATGAATATATTGATTTAGGAATTATTGATGTGATGATGCCGGTAATGGATGGCTTTGAGTTAGTTGAAAACTTAAAGGAGTTTAAAGATGTTCCGGTAATTATGTTGACTGCTAAGGGTGAAAGTAAAGATAAACTGAGAGGCTTTTCAGTTGGGGCTGATGATTATGTAGTTAAACCATTTGATCCAACGGAATTGATGGCGCGTGTAAGAGCGGTATTGAAAAGATATAGTGTCAATACATCAAATATTATTAAATTGAATGATGTCGAATTTGATGGTGAAAAATATGAAATTCGTTATCTTGATGAAACGATTCATTTGCCATTGAAACAATTTGAATTAGTTTTTGAATTAGCTAAACATCCTGATCAAATATTTAGTAGAGAGCAGTTGATTGAAAAAATATGGGGAATGGACTACGATGGCTTTGATCGAACGGTAGATGTTCATATTAAGCGGATTCGTGAAAACTTAGGACATTTACCAGGATTTAAAGTTGTCACGGTAAGAGGTCTAGGGTATAAGGTAGAAGTTGAATGATGAAATCAATTTATGGAAAGTTGATTTGCGGCTTTTTAATTACGATCATTTTTAGTTTTTCAGTTGCTGGATATGTTGCTTTGAGAAGTAATTATGATCAAATTGAAGATATGGCTAAAAGTGAACTTAATGCGACGAGTGAATATGTAGTAGGAATTTTAAATAGTTTAGATGATGATAATATTAATGATATTATGAATCAATATGCGATTAGTTCCGAGGTCAATATTACATTGTTCTCACCAAACTATGGCTATTATGCATATGGTGATGGTAAATATTCACCCTCTAAAGAAACGATGACAAAATATTATTATGATAATAGTAAAAATGGTTATTACGATGTCCGTAAAAATATCCAATCGTATGGCAGTAAAACTAATATAAAAGATATGGATGTATATGTATATGTCCAAAAAGATACGAGTTATGAAAAGGGAATTTTTGCAAATTCGGCAGTATTGATTTTAGGATGTGTGTTTTTATCAGGAAATATTGTTTTTATCGCTATTGCTGATATTATAGTTAAACCGATTACTCGTTTAACTAATGCGACTAAAGAATTATCAAAAGGGAATTATAATGTTAGAGTGAATTACGTTGGTGATGACGAGATTTCGCGTTTAAACCAGGGATTTAATCAAATGGCACAGCAGCTTGCTAAACAGGAAGAGACGCGACAAAAATTCATCTCAGATATTTCTCATGAATTTCAGACGCCTTTAACGGCCATTCAGGGCTTTGCCAATATCTTAAAAGAAGAAGATCTGCCCAAAGAGCAGCGACAAAAATATGCTGATATTATTTTATTTCATTCTAAACGTCTTTCGACATTATCTAAAAATATGTTGCAGTTGACGTTGTTGGAACGAGAAGAAGTTGATTTGGAATTTACAACTTTTTCAATTGTTGATCAATTGACAAGAGTTATTTCAACTCAAGAAAATCAGGCTATTTTAAAAGATATTGAAATTGTATTTGAAAAACCCCGGAAAAATATTATGGTATACGGTGATGAGCAGCGTTTAGAGCAGGTTTGGATCAATATTATATCTAATGCTATTAAATATACCGATAAAGGCGGGTTGATTACGATCGGAATCAAAAAGACATCTCGTGATGTTGAAGTCTCTATTGAAGATACTGGTCATGGAATGTCAAAAGAAGTTATTTCACATATTTTTGAACGTTTTTATCGTGAAGAAAAAGCTCGTTCTGTTGAAGGTAATGGTCTAGGGCTTTCCATCGTTAAATCAATAATTGATTTGCATCATGGTAAGATAGATGTTATCTCACAGGTTGATGTTGGATCTACTTTTATTGTTAAATTACCAAGTGAGAGAAAATCTTTTGATCTAAAAGAAAAATTATCGTTAAATAGGAAGGATTAAAGATGGATTTATTAAAACAGAGAATTTTAAAAGATGGAAATGTGATTATGCCGGATATTTTAAGAGTTGATAGTTTTTTGAATCATCAAATAGACTGTTCGTTATATCGGAAAATTGCTAAAGAGTTTAAAGAACGTTTTAAAGATGTCAAGATAAATAAAATTTTAACAATTGAAGCTTCAGGAATCGGAATTGCTTTAGCTACTGCTTTTGAATTTGATGATGTGCCAGTAGTCTTTGCTAAAAAAGGTACAGCTAAAACAACTAGTACCCACTTATACACAGCTAAAGTTCATTCATTTACCAAAGGAATCGATTATGATGCAATCGTTAGTAAAAAATATCTTAGTGAAGATGATAATATTTTAATCATTGATGATTTCTTGGCAAATGGACAAGCTGTTTTAGGATTGATCAATATTATTGATCAGGCAAAGGCAAACGTTGCTGGAGTTGGAATCGTAATTGAAAAAGGGTTTCAGGATGGTCGTAAATTAATTGAAGAAAAAGGATATCGGATAGAATCTTTGGCAATCGTTGATGCTTTTAAAGATGGAACGGTAATTTTAAGATAATGAAAAGAGGGTATAAATGTATTTAAAAAGAATTGAATTGCATGGTTTTAAATCATTTGCCGATAAAGTTAATATAGAATTTCAGCCAGGAATCACGGGAATCGTAGGGCCTAATGGCTGTGGTAAATCAAATATTTCAGATGCCGTTAGATGGGTACTGGGAGAACAATCAGTAAAATCATTGCGGGGATCAAATATGACAGATGTTATTTTTGCTGGAAGTGAAGATCGTCGAGCCCAAAATTTAGCTGAAGTAACTTTAGTCTTTGATAATAGTGATCGTTTTATGAAATATGATTATAATGAAGTTGAAATTACCAGACGACTTTATCGTCAAAATAATGAAGCTGAATATTTGATCAATAAACAGCAGTGTCGTTTAAAAGATATTGTGGATTTGATCATGGATACCGGTTTAGGAAGAGATTCTTTATCAATTATTTCGCAAGGAAATATTTCGAGTTTTGCTGATAGTAAACCAGAAGAAAGAAGGGGCATTTTTGAAGAAGCAGCTGGTGTTTCTAAATATAAAAAGCGGAAGTTAGAATCGATTCGTAAATTAGAAAGAACTAAAGAGAATCTTGAAAGAATTGGTGATATTGTTGTCGAATTGGAAAAACAGGTTGGTCCTTTAAAGAGACAAAAAGAAAAAGCTGAAAAGTATTTGACTTTAAAAGAGCGCTTAACTTCGATCGAGGTAAATGTTTTGATCCGTGAGATAAGTAATGCTAAAAAATCATTAGATGAATTTAGTAAAAGTATTAAAGATTTAAATGAACGACAAGTATCATTAGAAACAGATATCCAGTTAAAAGAGGATAGTAATGATAAGATCAAAAAGAAAATGTTTGTTTTAGATCAAGAAATAAATGTTTTACAAACAAAGCTGTTAGAGGCTGTATCTAATGTTTCTAAGTTAGAAACAGCTAAAGTAGAAATTGATCAAAAAAGAAAGCATGCTTTAGAAACATTAAGTAAAGAAAATCTCCAAGAAAGCATTGCTAATATGAAAGCTATTTTAAGTGATATTGTCAATGAATATAACGATCGTGTTGAACGATTAGAAAATACTGAAAAAGAATTAAACGAGATCATTGAAAATCAGGAAAATCGCAATAATCGATTGACTAAATTAAAGGAAGATATTGATTATCTTACTAGTGAGATCAACAAAAATAAATCAAAAAAAGAGATCTTGATCGATGCGGTTGAAAACAAATCTAATTATCATCACGGCATCAAAACAGTACTATCACTTGCCAAAAGCAATAAAAATATTATTGGTGTTTTAGGTGATTTAATTACTACAAATGAAGGATACGAACTGGCGATTTCTTCAGCATTAGCTGGAGCAATTGAATTCATTGTCACAACTGATGATCTAACAGCTCGTGATACAATCAAGTTTTTACGTGATAACAAAGCTGGACGAGCAACATTTTTACCAGTAAATACAATGAAACCGCGCAGTGTTCGGGAAGAACATTTGATCGTTAGTAAGACGATGGATGGTTATCTTGGTCTAGCAAGTGATTTTGTTAGTTATGATGATAAAATTGAAAGTGTTGTTTTAAATCAGTTAGGTAATATTATCATTGCTAAAGACATTGATTGTGCTAATGAAATCAGTAAAGCAACTTTTGCTCGATATAAAATCGTGTCACTTGACGGTGATATCGTCAATGTTGGTGGATCTTTGACAGGAGGGAGTTTTAATCGTCAAAAATCATCATTGGTGCAAAAAAGAGAACTTGAAGAAGTTGCTATTACTTTAGAAAATCAAGAAAAAGATTATGCTAAAAAAAGAAATGAATATAATGTTTTAGATAATGAGATCAAAGAAATTTCACATGCTTTGTTACAAAAACAGATGGCCTATGCTAAATTGGAAGTAGTTGTTCAAGGTAAACGCGAAGAGCTGATCAAAGCAAAATCTGAATATGAGTCATTAGCTGATCAAAGCGTTGAATTAGAAGATTTTGCTACTGGTAAGACAGAAAGTAAATTGATCAATCAGTTAAATGAAGCTGTTAAATATCGTGATGATTTGACTGAAGAAATTAAATCAAAGCGGGAACTTAGAATGTCTTATGTAAATCAAAATGAAGCTTTAGAAGTAGAACTTCGCGAATATCGTAAAGATTTAAAAGAGGTGCAAAGTGAAGTTAACGCTAATGCTATTAAAGCGACAAAATTGGAAACATTGCTTAGTAATCATTTAACACGGTTGAATGATGAATATCGGATGACTTATGAATATGCCGTTGAACAGTATCAAGAAGAAATTGATGTTGAACAGGCAAAATTAGAAGTATACGAATTAAGAACTAAGATCAGTAGATTAGGGAATGTTAATATTGATGCCATCGAAGAGTATAAAACTGTAAGTGAACGTTATGAAAACATGAATCGTCAGCGAATTGATTTATTACAGGCTCAAGATAGTATTTTAGAGGCTATAAAAGAGATGGATGAGATCATGATCGAACGTTTTTCAGAAACTTTTGAAAAAATTAATGAAGAATTTAATACTGTATTTAGAAGTTTATTTGGAGGCGGAAAGGCTAAAATAAAATATAGTGATCCGACTAATATTTTAGAAACAGGAATTGATATCGATGTTCAGCCACCTGGTAAGGCAGTCCAAAATATTTCACTATTTTCAGGTGGTGAGAAAGCTTTGATCGCTATTTCGTGTCTATTTGCAATTTTGCGAGTTAGACCGATACCAATGTGTATTTTAGATGAGGTTGAAGCAGCATTAGATATTGCAAACGTTGAAAGATTTGCGAAATATCTAAAAGAATTTTCTGGAACAACGCAATTTATTGTTGTAACGCATCGTGAAGGAACGATGGAAGAATGTGATCTTTTATATGGTGCAACGATGCAGCAAAAAGGAGTTACGAAGTTGGTTAGTGTTAAATTAGAAGAAGCGATCGATTTATCTGATCCAAGTTAGGAGGGTTTGAAATGGGATTTTTTAGTAAAGTTAAAGAAAAATTTGTCGGAAAATCAGCTAAACAAAATGAAAAATATGTCGCTGGGCTAGATCGGTCTAATACAACTTTTTCCGATCGAATCAATGAACTGGCTGCAAGATTTAGGGAAATCAATGATGAATATTTTGAAGAATTAGAAAATATTTTGATTATGTCAGACGTTGGGGTTTCGATGGTGATGAAAATTGTTGAAGAAATTAAGAACGAAGTCCGCATTCAAAATATTACGGATCCTAAAGAAATCAATGAGATCATTGTTGATAAAATGTTTGTTATTTATGCTAATGATAGTGTCATGACAACAAAGATAAACTATGCTGATGACGGTTTAACGGTTATTTTAATGGTTGGTGTCAATGGCGCTGGAAAGACGACAACGATTGGCAAATTGGCAAATCGGATAGTTAAAGATGAGGGTAAAAAAGTTATGGTTGCTGCTGGCGATACATTTAGAGCAGGAGCCATTGATCAATTGGCGGTATGGGCTAGTCGAGTTGGTGTTGAAATCGTTAAAGGGCGTGAAGGTGGTGACCCTTCAGCAGTTGTTTTTGATGCTTTAAAACAAGCTAAAGAAAAAAATATCGATGTTTTGATCTGCGATACGGCAGGGCGCTTACAAAATAAGGTCAATTTAATGAAAGAACTAGAGAAAATGAATCGTATTATTAAACGTGAAGTACCTAATGCACCACATGAAACTTTATTAGTTATTGATGCTACCACAGGACAAAATGGTGTTAGTCAGGCAGTTGAATTTTCAAAGATCACTGATATAACGGGTCTAGTTTTAACAAAGATGGATGGAACGGCTAAAGGTGGAATTGTTTTATCAATCAAAGATCAATTAAATATACCGGTTAAATTTATTGGTTTAGGTGAAAAGGTTGATGATTTGCAAGAATTTGATCTAGATCAGTATATTTATGGATTATGTAAGAATCTAGTTGAGGAATAATGATGGAGTCTAGTTTAGAGAAAAAGCAGCGGGTAAATTTGTTGATGGATTGTTATAGTGATTTATTAACAGAGAAGCAACAGATGTATTTAGATTACTATTATCATGATGATTATTCACTTTCGGAGATTGCGGAGGCTTTGAATGTTAGCCGTAATGCAGTTTTTGATAATTTGAAAAAGACAGTGCATTTATTAGAAAATTATGAAGAAAAGTTACAATTATTGAAAAAACATCAAGAAAGACTTGACTTAATTCAAAGAATTGAAGATGATATGTCTTGTGAACATAAAAAAATAGAAGAATACTTAGATTTGTTAAGGAAGATATAGAAAGGGGTATTTATGGCTTTTGATTCATTATCAGAACGTCTGCAGAGTACTTTAAAGAAAGTTTCTGGACAAGGGCGTTTAACAGAAAAAAATATGGAAGAGATGCTAACCGAGATTCGTTTAGCATTATTGGAAGCAGATGTTAACTTTCAAGTTGTCAAAGAGTTTATTGCTTCAACTAAAGAGAAGGCTTTAGGACAAGACGTTTTAGGGTCATTAAAACCAGGTCAAGTTGTTGTAAAGATCGTCCATGATGAATTAGTAGAATTATTAGGGACAACAGTAGCGACAATTGATTTTGATAAAAAACCAACAGTTATCATGATGGTTGGTTTACAGGGGTCTGGTAAAACCACTACAGCTGGTAAGATTGCTAATTTAATTAGTAAAAAGCATGGTAAAAAACCATTATTGGTAGCTGCTGATATTTATCGTCCTGCAGCTGTCGATCAGTTGAAAACATTAGGAGAACAGCTAAATGTTCCAGTATATGAAAAAGGAACTTCACAGTCAGCTGAGTCAATCGTACAAGAAGCAATGCGCTTTGCGCGGGAAAATAATAATGATGTAATTATTATTGATACGGCTGGTCGTTTACATATTGACGAGCCATTAATGAAAGAGTTATCAAATATTAAAGAAATTGCTCATCCTCATGAAATTTTATTAGTAGTTGATGCTCTTACTGGGCAAGATATCGTTAACGTTGCTAGTTCATTCAATGAACAGTTAAATATTACTGGGGCAGTATTGACAAAATTAGATGGGGACTCTCGTGGTGGGGGTGCTTTATCGATTAGACATATTACGCATGTACCAATCAAGTTCATTGGTACTGGTGAAAAATTAGATGCAATCGATTTATTCTATCCTGATCGTATGGCGGATCGTATTTTAGGGATGGGAGATGTTGTTTCATTAGTAGAAAAAGTTCAAGACGTATACGATGAAAAAGATACGATGAAAGCATATAAAAGAATGCAGTCTGGTCAATTTGGCCTTGATGATATGCTTTCACAAATGCAGCAGTTAAGAAAACTAGGGCCACTTTCTGGGGTCTTAAAAATGATTCCTGGAATGCCTAAGATTCCTAAATTAAATGACGAAGATTCTGACCGTAAATTAAAAGAAACTGAATCAATTATTTTTTCGATGACCAAACAGGAACGTCGCGATCCTAGTATTATTACTTTATCGCGTAAAGAAAGAATTGCGAAAGGATGCGGTAAAGATGTTGCGGCAATTAATCGTTTATTGAAGCAGTTTGAAGAATCTAAGAAAATGATGAAGATGCTAGGTAACTTTGATCCTAATACAGGGATGCCAATGCATGGTAAACCTAAAAATCCTAATACGTTTAACCCTAATCGTAAAAAAGTACGTCATAAAAAGAAAAAGAAAAAATAAAATATTTGTTGTTAATAGCCTTTTAAGGCTATTTTTTGTTGGATAAATTTTTATTTGTATTTAGCTTATTTTTTTGACTATTGATTGAAGAGTTGGTAAAATATATGTACAGGCCCTTTTAAATTTGCTTGTAGAATGGAGGAGATAAGGATGAAAAAGGGAAAGATTTTAGCTAGTATTCTATCACTGACGATGATTTTATCCATTGTGGTACCGGTTAATGCTGCTTCTTCGAGAGTGGAAGAGTTACTAGCTAAAATGACATTGCGACAAAAAGTGACGCAAATGTTGATGGTTGATTTTAGATATTGGGATACGGATCTATCTGATGGTGAGCAGACAACAGGTAATGAATTTACTAAAATGAATTCACAGGTCCAAAAAGTTGTTGAAGATTATGATTTTGGAGCAGTTATTTATTTTGCTCAAAACATCGTTGAAACACAACAATCTTTTGAGTTATCACAGGCTTTACAAGAAGCTGCTACTAAAGATGGCGGAATTCCATTAATCATTAGTGCGGATCAAGAAGGGGGTTCTGTTTATCGTTTAGGTTCAGGAACTGCTTTACCTGGCAATATGGCTTTAGGAGCTACAGGAAGTGTTGAATATGCACAGGCAGCTGGAGAAATTATTGGTAGTGAATTGAGTGTTTTAGGAATCAATACAAATTTGGCTCCTGTTGTTGATGTTAATAATAATGCCAATAATCCTGTTATCGGACTTCGCTCATATAGTGATGATGCTGAGTTAGTAGGAACATTAGCTTCAGCAACGATCAAAGGATTAGCGGATTATAATGTTATTGGCTGTGCTAAACATTTCCCTGGACATGGTGATACAGCAACAGATTCTCATTATGGATTACCTGTAGTTGATAAGTCTAAAGAGGAATTAATGGAGAATGAATTAAAACCATATGAAGTTGCAATTGATCAAGGTATTGAAATGATCATGACAGCTCATATTTTATATCCACAATTAGATGATACTAAGATTTATTCAAATAAAACAGGTCAAGAAGAATCTCTACCTGCAACAATGTCTAAAAAGATCTTGACGGATTTATTAAAAGGTGAAATGGGATTTGAAGGAATTGTATGTACTGATGCAATGAATATGGCTGGTGTTTCAGCTATCTATGATCAAGTACAGGCTGTTAAAGTTGCAATTGCAGCTGGTGTTGATATGATTTGTATGCCATGTACATTATACAATTTAGACGATTTAAAAGATTTAGATGCAATAATTGATGGTGTCGTTGCGGCTGTTGAAAGTGGTGAGATTCCTGAATCGCGACTTGATGATGCTGTTACAAGAATTTTAACAGTTAAAGAAAACAGAGGAATTTTAGACTATGATGCTAATGATTATTCATTAGATAAAGCCTTGGCTACAGTTGGTTCTGATGCAAATAGAGAATTAGAACGAGAAATTGCAGCAGCGGCTGTTACAGTTATCAAAAATGAAAATGATATATTACCTTTAAGTATTACTGAAAATTCAAAAGTTTTAATGTTATGTCCTTATAACAATGAAAAAGCACAAATGGTAATGGCATGGAATCGGGCAAAAGAAGCAGGTTTGGTTCCTGATGGTGCTGAGTGTAAAGTTTATCGATTTGCAAATGCCACAATCAATGATGAACTTCAAGAATTATTAGATTGGGCTGATACAGTTATCATTAATTCTGAAGTATCGTCAGCGGCGAGAATGGCTTATGATCACTGGTTATCAGCAGCACCAAATAATTATGTAAACTATTGTCATGAAAATAATAAAACTTCTATTATCATGTCTGTTGATAAACCATATGATGTGCAGTTATATCCAAATGCTGATGCAATATTAGCTGTTTATGGATGTAAAGGTTCTTCTGTTGATGTAACTGAAGCATTAGTTGGTGGAATTACTTCAGATAAGGCAGCATATGGTCCTAATATTATTGCAGGAATCGAAGTTGCTTTAGGAACATTTGGAGCATCAGGAAAATTACCTGTTAATATTCCAGAATTTGATAATTCTAATAACACATATACTGATAATATTGTTTATCCTAGAGGATATGGATTAACTTATGATTCACTTTTGGATAAAGAAGAAATAAATAAAAAGTCATTATCGATTGCAGTGGAGATGGCTAATAACGTGACTGAAGAACAATTAGCAGCTGTTGTACCAGTTGTTGTTGATGAATTCAAAGCTGCATTACAAGAGGCAACTTTGATTTTGGCAGATGACAGTGTGGATCAAGCAACTGTTGATGCTTCGTTTACACGTTTATCAAAAGTAATGCAAATGTTAGAATTTGTAAAAGGTGATAAGAGTGAATTAGAGGCATTGATTAGTTCGACAGAAAATTATGTAAAAGAAAATTATACTGCTGATTCATGGGCAGCATATGAATCAGCATTAGAGACAGCTAAAGAAGTTGTAGCAAATGAAAATGCTTTACAAGAAGATGTTGATGAAGCATATAACAATTTGCAAACTATGATTGAAGGTTTGGTTAAAGTAATCAAAGTAGATAAAACAGCTTTACAAATTGCCGTTGAGATGGCTAATGAATTAAAAGAACAAGGTGCATTAGATAATGTAATTCCTGTAGTAGTAACTGAATTCAATGAAGCATTGGCAGAAGCTGAAATTGTTTTAGCTGATCCAAATGCAGATCAAACAACAGTTAATACATCATTCTATCGTTTAGCTGAAGCTATGCATATGTTAGAATTTGTAAAAGGTGATAAAACAGCATTAAATGAATTAATTGAAGAAGCAGAAAAATATCAAGAAGATAATTTTACAGCTGATTCATGGGCAGGATTACAGGAAGCTTTAGAAGCCGCAAAAGAAGTGGCAGCAGATGAAAATGCTTTAGAAGCTGATGTAGTCGAAGCGTTAAATAACTTAAAAGATGCGATGAATAATTTAGTAATCAAAGTAGATAAAACAAAATTACAAGAAGCATATGATATGGTAAATAATTTAGATAAGAGTCCATATACAGAAGGAAGTGTTGCCAACTTAGCTAAGCCAATGGCAAATGCTAAAGCGGTATTAGATGATGCAGAAGCAACACAGGCAGAAGTAGATGCAGCATATAAGACATTGATTGAAGCATACTTAGACTTGAGATTGATACCAAATAAGGATTTATTACAAGGATTGATCAATAAAGCTGAGACATTAAGTGCCGTAAATTATAGTGCAAAAACATGGAATGTATTAGCAGATGCCTTAGAAGAAGCTAAAGCGGTATTAGATGATCCAGAAGCAACGCAAGAAGAAGTAGATAATGCAAAAGATGTATTAGCAAAAGCGATGGCAGGATTAGAAGAAGTTAAAACAAGTAATTCAGTCAAAGCAGGCGATACAACAGCAAGTATCAAGACCGGAGATGATAGTATGATCGGTGTATTTGCGGGAGTTGGATTGTTAAGTATGGCTGCAGCTTTAGTAAGCTATAGAAGAAAAGAAGATTAATAGGATGTTTAGATATTTTCTTCTAAAAAACAATTAAATATATAAGGTGTCAAGTAAAAAAGCTTGACACCTTTAAAATGTTATGTTAAAGTGTACAAGTAAATTAATTAGGAGGAAATATAAATGGCAGTAAAATTAAGATTAATCAGAATGGGTGCTAAAAAAGCTCCTTTCTATAGAATTGTAGCAGCAGATTCAAGAGCTCCAAGAGATGGACGTTTTATTGAATTATTAGGAACTTATAATCCTTGTACTGATCCTGCACAAGTTACAATCAAAGAAGAAGAAGTATTAAAATGGTTAAATAATGGTGCGCAACCATCTGATACAGTTAGAAACTTATTATCTAAACAAGGAATTATGAAAAAATTTGCTGATTCAAAATTAGGTAAGTAATTATGGATTATGCTAAGATTCTTAAGGATATTGCAATTGAATTAGTTGAGGATAAGGAACATCTAGAAGTTCGTGAATTGCCTTCGTTAGAAGAAAATGTTGTTGTTTTACATGTTTATTCTGCACAGAGTGATATTGCTAGATTAATCGGACGTAAAGGAGCAATGGCTAATTCAATTAGACAATTAATGTCAGTTGCTGGTCGTAAGACTAATAAGAAACTAGATATTAAGTTTGAATCGTATGAATAATGATAGATGTGCTGAGCACATCTATTTTTTTGGAGGTAAGATGGAGAAAGTTAAGGTTGGAAAAATTATTGGAAAACATGGCTTAAAAGGTGAATTGAAAATAAGGTCAAATAGTGATTTTGGTGCGGTGAGATTTAAAAAAGGTAATTCTCTTTATATTCGTTATCAAGGCGTGGATCTAGAGTTTGTGATCGTTTCATCTAGAATTCATAAAGGTAATTATTTGGTGGCGTTTAAAGATAATCAAGATATAAATTTAGTTGAAAAATATGTTGGTTCATTTGTTTATGGATTAAAAGATGATGAATTGTTAGATGAGGATGAATATTTTTATAGTGATTTGATTGGTTTGCAAGTAGTAAGTTTGGAAGGTAAATTAATTGGTAATGTTACTTCTATTTATGATAATGGACGTCATGATATATTGAATGTTGATCACCATGGTAAAAATGTGGCTATTCCTTATGTCGATGCTTTTATTAAAGATGTTGATTTAGATAATCAAATAATTAGAGTTCAGTTAATTAAAGGGTTAATTGATGAAGATTGATATTTTGACGTTGTTTCCTGAAATGTTTACAGGTTTTCTAAATACATCAATTATAAAAAGAGCTATTGATAAAGAGCTTGTTAAAGTAACGTTACATGATTTTAGAGAATTTTCTAATGATAAACACAAACATGTTGATGACTACCCTTATGGTGGTGGTCAAGGGATGGTGTTGATGTGTGAACCAATAGTTGAGTGTTTAAAGACAATTTGCAGTGATAAAAGTATGGTTATTTTAATGTCGCCCCAGGGATCAACTTTAAATCATGGCTTAGCGGTTGATTTGTCGCATCAGGAACATCTAGTTATTATTTGTGGACATTATGAAGGTTTTGATGAAAGAATTAGAAATTATGTTGATATGGAAATATCTATAGGTGATTATGTTTTAACTGGTGGCGAGCTTGGCAGCATGGTCGTAAGTGATGCTGTTATTAGATTACTAGATGGTGCAATCAAAGAAGATAGTCATCAGGATGATTCTTTTAGTCAGGGGCTTTTAGAGTATCCTCAGTATACTAGACCACAATGTTATGATGGTAATGAAGTACCAGCTGTTTTATTAAGTGGGCATCATGAAAATATTCGTAAATGGCGAAAATATCAGGCTCTTAAAAAAACTTATTTAAAAAGACCAGATTTATTACGATCATATCAATTTGATGAAGAAAGTTTAGAAATGATGAAAAAAATTGAAAAAAATGATTGATTTTTACTAGTGTTTTCTTTATAATGAAAAAGTCGTGAGACTGCAGATGTTCCGCTGGTTAATCGAATGAACATTCAAGACAATTTTTGGAGAAGGAGAAGAGAAATGAATTTACAATTAGTAGAACAAATTACTAAAAAACAATTAAGAAATGATATTCCTCAATTCAAAGCAGGGGATACATTAAAAGTATTTGTAAAAATTAAAGAAGGTGACAAATTCCGTGTCCAATTATTTGAAGGGGTTTGTATTGCAAGAAAAGGTAGGGGTATTTCTGAAACATTTACAGTAAGAAAAATCTCATACCAAGTAGGTGTTGAAAGAACTTTCCCAGTTCATACACCAATCATTGATCATATTGAAGTAGTTAAAGTTGGTAAAGTACGTCGTGCTAAATTACATTACTTACGTGGATTATCAGGTAAAGCTGCTAGAATTAAAGAAGTTAGAAAATAAGAAATGGTTCGCCATTTCTTTTTTGTTATAAATATTTAAATTTAGGTTAAAGATATGTAATATTAGTATTTGAAAATAACATCATCTTATATAAAATGATTATTTGACTGGAAAAATGGTTAAAATTATTTATAATATAGATATCGTTTTAGGAGGAATAATGCATGAATGTAGAAATTATTAATGTTGGTACAGAATTATTACTTGGTGAAATTGTTAATACCAATGCCGCATATATTCAAAAGATGTGTAAAGATTTAGGTTTTAATGTTTATTTTCAAACTACTGTTGGTGATAATCCTGAGCGCTTTAAACAGTGTTTAGATATTGCTTTTAAACGAGGGGCTGATTGTGTTATTACAACAGGTGGTTTAGGACCAACGCAGGATGATTTAACTAAAGAACTATCAGCTCAATATTTAGGATTGGAGTTAGTATATTTAGAAGATGAAGCAAAAAAGGTTGCAGAGAAATGTCGATTTGTAACTACATGGGGTGAAATTCCTGAAAACAATTTTAAACAGGCCTATTTTCCTAAAGGATGCTATGTCTTAGAAAATGAAGTTGGAACTGCTAATGGTTGTGTAATGTCTCAAGATGATAAAATGATCGTTAATTTACCTGGTCCCCCTAAAGAGATGAAATATGTTGTTGATCATGTGTTAAAAGCTTATTTAAGTCAGTATAAAAAAGATATTATCTATACTTATGATTTTTTAACTATGGGAATTGGCGAAAGTAAGGTTGATGAAGTGTTAGAAGATTTAATCAATCAGCAAAGCGAAGTAAGTATTGCTTTATATGCTTCAGAAGAAACGGTGCGTATCCGTCTTGGGTGTAAAGCTGGTTCAAAGGAAGCTGCTGATGAAAAAATGCTACCGATTAAAAAAAGGATCGAAGCTGTAATTGGTAAATACATTATTAGAGAGCCTAATCTAAAAGAGGCTTTGGCTAAGATCATGCCAACATATTTTATTATTTATAATTGTGATAAATTTAAATTACGTGATGGTTTTAGTTTAGGTGAAAATCATAGTGAAGAAGTACTGACAATGACAATTGATTGTTTAGATCATCGCTTAGGTGTGATCGTTAAAATCAAACTTGAATATTTAGATCGTAAAGATTATTTTGAAGTACCGTTATTAAAAGATCCGACTTTATCATACAGTAAGTTAGAATCAAGGATCATTAGTCGGGTATATCAGTTTTTAACACAACAGAGTTATAATTAAGGAGAAATGAATGCTTGAATTTAGATATGATACTCAATTATTAATTGAAGGTGAAAATCTTGATGAAGATGTAATTAATGATTATATTACAAAAAATTTTAAAGGTGATTGTTTATTAGCGGTTGGTGATGATGAGTTGATTAAAATTCATTTTCATACTAATGAACCATGGTTGATCTTAGAGTACTGTGCTACTCTTGGAGAAATTTATGATATTGTTATTGAGGATATGGATCGTCAGTCAAGAGGATTAAAGGGTTAAAAAATAGTTTTTTTGAGTCGCATTATATTAAATAATGCGGCTTTTTTGAACTTATAGTTAATCGTTATTTTTAGCAATTAATTCAATAAACTTATTAGTAGCAATAGACCGGCTGCGTCTTTTAGGATAAGCATAGCCAATACTGCGTTTAGGCAAGGGCTGAATAGTCTTGATTTCATGAACGATCCCTTGATTTAGTAGATCTTGTGAGAATTCTTTAATGACACAAGAAATGCCTAAGCCGGCTCGAGCGAAGTCTAATAATAGGTTATGAGCACCTAATTCAATAGTTGGTTTTAAAAGCAGACCTTTTTCAGCAAAATAGTTATCGATACGGTTTCTTGTATTTGATGATTTTTCTAATAAGATCAGGGGCTGATTAGCTAATTCAGCAAATGAATAAATATGATCATCTAAGTTTTTAGAGACGAAAATATCATGAACTTGAAAACATTCTTTGATTACAAGGGAATCATCTTTAATTGGCAGATTTAAAAAGCCAATATCAATTTGATCGGATTTTAATAATTCGCGTGTTTCTAAACTAGTACGATTAATAACTTTAATTTTGACACCAGGATATAACTGCTTAAATTTGACGATATGAGCAGTTAAAAAATATTCACTAAAAGTGTCACCAGCCCCAATGATCAATTCACCTTCTTTTAATTCATGATAGTTAGAAAGCTGGTTTTCAACTCCAGTAATTAAGGCCAGAGCCTGATCGATTTGCTGATGCAGTAATTTTCCTTCTTTGGTTAAAGTAACTCCTTTAGAATTGCGGACAAATAGTTGAATTTGTAATTCTTTTTCAATGCTGCTAATAGTTTGGGATACTGCAGATTGAGAGATAAATAAGTTTCTAGCTGCTGTGGAAAAGGATAAAGTTGTAGCAGCTTCATTAAATATTTTGTATTGTTCTAGTTTGATATACATATAAGCACTCCTTATATCATAATTGTGATATATTAATTTTACTAATGACTAACTCTATAATATAATGATTAAGGAAGTTAGTCAAACTGTTATATTATTGATGCAATTTGTTGTTTAATTGTATATAATGTAATAGTAAATAAGAAAGGTGTGAATTTGATGGCTGGAGTAGTCGTAGTAGGAAGTATGTGGGGAGATGAAGGTAAAGGAAAGGTTACTGATTATCTTGCTCAAAAAGCTGATGTTGTAGTTCGTTATGCTGGTGGAAATAATGCTGGGCATACGATTGTTTATGATGGCAAGAAATTTGCTTTGAAATTGATTCCTTCTGGTATTTTTAGTGGTCATGAAGTTATTATGGGTAATGGAATGGTTGTTAATCCTAAAGCCTTTTTAGAAGAAGTTAAGTATTTAGAGGATGCGGGAATTGATACTAGTAAAATTAAAATAAGTGATCGTTGTCATGTGATTTTACCATATCATTTGGAAATCGATGCTATTCAAGAAACGCGTAAAGGGGCTAATAGCATTGGTACAACAAAAAGAGGAATTGGACCTACTTATATTGATAAATATAGTCGTATTGGTATTCGGATGGGTGAGTTTATTGATGAAGAATTGTTTTTAGAAAGATTGAAAGAAACTTTCCCAATGAAAGTGATGGAATATCCTGAATTAGAAGGGAAATTTACAGTTGAAGGTATTTTTGAAGAATATAAAGAATACGCTAAAGTTATTGCACCGATGGTTTGTGATACCGGAATGTTGATCGATGAATATTTACAAGCCGATAAAAAAGTTTTATTTGAAGGGGCTCAAGGAGCAATGCTTGATATTGATTATGGAACATATCCATATGTTACAAGTTCTCATCCAGGCGCTAATGGTGTATGTGAAGGGGCAGGAATTGGACCTTTATATATTAAAGAAGCAATTGGAATTATTAAATCATATACAACAAGAGTTGGTGCCGGACCTTTTCCAACAGAATTGTTTGATGAAACTGGTGATTTAATTCGTGAACGTGGTCATGAATATGGAACAGTAACCCAAAGAGCAAGAAGAACAGGATGGTTTGATGCGGTTGTAGTAAATCAATCAAGAAGAATGTCTTCTTTAACAGGAATTAGTTTGATGTTATTAGATGTTTTAAGTGGTTTTGAAACCCTTAAGATCTGTACTGCTTATAAATATAATGGTAAGATCATTCATGGTTTACCAGCGACTGTAAAAGGAATTGAATCAGTAGAACCAGTATATGAAGAAATGCCAGGATGGCAGGAAGATATTACAAATGTTAAATCATTTGAAGAATTACCTGTAAATTGTCAAAAATATATTAGAAGAATTGAAGAGTTGGTTCATTGTCCAGTTGTCATGTTTTCAGTAGGACCTGATCGTGAACAGACTGTTGTTTTAAAAGATATTGAATTTTAAGGAGGAAGATGCGTGAAAAGAGAGTTGGTCATTGTTATTGATTTTGGTGGTCAATATAATCAATTAGTAGCTCGTAGGGTTCGTGAATGTAATGTTTATTGTGAAATCTATTCTTATAAAACGAATATTGAAAAGATCAAAGAAATGAATCCTAAAGGAATTATCTTAACTGGTGGTCCTAACAGCTGTTATTTGGAAGATTCTCCAACATATAAAAAGGAATTATTTGAATTAGGAATTCCAGTATTAGGTTTATGTTATGGGGCGCAGTTGATGCAGCATATTTTGGGTGGTAAAGTTGAAAGAGCTGATGTTAGAGAATATGGTAAATCTAATTTAATCATAAGTGATAAAGATTCTAAGTTATTTAAAGGGGTTCCTGAAGAATCGATTTGCTGGATGAGTCATTTCGATTATATTTCTAAGATTGGACCAGGTTTTAAAATCACTTCTTATACAAAAGATTGTCCGGTAGCTTCTTGTGAAAATGCTGATCAAAAGTTATATGCAATTCAGTTCCATCCAGAAGTATTACATACTGAATATGGAAAAAATATTTTATCTAACTTTGTTTTAGATGTATGTAATTGTAGTGGTGACTGGCGCATGGATTCATTTGTTGAAGAGCAAATCAAAGCGATTAGAGAAAGAGTCGGTAATGGTAAAGTATTATGTGCTTTATCTGGTGGTGTTGATTCTTCTGTTGCAGCAGTATTATTATCTAAAGCAATTGGGAATCAATTAACTTGCGTTTTTGTTGATCATGGATTACTTCGTAAAAATGAAGGTGATGAGGTAGAAGCTGTATTTGGACCAGAAGGGCAATATGATTTAAACTTTATTCGTGTTAATGCTCAAGAAAGATATTATGCAAAATTAAAAGGCGTTACAGAACCAGAAGCTAAACGTAAAATTATTGGTGAAGAATTTATTCGTGTTTTTGAAGAAGAAGCTAAAAAGATCGGAGCTGTAGATTTCTTAGTTCAAGGAACTATTTATCCAGATGTTGTTGAAAGCGGCTTAGGTGGAGAATCAGCAGTAATTAAATCTCATCATAATGTGGGCGGATTACCTGATGCTGTAGATTTTAAAGAAATCATTGAACCATTACGTGATCTTTTCAAAGACGAAGTTCGTAAAGTTGGGTTAGAATTAGGTATTCCTGAATATTTAGTCTTTAGACAACCTTTCCCAGGACCGGGACTTGGAATCAGAATTATTGGTGAAGTTACTGGTGAAAAAGTTAAAATCGTTCAAGATGCTGATGCAATCTATAGAGAAGAGATTGCTAAAGCTGGTTTAGATAGATCGATTGGTCAATATTTTGCAGCCTTAACAAATATGCGTTCTGTAGGTGTTATGGGTGATGAAAGAACGTATGATTATGCTGTTGCATTACGTGCAGTTAATACAATTGATTTCATGACTGCTGAAGCAGCTCAAATCCCATATGAAGTATTAAATAAAGTTATGTCTAGAATTATAAATGAGGTTCGTGGGGTAAACAGAGTAATGTATGATATTACTTCAAAACCACCAGGGACAATAGAGTTTGAATAGTATAGTAAATAGAGAAAAGTTCGATTAAATCGAGCTTTTTTTGTTTATTGAAGTTTAAATGATACACTTTTGATACACACTATAACATCACTTGACTATTTATCTTAAATAAATTGATATTTATAAAATATCAAGTATGGTAAGGAGGTAAGAAAAAAGGAAGATTAATCTTTATCTTCCACTTTGATCTCAGAACTATATTTTTTATGTAATGCTTTGTAATATGCTTTTTCAAGTTCTTCAATTGTATCAAATTCAAATTCGTTAAGTTCTTTTGAAATAAAATTGTTCTCTGTGATTGGATAACTTAACATCCAGTCATAAAGTTTTACAGTTGCAAAAAGTCCTGTTCTCTCTTTCTTTGCAATTTCTAGCCAATCTTGCAATTGATCCTGTAGGACATCATTTTGCACAACACCGAATTTGTTTTGATTAAAACGAAAAATAGGTTGACCGTCTAATTCATCAATTTCCAAACCGTAAGTTATTGCAAGCCAAAATAAAGTATGTATGACTTTTTCTCCATGTTCTATATCAGGTTCTTCTAACATAAATGGAGATACACCTAATGCATCAGCAAGCTTATAAATTGTTTCTTTATTTCTGGGTTTCTTGGCTCCACGTTCGTATTGTGAAATTGTTGCATATGCAGACTTATCAGATAAACCAATACGTTTACCAAGTTCTGCTTGGTCTAACCCTTTGAACTTACGTATACGTCTTAATTGAGATCCAAATGACATAAGCTCACACCTCCTTGTATAATCTAAAATTATGAATAATGCAATATGATTATATCAAATATAGTTCAAAAAGTATATAAAAATGAACTAAAATAAGTTCAAAAATATTGATATTATAGAAAAGTGATGTTATAATACATGTAAATTGACCGATAAATAGGTCAATAGGAAGGAGGGATAAAATGAAAGATAACTTATTTATGACTGTTGATTAGCATTTTATTTTAACAAATTTTTGGCAAATTAAATTGGATAACAGAAGTAAAAGATATGAGCTAATTAGTAAAAAATAGCAAAATATAATGGCACAAACAATCAAATTAATTTATTCCAATTTCCTTATTTACAGTGGAGCCAAATTCCTAAGAACCGTTAAAACCAAGCAAAATCAAGAAGATTTTGCTTATGAAAAAGTATAACTTAGGAATATCCACTATAAATAAGTTTTCTCGGCATAAAATAATTTGAATAAAATATTATCAAATTAAATTAGTTAT
>NZ_JMLH01000006.1 GCF_000686665.1 Thomasclavelia saccharogumia DSM 17460 | reverse complement strand
TTTTGTCATATTAACACCTCCACTTATTGATGACTCTATTATTATATATTGAGATGTTTTTTACTGTTAGGTGTATGCTATTTGACGCTTACGATAATAGTAACGATTGCAAATGTACCAAAACCATAACTGCCACGGTTCATCATTACACTGCCAGGATTAATAATATACTTATTTTCAATAATAGTATACGCAGGTACATGAGTATGCCCATGAAATGTAATATCAATATGCTTTTTTTTCATAAATACCAGTAACTCCTCATTGCCATAATAAATATTAAATTTATTACCATGAGTAATTAAACAACGATATTTCCCGACATTAAAAATAAGATTCGTTTTAAATGTTCCTGGTCGATCATGATTGCCATTAACAGTAAGATATTTTTTTAATAGTGGATCATCGTTTTTTAATGATGAATCGCCACAATGAATATAGTGATCCATATCAGGATATTTGTCAGTTATATTTTTTAAAAGATGGTTTTGTAGATGGGTATCACTAAGAACTAAAAGTCGTATAATCATCACTTCCTCTATTATAAAAAAACATGTGTTATGATATCTTATTATATCTTTTATATATTAAAAAATTGTGAATTTAAGAGTGAAATTTAGATTTAAACTTAAATAATGATATTGAAAAAGCAAAAAAAAGATTTAAGAAAGTGTTTACATCTAACAACATTCGTTGTAAAATTAAAACAGGTAGAAAAAAGGAGGGTACAGTATATGAAAACTATTTTATTAGTATGTTCAGCTGGGATGTCTACTAGCTTATTAGTAACAAAAATGGAAAGTGCTGCTAAAGAAGCTGGTGTTGAATGTAAAATTTTTGCATTGCCTTTCTCTGATGCACCAAGAGTATTGGAAGAAGTTGACTGCATCTTACTTGGACCTCAAGTTAGATTCCAAAAAGCTGCTATTGAAAAACTTGCTGCTGGGCGTAAAGCGGGTCCTATTCCTGTAGATGTTATCGATATGAGAGATTATGGAACGATGAATGGTAAAGCTGTTTTTGAAACTGCAATGAAAATGATTGGTTAATAGAAAAGCTTGTCTAAACAGATAAAACGGGCGTTTTTTATAATGCCCTTTTTATATGAATTGAAATAAAGGAGAGAAAATTATGAAAACAAGAATTATGTTAATATGTGCAGCTGGGATGTCTACTAGCTTATTAGTAACAAAAATGGAAAAGGCCGCTAAAGAAGCTGGTGATGATGTTGAAATTTTTGCTTTACCTTTAAGTGAAGGGGGAAAAATGATAAATACTGTTGATTGTGTTTTACTTGGACCCCAAGTTAGATATGCTAAAAGTGAAGTTGAAAAACTTATAGAAGAAGCAGGAAAAGATATACCGCTTGATGTAATTGAAATGAAAGATTATGGAATGATGAATGGTAAAGCTGTTTACGAATTTGCTAAAAAATTACTTAACAAATAATTAATTACATAGACTGCCAGGCAGTCTTTTTTAATAATTAAAGAGTCGAAAAATTATTTAATTTAGCTCTTTTTTGTTGGATATGATTATGCTATAATAACCTAAATAATTAGGAGGTTATTATATGCAAAAGGGGATTATTACAGTTGTAGGTAAAGATCAAGTTGGAATTATTGCTAAAGTATGTACTTATTTAGCTAAAAAACAAGTAAATATTTTAGATATTTCACAAACTATTATTCAAGGATATTTCAATATGATGATGATTGTGGAATTAAGTTCAATAACTGATGAATTTGGTACTATCTGTGAAGAATTAGATAAATTAGGAAATGAAATTGGCGTTAATATAAAATTACAGCATGAAGATATTTTTAATAAAATGCATCGTATTTAAGGAGAAGTTATAGATGATTAATTTATTTGAAGTAGCAGAAACAAATAAAATGATTGAACAAGAAAATCTTGATGTAAGAACGATTACTTTAGGTATCAGTTTATTGGATTGTATGGATCATGATATTGATGTTTTATGTGAAAATATTTATAAAAAAATTACTACTGTAGCAAAAGATTTAGTATCGACTGGAAAACAAATTGAGATGAAATATGGAATTCCGATCGTCAATAAAAGAATATCTGTAACACCAATTGGTTTTGTTGGTTCTAACGCATGCAAGAGTACTGCTGATTTTGTTAAAATCGCAAAAACATTAGATAAGTGTGCGCATGAAACTGGGGTAAACTTTATTGGTGGTTATAGTGCTATCGTATCTAAAGGAATGACTAAAGCTGAAGAATTATTAATTAGATCTATTCCGGAAGCAATGAAAGTAACTAATAATGTTTGTAGTTCTGTTAATGTTGGTTCTACGAAGACGGGAATCAATATGGATGCTGTTAAATTAATGGGTGAAATCATTAAAGATACCGCGATACTAACTAAAGAAGACGATTCTATTGGTTGTGCTAAACTAGTTGTTTTATGCAATGCACCTGATGACAATCCATTTATGGCTGGAGCATTTCATGGTGTAAGTGAAGCTGATGCCGTTATTAACGTCGGTGTAAGTGGCCCTGGTGTAGTTAAAACCGCAATTGAAAATGCTAAAGGTAAAGATTTTGGTGAACTATGTGAAATCATTAAAAAAACAGCTTTCAAAATTACTCGGGTCGGCCAGTTAGTAGCTTTAGAAGCATCTGAAAGATTAAATATTCCATTTGGAATCATTGATTTATCATTGGCACCAACTCCAGCAATCGGTGATAGTATTGCTGATTGTCTTGAGGGTATGGGCTTAGACAGTGTTGGGGCTCCAGGAACAACTGCAGCACTTGCAATCTTAAATGATCAAGTAAAAAAAGGAGGCGTTATGGCTTCTTCATATGTTGGTGGATTAAGTGGGGCTTTTATCCCAGTCAGTGAAGACCAGGGAATGATCAATGCTGTCAATAGAGGAGCTTTAACACTTGAAAAATTAGAAGCTATGACATGTGTATGCTCAGTAGGTCTTGATATGATCGCTATTCCTGGAAGTGTTGAAGCAACTACTATTTCTGGAATAATAGCCGATGAAATGGCAATTGGAATGATCAATCAAAAAACAACGGCTGTTAGAATTATTCCCGTGATTGGAAAAGAAGTTGGCGAAGTTGTTGAATTCGGTGGATTGCTAGGTTATGCGCCTATCATGCCAGTAAATAATTTTGGATGTAGTGAATTTATTAATCGTGGGGGAAGAATTCCTGCTCCGATTCACAGTTTTAAAAATTAAAAGACGAATTTTCGTCTTTTTAATTATTTAGAAAGGATAATATAAGTATGAATGATTTAATAATATTTTTCCCATTATACAAAAATGATGATATAAAAGAATGTTTTAAAATATATGATGAGATTATTAAAAATAATAATTTAGAAAATGCTAACTATTTTGTTTCATTACTGATCAAATTAGCTGAAAAGTATAATTTATATGGTGATTTGTTCAACAGTCTATTAACACACTTATTAATTAATAATGAAAATTCATTTACTTTAGCATTAGAAAGAAAAGCCGCTATTGCTGATAATCTAAAAAATATTGTTATCAATGATTTCAAAGTTATTTTTGAAATGTTTAATACTGACTTTAGTTCATTGTCGCCTTTACAACAAGATCTTATTACTAACTTTACACCATCAAGACCCGTAATCAATCAAGAATTATTTGAAATCTCAAGATCATTGCAAAATAATTTATCTAATTGTAAAGATGTAGAACAATTTTATAATATTTTAGAAAAATTCTTTTTAACTTATGGTGTTGGAAAATTTGGATTAAATAAAGCATTTCGTTATGAAAATCATCAAATTAGCCCTATAATACATATAGGTAATGGACGTTTGGATCAATTAATAGGATACGAAAGTCAAAAACTAAAACTCACTCAAAACACTGAAGCTTTTTTAGCTGGTAAAAAAGCTAATAATGTTCTACTCTATGGTGATAGCGGAACTGGTAAATCCAGCAGCATTAAAGCACTATTAAACGAATATTATAAAGATGGTCTAAGAATGATTGAAATTTATAAACACCAGTTTAAATATTTACCAAGTATCATCCAAGAACTACAATCACGTAACTATAAATTTGTTCTATTCATGGATGATTTATCATTCGAAGAATTTGAAATAGAATATAAATATCTAAAAGCGGTTATTGAAGGCGGGTTAGAGAAAAAGCCTGATAATATATTGATTTATGCTACTAGCAATCGTCGCCATTTAGTCAAACAAACATGGAGTGATCGTCAAGATCAGGATGAAGTTAATGTAAATGATGCTAAACAGGAAAAAACATCATTAAGTTCAAGATTTGGAATAAAAATACTATATACTCATCCAAATCGTCAAGATTACCTAGAAATCGTAGACGGTTTAGCAAAACAATATAATCTACAAATGCCTCAAGAGGAATTACATCAAAAAGCTTTAACTTGGGAAATTCGTTACGGTGGATTTTCAGGGAGAACAGCTAAACAATTTATTAATGCAATGTTAGGAAATAGATAGGGAGAAATATGCAAAAATTATTATTAAGTGATTATCAAAAAATCAAACCATATTTAGATGATGCTGATTATGAAGGTTATAATTCAAATTTTGTAACAATGATGATGTGGGATCATGAATATGAAATTTATTATGAAATCAAAGATCATTTTATGATCATGTTACATACTTACATGAATGAAAAGTTTTTTGCTATGCCATTTTGTAAGCCAGAATATTATCATGAAGCGCTTGAATATATGATAAAATATGCAAAAGATTATAATTTTTCTTTTAAAATTGATCTAGCAGTAGAAAAATCAAAACAATTGATTCAAGATCTGTATGGAGACAAATTTTTATATCTCCATAATGATGATTTTGATGATTATATTTATAGTAAAGCTTCATTAGAAACACTTTCAGGTAAAAAAATGCAAAAAAGGCGCAATCATTTTAATGCTTTTCTTAAAGAGAATCCTAATTATGTATATAAAGAGATTGAAGATGAAGATATTGATAATGTACTTCAATGTTTAAAAAAATGGGATTTTTCAAAGCATATTGAGGAAAGTGTTATTTCAGAATATATTGGAATCGTATATTTATTAGTTCATCGTCATGAATTGAATATTAAAACTGGATGTATCTATATTGATAATAAATTAGAAGCTTTTATTATTGCTTCACCACTAAAACATAATACTATTCAAATCCATGTCGAAAAAGCTAACAAAGATATTCGCGGACTCTATGTAGCAATAGGTAAATTTTTCTTAGAAAAAAACTACGATGGATATGAATTTGTAAATCGTGAAGAAGATATGGGCTTAGAGTCACTACGAAAAGCAAAGCAAATGCTTCATCCTATCAAAATGATAAAAAAATATACTATCGTTTTGAATGAACAATCAATTGTTCAAGCTGATAATAATGATTTATATGGTATTATTGATCTATGGCGTAATAGTTTTAAAGATGAGGATGAAATGTCTACAAATTTCTATTTTATAAATCGCTATCAAAAAGAAAATACTTATCTTTTAAAAAATGATCATCATATTGCTTCCATGTTACAAATTGTTCCTTATACTATTTTTTTAGAAAATAAAGAAGAGTCAGTGTATTTTATTTTAGGAGTAGCGACTGATAAAAACTATCAAAGGCAGGGGATGATGAAAAAACTGATGAATCATGTTTTAGGATTACCTAAATATCAAAATGCTAAAATAATGTTACAAGCATATCATCCTGAATTATATTATCAATTTGGATTTAATGAAGATTATTTTCATAAAATCACAAAAGTTGATATTCGATCATATTCATCTCCATCTAAACTTAAAGTAATTGAGATTTACAATTATAATAAGTTAGTGAATTTATATAATTGTTTTTGTGAAAATTTTAATGGATATCGTAAAAGAGATATCGAATATTACGAGAATTATTTAATTCCACGTTGTATTGCTTTTAAAGAAGAAATCAAAGTATTCTATCATGATACCAAAGCAGTGGGATATGTTATCTACAGTGAAGATGCAACAACAATTAAAATTTCTGAAATCATATATTTGAATCAAAATGAATTAAATGAAATACTTAATTATTTTGGTAATTTCAATAAAGAAATAATTGTTGAAAGTGATTTACAGGCCAAAATCAATGGTGAATGCACATTTATTTGTACAATGTTAACAAATTTCTTAAAAAATAATTGTCAAGATAATAATTTTTATATAAATGAGTGCTTATAAATATTGACTATACCTTTAATGCATTATAAAATGTAATGGAATTCAAGGAGGTCAGCAATAAATGTTTTTACAAGATCGACAATTGCATGAAGAATGTGGAGTTTTTGCAGTATGTGGCTATGAACATGCTGCAGCGATGTGCTACTATGGCTTACACAGTTTACAACATCGTGGACAGGAAGCAGCTGGAATCGTAGTAAAAGATCACGAAGCTTTATCGATTCAAAAAGGTGAAGGTTTGGTTTCTGAAGTTTTTGATCAAGAAAAAATTAATAAGATGAAAGGTGATTATGCAATCGGACATGTTCGCTATTCTACTGCTGGAGGTGGCGGAATTGCTAATGTCCAGCCATTATTATTTAGAACTTTAAATGGTTCTTTGGGAATTGCTCATAATGGTAATATTGTTAATGCTAATGTTTTAAAGGCTGAATTAGAAAAAAAGGGGAGTATTTTCTCTAGTACATCAGATACTGAAATCTTGGGTCATTTAATTATGCGTGAAGAAGGGCATATGATTGACCGTATCTGTAAATCATTAAATCGTTTAGATGGTGCTTTTGCATTTTTGATTTTAATTGAAAATGCTCTTTATGTTGCTCGTGATAAATATGGATTAAGACCATTATCTATTGGTCAATTGCCTAATGGTGCTTATATTTTTTCATCGGAAACATGTGCTTTTGAAGTTGTTGGAGCTAAATTTGTTCGTGATTTAGAGCCTGGTGAAATTGTTAGAGTGAAAAATAACGAGTTAAAATCTAAATTATATACTGAAGATGTAACAGATAAAATATGTGCGATGGAATATATTTATTTTTCACGTCCTGATAGTAATTTAGATGGTATCAATGTACATACAACAAGAAAATTAGCTGGTAAACAATTATATAAAGAAGCTCCTGTAGATGCTGATTTAGTAATTGGAGTTCCTGATTCTTCAATATCTGCTGCTATTGGTTATTCTGAAGCTTCAGGTATTCCTTATGAAATGGGTTTAATAAAAAATAAATATGTAGGAAGAACTTTTATCCAGCCAACTCAGGAAATGCGAGAACAGGGAGTAAGAATGAAACTTTCTGCTGTTTCATCAATTGTATGTGGTAAAAGAGTAATCATGATCGATGACTCAATTGTCCGTGGGACTACTTCAAAACGCATTGTTCGTTTATTAAAAGAAGCTGGTGCTAAAGAAGTTCATGTAAGAATTGCTTCACCAGCAATTAAATGGCCATGTTTTTACGGTGTTGATATGTCAACGATGGATGAATTGATTTCTAATAAATTATCAGTTGAAGAATTATGTACGTATATTGAAGCTGATTCATTAGCTTTTATTAGTGAAGAAGGAATTGATAAATCAATTCATTATAATAAAGAAAAACATAAATGTGGTCTATGTTTAGCTTGCTTTAATGGAGATTATATTACTAAATTATATGATTCTTTTGAAACAGATAAGCTAAAAAAAGGAAAGTTATAATTTTCATACTTAATACTTATAAAGGATTGGATATTATCATCCAATCCTTTTATTTTCTATCTTAAATAAAATAATAATATATTCAACTTCGCATAATTAATATTATGTAAATTTTATTTAAAATAAATCTAGTATTTAATAATTTATGCTTTCGTTATTATTCGTCAAAAACCTTTATATAATAACACTTTATGGCGAATTATTTATTATAATCATTAAACACACTTTATAATTTAATAAATTTATTATCAAATTATAAAGTGTATCTTTTAATTACATTTATGTAACAATATAATTGTTTTTGTCGATCGATGAAAGGAGTTAAACCATGAAAAAAGATACAATATATATTTTAGAAGAAGATATAAGATTAGCATCTATCTTAAGTACAAAACTATTATCAACAAATAAATATCATATTTTAGAAGTTAGTAATAATGCTTTAAATTGTATTAGTTATTTATCACATAATAGTTGTGATCTATTAATAATTGACTTGATGCTTTCTAAAATTGATGGTATAAGTGTTTTACAAAAATTAAAGCAATTAAATGAAACAGCATATAAAAAAGTAATTTGTATGACAAGTTTTAATAATCCAATTATATCTAAATTATTAAATGATTTAGAGGTCACATATTGTATAAAATCACCTATAGACATTGATTCTTTTCTTTCAACAATTGATTCAATTATAAATGTAGATGATAAAATAATTAATCTTTCTAAAACTTCTAAAAAATATGAAATGATTAAATTAGAAAATGAAATTAGTATAATTCTAAAAAAGACAGGTATTTCTGTTAATCTTAATGGTTACTTGTATTTACGAACAGCTATTATCTTAGTATATAATAATATTGAATATTTTACTCAGATAACAAAAAAACTATATCCCGATATTGCTCGCCAGTACAGCACAACAGCTTCAAGAGTTGAAAAGTCTATCCGTCATGCCATTAAGACTGCCTGGAATCAAGATGATGGTAAAAAAATTAATGATATCTTGAAAAGAACAGATCTATTTAAACCTACTAATTCCGAGTTCATTGTTTTAATTGCTGATAATCTTAGAATGAAAAAAGGCTTAAATGAAAGAATATAAAAAGAAGTTAAAAACTTCTTTTTATAATATTAAATTATTAATAAATGCTGCTGTATTAATAATAATAAAAACAAAACCAACAATAAATAAATAAAGATATAATTTTATTTGTTTATTATTTTTATAGTTATTAAACAATGCCAGCATTGCACAAATAATCAATATCATTGCAATAATATAAAAAGCAATAATACTGATAGATGTTTTAGTTAAAAGTCCGGCTGCAAAAATAAATGTTCCGACTGCATAGGCTAAAATTGAAGTGATTATTAAACGTTTACTATTTTCTTCCATAAAAATCTCCATTATATTATTTTATTTAAAATTGAAATTCCGATCGTTGGTAAAGGAACTTCAAAATTATCAGCAATAGTTGCACCAATAACTGCAAAAGAATCCATTTCTTCTAATTGACGTGGTTTTAATAATTCTTTTGAATAAATTATTAACGGCACTTGTTCACGGGTATGATCAGTTCCCTGATACGTTGGATCATTTCCATGATCAGCACTTATCATCAATAAATCATCATGATGCAAATATTTCATCAATTCTTCTAATTGTGTATCAAACTCTTTAATAGCTTTACCATATCCTTCAGGATCACGGCGATGACCGTAAACAGCATCAAAATCAACTAAATTGACAAAACATAAACCCGTAAAATCTGTTTTAGCTAATTCAATCGTTTTTGCCATACCATCATGATTACTTTCTGTTTTTACTTTTTTACTAATTCCCTGATTATCAAAAATATCTGCTATTTTACCAACACCAATCACGTCATAATTATTTTCTTTTAAATTATCTAAAACAGTTTTGCTAGAGGGTGCTAAAGCTAGATCATGGCGGTTAGCGGTACGCTTAAACTCCCCTGCTCTTTTACCTATGTATGGTCTTGCAATTATCCTTCCAACTTTCCAGCGCTCATCCATTGCTAATTCACGAGCAATCTGACAAGCTTCGTACAACTCTTCTAGAGGTATGATTTCCTCATTAGCGGCTATTTGAAAGACCGAATCAGCTGAAGTATAAACGATCCAATCTCCTGTTTTGATTTGATGTTCACCATATTCATCGAGTATAGCTGTACCACTGGCTGCTTTATTACCGACGCATTTACGTCCTGTTTTTTCTTCAAATAACTGAATAAATTCGTCGGGAAAGCCAGTTTCTGTAAAAGTAACAAAAGGCTTTCCTGTCTTTAATCCCATTATTTCCCAATGTCCTGTCATAGTATCTTTACCGTTAGAAATTTCATTTAATGGTAAAGTATAGCCAAGCTGTAGTCTTAAAGGGTTGATTCCTTTAAAATCACCTAGATTACCTAAGCCCAAGCCTTCTAAATTTGGTAAATCTAGACCATTGCAATAATCACAAATATGTTTTAAAGTGTTAGCTCCTTGATCATTAAAAGCAACAGCATCTTTTGCATTACCTATTCCTAGAGAATCACATATAATTAAAAAAATTCGTTTATATTTCATTTTTCCTCCATTTCCAGCATGATTCATGCATTATTTATCTATATCCTTTTTTATTCGGGGATGAAATTGCTGATATTCTTTTTTTATTTTTTGATTTGATATATGAGTGTATATTGTCGTCGTGCTTATATCACTATGTCCTAGCAGTTCTTGAATCGAACGTAAATCAGCCCCATTTTCTAAAAGATGAGTAGCAAAGCTGTGACGAATTGTATGTGGAGATACTTTTTTGTTTACTGATGTCTGTCTAATAATTTGTTTTAAAATAATATAAAACTCTTCGCGACTCATTTTATTACCATGATTATTAAAAAATAATAATGAAGATTCTTTTTTGATAAATTCTTCCCGATAATTATTTAAATAATCACTCAATATTTTTTTTGCAACTGCACCAATGGGAACAATTCTTTCTTTATTCCCTTTTCCAATTACTTTTATATAACCCATATAAATATTCACAGAACTAACATTCAAATTAATTAATTCAGATATTCTTAAGCCCGTAGCATACATTAGTTCTAACATGCAGCGATTACGCGAACTCAAATGATCTTCAACAACGATACTATCTAAAATTTCCTGCATTTCTTGTTCACTTAAAACAACAGGTAATTTTTTATCAATTTTTGGTAAATCAAAATCATTCATAATATTAACATCTATGATCTTATCTTTCACTAAAAAAGCAAAAAACATTCTTAAAGAAACTAACTTTCTCGTTATACTTGTAGAACTGTTTATTTTTGATAATTCTTTTAAATAAAGGCGAATATGTTCTTTAGAAATATTTTCTATTTCATATATTTGATGAATATCATTTAAATAGATAAAAAATTTATTTAAATCATTTAAGTATGCTAAGATAGTATTTTTACTTAATCCCTTTTCAACGATCAAATACTGTCGGTATTCATTTAGACTATCTTTTAATTTCATCAATCTTCACCTCTTATATGACTAATTATATCATGATTAAAATTAAATTTTCCATTGATTTGCTAACTTAAAGTGCATAAACTTTAAAAGCCATTGACAAAGTTACAATGATCAAAATTACAATAACATAATCTAAAATATAATTTATTATCTTTCGGCTATTAAACACTTCTCTAGTAATAAATGTAATCGTAAAACAATTTAATGATAACCTAAGTGAAATTATTGATATTACATACGTTAATAATAATTCAATAAACAATTGTGGTATATATCCTAAAAAAAACATACTAATACTAAAGTCGTTTAAAGTAAAGTAAAAAATAGTTGCGATCGTAAATTGCATTCCTTTAGTAAAAATAATAAAACTATTAAAAAACATTCCTAAAAAACTCGTTGAAATAAACAAAGATAAAAATATGTATATACCAGTAATTGTCATATATATATTATAATTATTAGTTACTTCATTATCTTTATAAAAAAATAAATACTTACAAAAATCAATCAGATTTTCACTACCATAAAAATAATAAATAATTCCAAAAATAATCCCGCAGCTTAATAAAACAACTGAAAAAAGATTAATTAATACTTTTTCATTTTTAAAAATTTTATTTATAATGCCCATAAGTAGTCCTCCGTTTATATAACTTATGAGCAAGATAAATAATTATTCATTTATTTTAAATATTTCTTTTGAATACCTTTATTAGAAACAGCTGATGCCTTAGTTACGATCGGTTTATCAAACTTATTATTAATATTTTCTATAATCGTTTCTAACGCTTCCTTATCATCTTCATTTTTAGAAGTATCAAAAATACTCAGCTGCTCTTTATAATCCTTTTTATTGATGGTATTATTTAAACTAATTCCTAATAAACGTACTGGTCGACCATCATAATGAGCTTCAAAAAGCATCTTAGCAGTAGAAAGAATAGTTTCATAATCATTTACATATGACTTGATAGTTGTTTGTCGATTAACACTTTCAAATCGCGTGTATTTTATTGTAATCGATATCGAATTAGAAATAAGATTTCTTTTTATTGCTCTTGTAGAAACTTGTTTAGCTAATTTTTTTAAAGTATCCCTCAATATGACCTCATCTAAAGTATCATGAGGTAATGTAGTAGAATTGCCTACAGATTTTAATTCGTTTTGTTTAGCATCAACTGTGCGAATATCGATTCCGTTGGCTTTACGATATAATAGTAAAGCATTTTTACCAACGATTTGACGCAATTTATTATAATTATCATAATTAGCAATATCACCGATTGTATTGATTCCAACTTCTTTTAAACGAGGTGTAGTTTTTTTTCCAATTCCAAACATATCCTTAATATCTAAAGGCCACATTAATTCTTTGATATTTGATCGTGTTAAAATCGTAATACCCATTGGTTTTTTCATATCACTAGCCATTTTTGCTAAAAATTTGTTTGGCGAAATGCCAATCGAACATTTAAGATTTAGCTCGTTATAAACTTTATCTTGGATTTCTTTTGCTAACTGCATCGGATGACAATTTCTACTTTGAATAATTTTAGTAACATCAACGTAACATTCATCGATACTAGCAACCTCTAAAATATCACTATATGATGCTATTATATTAAAAAAATCATTAGATAAGCGATGATACAATTCAAAATCTGCTGGTAAAACAATTAGATTTTTACATTTTTGATAAGCCTGAAATAGCGGCATCGCAGAATGGATTCCAAACTTACGAGCTTCATAGGAAGCAGTAGTAATAATACTTCGTTTTGATTTTCCCGAAATAACAAGCGGTTTCCCCTCAAGTTTGGGATTTCTTGATATTTCAGCACTTGCATAAAATGCATTTAAATCAATATGAAAGATTATTTGCATTACACAACCCCTCCTAAATAAAAATCATCTGGACACAAATCATATAACTGATAGTCCCTATGATAATCGATAATAATGTATTATTTTTTAATAAGTGCACTACAATAATAATCGAAATTGCGATTATTTCTGGTAAGCCATGATTTGAATCAAAAAAATTTATATCTTTTAAACAATATACAACTAGCATGGCCATAACGGAATATGGTAATACTTTACCTAAATAATCAATTAAAGCCGGCTTTTTACTTGGATCATTAAAAATAATAAAAGGTAAAGCTCTTGTCAAAATGGTGCCTAGAGCCACAACTATTATTATCATTATATCTCTATTCATATTCATTTTCTAAATCCTTTCTTTTAAATATTAAAGCCCCAATAATTCCAATTAAAGATACGATTACAAAATTATCACTACCAAATATAAGCAAAGAAACAATACTTACAATAAAACCTATTTTTGTTGCTAGATGATTTTGACTGTTTTTTATTTGATCTATTACAATTACTATAAATAATGCTGTCATTGAAAACTCTAATCCCCTACTATCAAAAGTAATAATATTTGAAATGGTAGCTCCAATCAATGACCCGATGATCCAATAGCACTGATCAAAAAGACTAATAAAAAAACTAACATATTTATTTTGCTGATCATCTTTGATCAAAAGTGAAAAAGTCTCATCAGTTAATGAAAAAATCATATATGGCTTTAAAACTTTCATTTTTTCAAATCTATTTAACATTGATAAACCATAGACAATATGTCTAGCATTTACTACTAATGTCATGATAAAGGCATTTAAAAGTGAACTTTTAGCTGTTAATAGAGATATTGTTACAAACTGCATACTGCCAGCATAGATAAAAAAACTCATAATTAAAGCATAATAAGTAGGATAGTCCTTACTTACAAGCAAAGCGCCAAAGGCAAAACCTAATACAAGATATCCCATCATTACCGGAATAGATTCCTTAAAGGCTTCTTTCAATATTTTAAAATTCATATAAATCCTCCAATGACACTATTATACTAAAAAAGTTTATTTATGAAAAGTAAGGTTAAAAAAGATAAATAACAGTCATTTAAAATAAAACCAGGAGCAGAAACTTTTAAGTCTCATCCTCCTGGCATATTTTTGTCATCTAAACTAATGACTTTGGCCCTTAAGGCACCATTGTTATCTTTGTTTTTCCATTTCCAACATCCATTCTATATACAAACCAAAACCTGTCATCGGATTATTTCCAGATACGTGCGTTACACAACCAATAATCTTATCATCTTGAATAATTGGTGAGCCGCTCATTCCTTGAATTATACCATTAGCCTTATCAATAATATTTTGATCTGTTACTTTAAACTCAATTCCTTTTTCTTTAACTGAATCTTGATCATTTAACTTAGTAATTTCAATTTCACATTTTTGGATTTCCTGACCATTTAAAACAGTTAAAAAATATGCTTTTCCTAATTTGATTTCATCCTTGCTGGCTGTATCCATTGCCTTTCTATTAGAAATATCGTAATTATAAGTTCCATAAATACCAAATTGATTATGGCTGTTTATACTACCTATTTCAATATTAGAAATATCAGCAATTTTATTACCAGAGCTGTTAGGAGAAGCTTTTTTAATTCCCGTAACACTACTTTCATAAATATTACCAGATTGCAGTAAACTATTGGTATTTAATTTAGTATCACTCATTGCATGTCCTAATGCGCCAAAGGTATTATCTGCAGGATTATAGAACGTTAAAGTTCCCACACCAGAAATAGCATCTTTTACATATAATCCGGTTGTAAATTCCTGATTTTCTAAAAAAACCTGGAGATTACGATGAAGTCTTTCTTTATTTCTGATAATAGTTAAATCGTAATTACTTTTCTCACTACCACCAGTTTTAATAAATTCACTTAATTCTTCAATCGTAGTTACTTTTTGTCCATCAATTTCAACAATTATATCTCCGACTTTAAAATCTTCTGCTAAAGGGTCATAAATTGTATCAGCAGTTTTAATTTTATATCCACCAGTTATTACAACGCCCTGATAATTTAATTCAATTCCAATTGAATCACCACCAGGAATCAATGATATTGCATATAAAGCAATGGGATTAATTGTAATGGCTAAAATAACAATTAAGGAAAGTATTAGCTTTTTAAAAAGCATAGAAACCTCCTTGTAACAAATGTTACAATCTAGTTTGGTCTCTATGCTAATAATTATTCACTACAAGCTTTTAATTTTTTTGCATGCTCGATTGATTCTTTAGAAATATCTTTTCCAGAAATTAATTTAGCAATTTCATTAATACTTTGATTTTCATCTAATTTAGAAATCTTAACCTCAGTATTATTATTAGTAGCAGTTTTTTCAATCAAATAATGATTTTTAGCAAATGCAGCTACCTGAGCTAAATGGGTTATACATAAAACCTGATGATTTTTAGCAATTAGTTGCATTTTAGCACCAATGCTTTCAGCTACTTTACCACTTACACCAGTATCAGCTTCATCAAATATAATTGTTTCAATAGTACTAGTTGCTAAAGAAAGCGTCTTTATTGCCAGCATGATTCTTGACATTTCACCACCAGAAGCAACTTTGTTTAATGGTTTTAAAGATTGACCAAGGTTAGTTGCAATCAAAAAAGTTATCTCGTCCTGGCCATCTTTTTGCAGTTCTTTTTTTCCAAAAGCAACTTTAAAAATAACTTTATCAAGATATAAAGATTTTAATTGAACCATTACCTGTTCAGTGAACTCTAAAGCCTTTTGTTTACGTAATGTCGTAATCTTGTTAGCATATTCAGTTGCTTTGTTAAAAGTGGTATCTAATTGATTTTTTAATTCATTTAAGTATATCTCTCGATTAGTAAAAGCTTCTATTTTATTTTCCAGCTCTTTTTTAGCTTCAATAATTGCTTCAAGAGATTGGCCATATTTACGTTTTAAACGATTTAGCTTAAATAGAGTATCTTGTATTTCATTTAAACGATATTCATCAAAATCATTACTGTTAAATTCATCTTGTACCTCTTCATCAAGATCAATCAAATTATAATATAAATCATACATCTTTTCATAAATAGCTTGATAAGCAGGCTGTTCACCAAGTGTTTCTAATTCATTTATAGCACTATTTAAAAGTGCTAATACACCTTGACTACCACTGATATAATGGCGATAATTAGTGATTTTTTCATTAGTTTTTTCATAATTTAGTAATGCTTTTTTTTCTTGTTCTAACTCTTCTTCATCGATTGCTGATAGATCAATACTATTAATTTCATCTAGCTGACTTTGATAAAATTCTAACTGCTCATCACTTAGTTCTTCTTCAATTGTTTTTTGGTAAAGTTTTTTTGTTTCTTTATATTCTTGGTAAACATCTAAATATTGTTTTTTTAAAACTGTTAGAGAGTTGCCAATATAATTGTCTAAAATATTTATATGATTATTAGGATCAAATAAACTATGTGTTTCAAATTGAGAATGAATATCAATTAATTCACTCATAATAGATTGTAAAACCATTTTTGAAACATTTCGATAATTTATTTTAATAACTGTTTTATTATCACGATTAAAAGATTTTGATACTACTAGTTTATCATCAAATTCAATTCGATATTCCTTCAATTTATTTAAAACCGAAGAATTATCTTTAATCGTAAAAATTCCTTCGATAAATGACTCATTACAGCCGCTTTTTATAAAGCTGGTTTGGCTGCGATTACCCATCAATTGACCAATTGCATCAATAATAATCGATTTACCAGCACCAGTTTCACCAGTTAAAACCGTCATCTGATCATGAAAAGATACTTCCAAACGATCAATGATTGCAAAATTTTCAATATAGATACTCTCTAACATTTTTTCACCTATCCTTCAAAACAATTATGTGCGCTCTCCACTACATTTTCAATATCAATAGCGGTTTCTTTGCCTTCTTTAACAAATAATCCTAAAAACTCAATATTTCCTTCTCCACCAGTTATTGGTGAATATGTAAGCTTTTCTAAAATAAAGCCATCCGCTCTAGCAAATTCAATTACTTTTTCAATAACACGACAATGAATTTTTTTATCTTTAACGATCCCTTTTTTACCAACATCTTCACGACCTGCTTCAAATTGCGGTTTTATTAATGCCACAACTTGATCATTAGAACTTAATATATTTTTTAAAGCATCAAAAATATATTTTAAAGATATAAACGAAACATCGATCGTAGCAAAAGAAGGAACTCCATTTTCAAACAATTCAATCGTAGCATAACGAAAGTTTGTCTGTTCTTTTACGATTACACGAGGATCATTGCGTAGTTTCCAAACTAACTGGTTAGTTCCGACATCTACTGCGTATACTAATTTAGCACCGTTTTGTAACGCACAATCAGTAAAACCACCGGTTGAACTGCCAATATCAACCATAATTTTATCTTTAAGATCTAAAGAAAATTCTTTTAAAGCTCGTTCCAGTTTTAAACCACCTCTGGATACGTAAGGCATGATATTTCCTTTAACATGTAAATTAGAATCGATTGGGATCTTTGTCCCTGGTTTATCAATTATATCATAATCATCATGAACAATTCCAGCCATGATTGCTCGTTTAGCTTTTTCGCGCGAATCAAAAAAACCATGTTCAACTAATAAGACGTCAATTCTCTCTTTTTTCATCAATTATCTCCTTAACCTTTTGATAAAATGATTCCATATCTAATCCTTCATCTTTTAAAATTTCTTCGATACTACCCTGAACAGAAAAATGGTCATCAACGCCAAAACTATAAATACGCTTTAAAATTCCTTTTTGACTATAATAATAAGCAATATTACTAGATAAAGAATTTATTTTTAATTCCGTTTCATATACGATCAATGGTTTATCATCAACTAGTCTATCCAATAGTTCAAAGTCCATCGGTTTAATAAACTTAGCATCTACTAAGCGAATTTTAATATCTTTATCTTTATAAAAATCACGAATCATATTTACGTTTTGACCATAACTAATAATAGTTATCTCATGATCATCAAAGCCTTCAACTGACCATTTACCAATCGGTAAGATTTCTTCAACCTCTGTATCATCAATTTCGATACTTCCACGAGGAATTCTTAAAATATAAGGATGATCATTATATTTTAAGTATGTATTAATAAATCTTTTAACATCTTTACTATTACTTGGAGTACAAATAATAACGTTTGGTAAAGGATTTAAAATTCCTAAATCAAATACACCATGATGAGTAGGACCATCAGCTCCAACAAAACCACAACGATCAACGCAAATTAAACAGCCAAGATCCATTCTGGCAATATCATGATTGATTTGATCATAAGCACGCTGTAAAAAAGACGAATATACAGAAATAAACGGTTTTTTATGCGCAATAGATAGACCAGCGGTAAAAGTCAAGGCATGCTCTTCAGCAATTCCAACATCAAAACTGCGATCAGGATAATGTACAAAAATACTATCCATCGCGGAACCATGAATCATTGCTGGTGTAATCGCAACGATATCTTGATCACTTGCCATCTTTTTTTCAATATGATCAGCAACTAATTTAGACCAGGTCGTTTTATCTTCAGGTTCGGGATTTTTTATTGTTCCATCACTAATATTAAATGGTGCAATTCCGTGCCATTTACCAGCAAAATCATTTTCGGCATAGCGATACCCTTTTCCTTTTTTGGTAACTACATGAACAACAACACTTGTTTTAGAAGCTTTTGCTAGATTCAAAACTCTGATTAGATCATCAAAATCGTGTCCGTTGACAGGTCCTAAATAATCAACACCAAAATCCTCAAAAATTGTGTCATCGATCAAACCATGCTTTACAAAATCTTTGACGCGTTTAGAAATATTAAAAATCATTTTACCAAATTTATTTTTTGAAGTAATGTTACGATAATCTTCTTTCAAATTATTATAAGTTCCGCTAAGTCTTATTGAAGACAAAAAATCATTAAAACCGCCAACACTTTTACCTATTGCCATTTGGTTATCATTCAAGATAATGATAACTTTATTGTTGATAGAACCAAGATGATTTAAAGCTTCTAAAGATTCCCCGCCAACCATTGCGGCGTCACCAATGACAGGAATAACACTAAAATTTTGCTTATCTAAATCGCGGGCGATTGCCATTGCTACAGCACCGCTTAATGCCGTTGAGGAATGTCCTGCTTCCCACACATCATGCTCACTTTCACAACGTTTTTGAAATCCTGATAACCCCTGGTATTTCCGCAAAGTATTAAATTGACTAGCTCGACCTGTAAGGATCTTATGAACATAAGACTGGTGTCCCACATCAAAGAAGATTTTATCTTTAGGTGAATTAAAAACATAATGTAAAGCAATTGTTAATTCAACTACACCTAAATTGCTTGAAAGATGGCCTCCAGTTTTTGAAATATTATTAATTAAAAATTCACGGATATCCGAGGCTAATTGATTTAATTGTCTAATATCCAGCTCTTTTAAAAAAGAGGGATCTTTAATTTTATTTAGATCCATTATTTCACTCTTCTCTTTATTTTTTTTATTATTTCTAAAATCACTTCATGATTAATTTTTAATTTATTGATAAGTTCATCTACCTCATTAAAATACTGTTCAATTATTTCTTGAGACTTTTCGATTCCCATCAAAGAAACATAAGTGGATTTATGATTTTCAATATCACTACCTACGTTTTTTCCTAAAATTTCACTATTTCCAATTACATCAAGAACATCATCTTGAATTTGAAATGCTAATCCTATTTTATAGCCAATTTCCTGCCAAATAGCAGCATCATTTTTATTAGCAATCAAAGCACCCATTTTCATCGCTGCACTAATTAAATCACCGGTCTTATGACGATGAATCAAATCTAATTCCTGTTGATCAGCTTTTTGATTTTCATACTTCATATCTAATGCTTGTCCTAAAATCATGCCATTTACACCACTTGCCTGATACAAAGTTTGTAGTAACGAGATTTTTAATTCATTATTAAAATCTGCTTCTAAAATAACATTTACTGCTTCATTTAACAAACCATCTCCGGCTAAAATCGCTGTTGCTTCATCAAACTGTTTATGACATGTTGGCTTACCGCGTCGTAGATCATCATTATCCATACCTGGCAGGTCATCATGAATCAATGAGTAAGTGTGAATCATTTCTATTGCACAGGCAGCATCAATATAGTCATGATAATCAATGTTATAACTTCTAATTATTTGCAGCATCATCACCGGCCGAATTCTTTTACCGCCTGCCATTAATGAATATCGCATTGCTTCTTTAACAGTCGAATCTTGAAATCTATCAATTATTTGTAATAGCCTGTCATTTATTTCACTAATTAATTTTTCCATCCGCTATTCCTCGATCTTTAAATCTTCCAATTTTCCATCAACTAAGATTTTAGCTACTTTGTCTTCAATTCCCGCTAATTTATCACTACAAATTTTAGATAGTTTAATCCCTTCTTGAAATAGCTCGACACTATTTTCTAACGATGTTTGATTATCTTCAAGTTCTTTAATAATTTCTTCAAGTCGCTTCATAGCTTGTTCAAATGTAATATTGTCCATAATTTACCTCTATTCAATAATAGCATTTTTCATGCCGTCTTTCATTTTGATTTCAACTTTATCTCCTGATTTAAGATCTAATGATGAAGAGATAAGTTTTTCGTCTTTTAATATGATTGCATATCCTCTTTCAAGTGTTTTTAAAGGAGAAAGAGTATTTAATTTTGATAATGTAAAATAAAACTTTTCCTGATCAGATTGAATTTTTTGCTTCATTAACTGCTGCATTGCCTGCATCATTAGATTTATATGATTTTGCTGAGTAATTGTAAATAAATTAGTTTGATGCTCAAAAGATTGTATCAAATGTTTCATTTTATTACTCTGATTCGTTAAATTATAAGCAAAAACATCATTTAGGCGGTCATATAAGTAATCTACTTTAGCTTTTTTATCTTCAAATAATTTATCAGGATTTTTAAATAAGTAAAATGATTTTATCTTTGTAAGGGCTTGTTTATTCAAAGCAATTTTTTGTTTCATTAAGGTATTTAGCGTATACTGTAAATTATTTACATTTTGTTGTAATTCCACTAAATCTGGTGTTGCTTTGATCGCTGCTGCCGTTGGTGTAGCAGCCCGATAGTCAGAAACCAAATCACAAATCGTAAAATCAACCTCATGTCCCACACCACTGATGATAGGTGTTTTACAACTATATATCGTTCTAGCTAAGGCCTCCTCATTAAAATTCCATAAATCTTCCAAAGAGCCACCGCCACGAGCAATAATAATAGTACTAAAACCTAAACTATCAACGTAACTCAAAGTTTTCATTATTTGCAAATAGGCATCCTTTCCTTGAACCGGAATAGGAAATACGATTACGCGAACAACAGGGAATCTTAACTTGATCGTTCTTACAATATCGGCTAATGCAGCACTAGGATATGCTGATAAAACAGCAATTTTACTAGGAAATTTAGGAATCTTTGATTTATGATCTAAATCAAATAAGCCTTCTAAAAGAAGCTGTTTTTTTAACTGTTCATATCTTAAAAAAAGATTTCCTAAACCATCCTGCTCAATATTATCAACATATAGCTGATATGTTCCAGCAACGTCATATACAGATACACTAGCCTGTATCAGCACTTTCATTCCATTTTCTAGTTTAAAAGGAATTTTTTTAGCTTTCGAAGCGAACATAACAGCATTTATTCTTGAATATTCATCTTTTAAAGTAAAATAAAGATGTCCTGAACTATGATGCTTAAAATTGGAAATCTCACCTTTTATTAATATTTTTTGCAACTGTTCGTCAGCATCGATTCGGGCTTTTAAATAACGATTTAAAGCGCTGACTGTTAAATATTTTTTTTCCATTACTTGATCTTATTCAATAATCCATTAACAAATTTATAAGCATCTTCATCACAATATTTTTTTGAAAGTTCAACAGCTTCATTAATAATAACTTCCTTACTCTGTTTTGTTTCTAATAATTCATAACATCCTACTAAAAGAATTGCCAGCTCCATCTTAGATAATCTATCAATAGTCCAGCCTGATTTCAAATATTTAGCTACTTCTGATTTATATTTTTCAATCTCATTAGCAATGCTTGTAATTAACATAAAACAATAATCATAATCATCTTTATCACTAACAAGATCTTTATCACTATTTAAATATTCACGTACTTCATCTTCATTTATATCAACGAGTAATTTTTGATAAATCGCAATAACTGCTTTTTCTCTAATTAATTTTTTTCTATATTTTTTCATTTAAACCGTCCTTCCAAAATATCTAAGATGATTTTACCATATTTATATCTTAAAATAAATAAATAAAAAGATTATCAAAAGATAATCTTTAAAAATTAATACCTTTAACTTCAATATTGACTTTAATATTTTTTATTCCTGTCATTTCAAAACAGCTTTGTGCTATCTTGTTTTGTAATGCATTAGTTGTAGATGTAACATTCAAACCGTAATCAATTAAAATAGCGACATCAACAATTACCTGATTGTTCTTATTTAAGCGTACTGTTACTGGTCCACTACCAGGCATTGGAATCATATTTCCTTCAAAATCTACGCCATCAATTGATTCTACAGCTTTAATAACAATTGACTGAAATACATTTAACCCAATATTTAAAGCTCCCAAATTTGTTTCTTTTTCTACTGAATAATATTCTTGACTCATAACAAATGCTCCTTTTATATACCTTTATTGTATATAAAATCAAGAAAAAATTCAAGACTCAATAAACTTAACTTCTACTTGATACTCATTTTTAGTTTCTTCCATAATTATTTTAATTATACCATTAGCATCATTTACACTGCCATCTTTTTTATCAACAACGACCTTAATAGTTTTATTTTCCACTTCTACAAAAACATTTTTAAATCCAGCCTCATTTACAATCTTTGTGATTTTTGCTTCTAAAGCAGCTGTTTCTTTAGCTTCACTAATTGTTGCTAAAGCTGATGCTATTTTATCACTATCACTTTTGCTCGAAGCAATAATAGCATTATTTTCGCTGATTAGATCTTCTCTTTCTTTATCTAAGTTCTTCTGCAGGGCTTCGATTTGCGATACCTCTTGATTATTTACAGCAACTTCATTAGCAGTATTTTCTGGTGGCAGAAGAATATAATAAATTGATAATACTAAAATTAGACTAAATAAAGTTAAAAAAGTAATTGCTTGTCTATTCATTTTCTTTCTCCTTTATCAACTACTTTATTATATGCAAGAAGAAAAAAAGTATGAAAAAAACACTAGTTCAATAAAACTAGTGTTAAGCTCTACCTTGATATTTACCATCAACTGTATTTACGATAACTATTTCACCTTCAGAAATGAATAAAGGCACTTTGATTTGATATCCAGTTTCGATAATAGCATTTTTAGTAGCTCCTGTTGCAGTATCTCCTTTAACAGCTGGTTCAGTTTCAATAATTTTAAATGGAACATTGATAGGTAAAGAAACTCCTAAAACTTCCCCTTCATAGCTAGTTACTTCAACTTCATCACTTTCTTTTAAGAAATTAATTTCCCATTTTAAATTATCAGCAGGAATTTCAATTTGTTCATAAGTTTCATTATCCATAAATACTAATGCATCTCCAGAATTATATAGATATTGCATTTTATTTTTATCGATATGCGCTTTCTTTACTTTATCATTTCCCCCAAAAGTAACCTCTGTAGTTGATCCAGATCTTAAGTTTTTCATCTTGATTCTAATATTAGCAGCTGCTCGAGCTGTCTTGTTATGTGAATAGTCTAATACAACATATAGGTTACCTTCATATTCAAAAGTAATACCTGGTCTTAAATCTCCAACACTAATCATTTTAAAAAATCTCCTTATTTGTAATTTACTTTGTGATTATATCAAAAATTATTGATAAAGTGAAGAGATTTTGATAATTATTGATACTCTAATTTTAATTTATCACTAGTAATAAATTAAAACAGCAACTTTTAAGATCCAAGGTCAAAAATGATGTATAGGTTTTCATTTGTATAAATAAAAAAGTTAGGAATTATTTTGAGCTATATTACAACAGTAATATTTGTTGTAATGGTTATGTACAAGCTGCTGTTCTATAAAAAAGTATTTTAAACGAATTTTTTTATTTTTTGAAGTAATTTATGATTTTTTGTTGTAAAAGATAATAGGAGGAAATTTTATGAATGATCTATTTGAAAAAATAATAAACCATGCTATTGCTTGTAAAACATCAGATATTCATCTATTACTAAAACAACAGTGCACTATTTCTTTTCGTCAACAGGGAGATCTAATACTTTATGATACTTTAGAATATAAACAAGGAATAAAATTATTAAATTATATTCGTTTTAAATCAAACGTTGATATTAATTATCAGCTAAAACCGCAAACTGGGCACTTAAACTATCAATACGATAATAATGCATATTATTTACGTGTTTCCAGTTTACCAGGAAAAGATATTGATAGTATTGTAATTAGAATATTGAATAATCATCGTAAATTATCATTAGAGGAACTTACTATTTTTAAAGATGTAAAAATATTTTTAGCCCAAATCGTAACTTTAAATTCCGGACTATTTATTGTTAGCGGGGCAACCGGTTCGGGAAAGTCGACCACTCTTTATACCTTGTTGGATACAATCAATCAAAAATATCATAAGAATATCGTAACTTTAGAAGATCCCATAGAAATTAAAAAATCTTACTGTTTACAAATCCAAATCAATGAAAAATTGGGTATTACATACAATAATTCATTAAAACAAATTCTTCGCCATGATCCCGATATAATCATGATTGGAGAAATTCGTGATGAACAAACGGCAAGATTGGCAATTACCTGTGCTTTGACAGGACATCTTGTTTTAACAACGATTCATTCCAGTAATTGTTTGACAACGATTAGACGTCTATTGAACTTAGGAATATTAAAAATAGATATTGAAGATGTTTTAATTGGTGTAATGTCACAAAAGATGCTTTATCATAAAAACAAGCATACACCGCTTGTTTTACCAGAATACTTAGATCGTAAAAAAATTAATGATTTTTTTAATAATCAGACTGTTGATTATCTTACTTTTAAAGATAATGCAAAAATCTTATTGGAAAATAACATGGTTAATTATCAACAGGTAGCAGGAATTTTTTATGAATGAAGAATATCGTTTTTTAGAAAGCATTGCTTATTTTTTACAACAGGGATATTTGATTCAAGATATTTTAGAGATATGTTCTTTTATATATAGTAATGAACGAATTGAAGATCTAAAAAAGAAATTAAATAATGGTTTGACATTAGATGAAGCAATAATCAAAGGTGATTTTAATCGAACGTTCATTGAATATTTTAAATTTTTTAGAATTAAAAATAATCTATCTAAAGCAATTGTTCAAAGTTTAAATATTTGTAAAACAAGAGACGAAACATTTAATAAATTAAAAAAAGAATTAACTTACCCTATTTTATTGATTATCTTTTTAATGATGTTTTCATTGTTTATCATTTATGCCTTACTACCCTCAATAATGCAGCTTTTTGTCGAATTTGCCATTGAATCTGGTTTTATTACTAAAATGATGTTTAGCCTATTTAAAATCATTCCCTTTCTTATTTTAATGATCTTAATATGTTTTAGCTGTACCTGTTTAATAACTGTTTATGCAATAAAAAAACAGTATTATCAATTAATAGATTTTTTAGTGACTCATGTTTGGTTCATTCAAAAAATGATTCAAAAATATTATTCAATTAAATTTGCTCTATATTATAATGAACTATTGATCAATGGCTATGATACTACCGATATCGTTGTAATGCTTTATCAACAAATTGATGATAGTGATATTAAAATGTTGGTATATGAAATATATCTAAAGATTTTAAAGGGTGAATCTTTAGAACATATCATTTCTCAGTTTAACTATTTTGAGCCTCTTTTTATTGCTAGTTTTAAATTATTGATTCATGATAATCAAGCTCATAAATCGCTTGATAATTATTTAAAGATTTCTATTGACACTTTACATTTTAAAGTCATGAAAATAATCAAGCTTGTCGTACCATTAATTTACTGTTTTACAGCCGGATTCGTTATTTTAGTTTATGTTTCAATTGTTATTCCAATGATGTCAATAATTGGTAATTTATAGTAATTTGAATATTTCATGATATTTATCACAAAACGGAGGGAAAAGATGAAACAAAAAGGATTTACTTTAATTGAAATGATTTTTTGTATTTCAGTTATTTTAGTTATTTTATTATTAGTTATACCAAATGTTACAAGCAAAAACAGAGTTGTTAAAGAAAAAAGCTGTGATGCCCAAATTGAAGTTGTCAATTCTCAAATCGTTCTTTATGAAATTGAAAATGGTCATCTACCAGCAAGTATTTCTGATCTAACATCAGGTGATCACCCTTATTTAACAGAAAAACAGGTAACCTGTCCTAGCGGTTTAACGATTTCTATTAGTGATGGTCAAGCTTATGCAAGATAAACATGGTTTTACATTGATTGAAGTAGTCTTTACAATTAGTATCATTATTATTCTAAGCGTTTTTAGTCTGCATTTTGCAATTACTACCCCACCCTGCATATCTATTGATCAGCAGTGTAAACTAATTATTGCTTTATTACAGGAAGCTAAAACTCAAGCTTTATTAAATCATGAAAGAATCGATATTTTAATTGATAATAATCAAATCTGTTATGATTATCAGGGTGAACAAAAAATTGAATTAGATCGTAATTATTATTTTCAAAATAGCTTTGAACTTTATTTTAATGAAAATGGAAATATTAATAAAGGAAATCACTTAACTATCTGCAATCAAAATGATTGTAGAAGTATTATTTTTAATGTTGGCAGTGGTACGTTTTATGTCAAAGAATAAAGGAATGACTTTGATTGAAAGTTTGTTGGCATTTAGTATTTTTATTACTATTATCGTAGTAATTTTTAGTTGTTATCGTACTGGTATGCGACATTTCCAAATCAATAATGATGATTATCAAAATTATTTAGAACAACAAAATGTTAAGGAGTTACAATTATGGCAAACAACAGCATTGGATCAGTCAATAGAAGAGGTTTTACATTAATTGAAGTTTTATTTTCACTTTCAATTTGTCTGCTGATTGTTTTAAACAGTGTACCGCTTATTAAAACAATATCTTATAAAGATAAACTTAAGGTAAATACTAGCTTTTATGCTATCGGGGCAAAACAATTAACTAAGATTTTATATACATCTAAAGATATTATTGTTGGTGATCAGTTATCTTTTAAAGATAGTAATAATCAGTTATTTACAATATCTCTGCATAAAAAAAGAGTAGTCAAAGAACCTGGTTTTGATATTATAATCAGAGATGTTGAAAGCTTAGATTTTTTTAATAGAGATGAAAATATTTATATGCATTTAAATAATGGTAAAGATGATTTTTATTATCTAATTGCCACAAATTATGAACATACTCATAATTTTGAGGAAACGAATGATGAAATACTTCCATAAAGGTACAATTTTACAATTAGTATTAATTATTTTTATGGTTTTGAGCTTAAATATCGGAGTGTTTTTTACTAGCATAATTGAAAACAGTAAAGCAATAGAAAGAGTTAAAAAAATTAATAATGAGCGTTTAGTTGAGCTTAGTATATTAAGATATTATAAAGAAATGATTGCTAACGATATTTTAATTAGTGATATTATCACAGTTGGTGAATATATCATTGAGTACACAGTAGATGATTTAGGAAGCTATTATTATATTGTAACAACTGTTAGAAATGATAAATATGAGTATAGTTTTAACTTAGAAATCAACATTGAAACTTTAATAATTTCTGCATTTGAATATCAATAACTACCATTTTATAAATGATAAAGAGTAATGTTTATTTGTTTAAAAGTAAATAATAAAAAGAATCAGCAGTAAATCAAATGATTTATTAGTTGATTCTTTTTAAGGCTAATTACTAATCTTCCCTTAACAAAGTTTAGTAACTATGTAAAAAAATGATTTGAATATTATCACATGCTATAAAAATCAATTGATAATGCTGTAACTATACTAAATAGAGATAAATCATCATAAATAATGATTTACCAACTGAATTAAAAAATCACTATATACAATCTTAATGAAAAGGTATGAACAAAAAACAAACTTGTGAATGACTATTAATTTGTTAACAATTAAATAATTTATAAACCAAAGTAGAAATGACTTATTTAATTAAAAACAATATGCTTCTAGAAAAGAATTATAAAGATGAACTTATCTATGTTATAATGTAATAAATTAAAATACGATTTTGATAATATACAATTCATAGAAAAGATAAATTATGCTAGTAATATCATAGCTATCATGATAAGTGTAATTTTAATAACTTCTATTTAATATATGAAAGGAAAATAAATATGAAAATCAAAAATACAAATAATGATAAATTAGCAGCTTGGTTTAATTGCTGGTGTAATATTGGGTAGCCTGCCTAGTTAAAAAAATACTAAAAAGAAATAAATTATATAGTTAATCTATATGATTGATATTTTCTGCGCACATCTTTTTTTAAATCAAGAAGTTTATAAAAAATAGTAAAAGAAATAATACACTTCTTTTACTATTTTTAATTCCCTTAAAAATAAGGATTATGCATTTGTTCTTCTTTTAATGTTGTTGCAGGACCATGTCCAGGATATACTACAGCATCAAAATCATACTCTTTGATCTTTGCTAACGATTCACAAGTATCATGTTTAGAAGAATTTGGAAAATCAAAACGACCAATCGATCCCTTAAATAATACATCACCAGCAAAAATCACATTTTCTTTAGGTAAGTAAATCATTGAAGATCCTGGACAATGTCCTGGTAGATGTAACCAGCTTATTTCAAAATTACCTATCTTCATTTTTTCATCACTTTTAATTACTGGTGCTTTAACTACAAATGGTTTTTCAAAAACTGATAAATTTGCTTTGGCATCATGTAATAACAAGATATCATCATGATGGATATAAATAGGACAATGATAATGTTCATATAAATAATCAACTGCTCCTATATGATCAAAATGACCATGAGTTAATAATATTGCATCTAAGACTAATTCATTTTCATTTAAGTAATTAATAATCTTTTTACCATTTGCACCAGGATCTACAATAAAACAATGTTTTGTATCATCATTAACAACATAACAATTAGTTTGCATATTTCCTAATAATAATGTTTTTACTTTCATCTTCCCACCTCCAATAAAGAAAAAAAGCCGTTAGGCTTATTTCTTTTCTTTATGTACAGTTTTCTTATTACATCTTGGACAATATTTATTTATTTCCATTCTATCAGGATGATTTCTTTTATTTTTTGTATTAATGTAATTTTCTTCACCGCATTCAGTACATCTAAGAATGATATTTTCTCTCATTACTTACACCTCCATTTGTAAACTTCCGTTAAATATATTAACATAGTATCATCTTAATTACTAGTTTTTTTTTAATTTAAACCATACTTTTCGACATATTTATCGATTATTTGTTGTGAAATCAACGGTGCCGAACTGCTGCCTCCATTCGATGCTGTCGTCTGTCGTATCGCAATACAGGCAAAGGCTACGATTGGTTCAGAGTTTTCATCTGCCTGAATATATCCGATCTGTAAATGGTTTGGATAATCGGTCTCTCCTGTTCCCGTATAATCTTCGGCTGTCCCTGTTTTGGCATATGTCACATATGGTTTACTGCTCCAGTAGGCATTGCATGTCCCGCTGCTTCTTGTTACACACGCTCTCATCCCCTGCTTGATTTGACCAAAGGCTGTCGTTTGGCTGGAAACATCATCCAATACCTCTGTTTTCGCTGTATAGTTGGCATTGGCCAGTCCATCAGCATCGGTTACATATGAATCTAAAAATAAGTGCGGTTTGATTCTCTTTCCCCCGTTTGCTAGTGTGCAGGCATACTGGGCCAACTGAATATTTGTATATGTATCATATTGTCCGATCGAAGCATCTAATAAATATCCTCCAGTTCGTTTGCTTCCTCTGTATCCAAACGCTTCGTTAGGAATATCGATTCCGGTCTTTACCCCTAAACCTAATTCTCCCAGATCTCTTCTTAAGGTTTCAAAAGCTTCATCATTGATCTTTAGCGGTCCATCATATACGTAATTTGCTCCTCCTAACAGCATCGCGATTCTAAACATATATACATTTGATGAGTATGCTAGCGCATCTACTTCATTGATCAGTCCTAAATTTCGATGTGATTTCTTCTCTTTCGTTCCTTTTATCTTGATTGGTTCATCCATAAAGGTCGTCCCTGGTGTTATCACTCCTTCTTTAAATGCTGTATAAAGTGTTCCCCCTTTGATCGTCGATCCAATCAAATTGGCATCTAAATAGTTCCCTGCCGCATAATCCGTTACTTCTCCGGTCTCTTTATCGATCATCTTTCCAGACATCACAATGATCTCGCCCGTGTCGGGATCCATCAGGGTAAAAAACATCTTATTAAAGAATTTGTTTTGACTGTTCATCTTGACCAGTTCTTCTTCTATTATCGAATCAGCAAACTGCTGCAGCTCCCAATCGATCGTCAAACGAATATTCGATCCTGCTGTCCCGGATTTGGTACTTGTAATAATCGGATTTCCATCACTGTCATAATTTAATGTATAGCTGCTGTCGCTTCCTCTCAAGATATCTTCATACTGGGCTTCTAATCCCGATACCCCGACTCTAGAATCATTCTGATATCCTAATGCTAACAGCTCATTTTTCATTTCTGAAGGCAGACCCTGTTTTTTCGTTGTTACTCTGCCTAGTACCTGACTGAACTCTCGATCATAGACATACTGCCGTGACCAGTCCGTCGTTACATCGATCCCTGGCAAAATATCTGTATTTTCTCCAATAATACTTGCTTCTTCTTCACTTATCCCTTCTGCTAATACTGATGATCCGCTTGAACAGCTCTTCATCAAATAATAAAAGTGTGTATATTTTAATGTCTCTTCATCCATATATTTTTCAAGCATCTCATCAGTGATCCGTTCAATCTGGAGATTTAATAAGGCACTGTCGTAGTTATTTTGTTCTTTAAGTTTAGCTTTTTCTTCATCACTGACTAATTCATCTGCTAGATCTGGATAGGCAATAATGAAATAATCTTTTTTATTACGGGTCGTAATAGAAGAGGTATCTAAATTTATCGTTTTCGCTAAAAATTTAGCCGATGTTTTTAACTGTTCATCCTTGATCTTTTTAGGTGCATAATAAGTTGCACAGATAACATTAGTATTTTGTACCAGTTTAACGTAGTTACGGTCGACGATCTCACCTCTTGGGGCATCGGTCGAATATGTAGCTGTACCGTATTTTTCTAATTTGACAGCTAATTCATCACCATCTCTAAACTGGATCAAGGCTAGTCTAACCGCCATAACTGATGTAATTGCAACAATGAAACAAAGTAAAATGATCAAGCGTCTGCTGACTATATTATCCTGTTTATTTTTTTGCTCTCGTTCTTGTTCTAAGGCTCCATAAAAACGAACTTTATGAATTTTGTTTTTAAAATTAAATGCCATCTTGTCGCCTCCTTATCATTTTAATTATTATAGACTAATTACTTAATTAAGTAAATTAAAACAGAAATTTACCACAAAATAAAGAAAGTACCCAAAATTACTCTCTAATAAGTACTAAAAATAAGTAGTACGGCATGTACTACTTATCATCATCGACTGACAATATTGCCATGAAAGCTTCTTGTGGAATTTCTACATTTCCAACCGCTTTCATTCTTTTTTTACCCTCTTTTTGCTTTTCTAATAATTTCTTTTTACGGGTAATATCACCACCATAACATTTAGCAAGAACGTTTTTACGCATTGCTTTGATCGTAGTTCTCGCGATGATTTTTCCTTGCAAAGCTGCCTGAATTGGTACTTCGAACATTTGCTTAGGAATGATTTCTTTAAGTTTTTCACAAATAACCTTTCCTCGACTATAAGCAAAATCTTTATGTACGATCGTTGAAAGGGCATCTACAACTTCACCATTTAATAAAATATCCATTTTTTGCAGTTTACTACTACGATAACCAATCAATTCATAATCCAATGAAGCATAACCTTTAGTACTAGATTTAAGTTTATCAAAAAAATCATAAACTATTTCTGATAATGGTATTTCATAAATAATATTTCGACGCGTATCATCAATATATTCAATATCAATATATTCACCACGTTTATTTTGACAAAGTTCCATAATCACACCAACAAATTCACTTGGTGACATAATCGAAGCTTTTACATATGGTTCTTCAATATGATCAATAACTTGTGGACTAGGCATCATCGCAGGATTATCCACTACTACTTTACTACGATCAGTTAAATAACAATGATAAATAACTGATGGCGCTGTAGCTATTAAATCAAGATCAAACTCTCTTTCTAACCTTTCTTGAATTACATCCATATGTAACAATCCCAAAAATCCACATCTAAAACCAAAGCCAAGTGCTTGTGAAGTTTCAGGTTCAAACATTAATGAAGAATCACTTAATCGCATTTTCTCTAAAGCTTCACGCAAATCTTTATAACGAGCATTATCAATTGGGTAAAGGCCGCAATAAACCATTGGATTCAATTGTCGATAACCTGGTAATTGTTGATCTGATTCATTTTCTAGTGTTGTAACAGTATCGCCAACATGGATATCCTGAATAGATTTAATTGATGCACAAAACCAGCCAACCTCTCCAACAACTAGCTCTTCTTTTTTTATTTCTCTTGGGGTTCTAACCCCTAATTCTGTAACTTCATAGGTAGCGTTAGTTGCTAAAAACTTAACTGTGTCACCTAATTTGATTTTTCCCTCTTTGATTCTAACAAAAACAATTACTCCACGATAACTATCATAATAAGAATCAAAAATTAATGCCTGGGTTGGATTATTGATACTCCCTGATGGAGCTGGAAATTCTTGAACAACCTTTTCAAGAACTTCATCAATATTTAATCCTGTTTTTGCAGAAATTAATGGCGCATGATCAGCTGGTAAACCGATTACGTCCTCAACTTCCCTAATTACTCTTTGAGGATCAGCACTAGGCAAATCAATTTTGTTTATAACTGGAAGTATCTCTAGATTATTATCCAAAGCAAGATATACATTAGCTAAAGTTTGAGCTTCAACACCTTGTACTGCATCAATAACTAATATAGCACCTTCGCATGCTGCTAATGATCGTGACACTTCATATGTAAAATCCACATGACCTGGAGTATCTATCAAGTGTAATAAATATGTTTCACCATTTTTTGCAGTATAATTTAATTGGACTGCATTTAACTTTATTGTTATTCCTCTTTCACGTTCAAGATCCATACTATCAAGCAGCTGGGCTTTCATTTCTCTATCAGCAACAGCGCCAGTTATTTGAAGAATACGATCTGCCAGGGTGCTTTTACCATGATCGATATGCGCGATAATTGAAAAATTTCTTATTTTACTTTGATCAATAGTCATTTTCATCACCCACTTTCGTTATGATATTATAACAAATAAGTCTCTTAAACTCAAATACTATTTATTTTCACGAAAATATTTGTCAAGTAAAGAAACATGCTCGGCAATAACTTCAATTGATGTAATAATTTTAGAATCACTGCACTCAAACGTTCGCGAATGTAATCTTCCTTTTACAGCTACTAGACTGCCTGGCATTGCAGTTTCTATTATCATTTCAGCAATACCGCGCCACAGTGATACAGTAACATAATCACTTTCATAAGCACCTAAGCCATTTTTAAATCCTTGTTCAATTTGAAGAGTTGCATTTGCGACTTTTACACCTCCTTTAGTTGTTTTCATAACCGGTATATCTACAAGACGACCTACCAACATTACTTGATTTAACATCTATTCCCCTCCTTTGCATAGCAATTATAGGCGGAAAGAACATGTTTTGCAAGTTGATGATTTTTAACCTAATTTAGTAAATTCCTAAAATCGGTCTGTGATGACTATTTTTTATTAAAATTTATCTAAATCCTTACTTAATATCCCAAAATAGTCCAAAGATGTCTACAAAAAAAAGTTGAAAATATTATGATTTTAAGACTTTAGTTATCCTAAAAACAAAAGAACATAAATCATTGAAAATCTCTTTTCATATTTATGTTCCTTTTATTTTTATCTTTTCATTAAAAACTTTTTCCTAGTTCTCTTTTCTTTTACGATTTGTTAAAACTGTAGCCATGCTTAACAATCCTACTCCCGCAAATAAACCAATTAAACTATCATCACCAGTAGCTACACTTGCTGTTGTATCACCGGCTTTTACTGGATTACTTGCTTCATTTACTTCTAATCCAGCCATCGCTTTTGTTAAAACATCTTTAGCATTATCTACCTGTTCCTGTGTTGCTTCTGGATCGTTTAATACTGCTTTGGCTTCATCTAATGCTTCCATCATCACTGACCATGTCTTAGCACTGTAATTTGTAACATTTAATGTTTCAGCTTTATTGATCAATCCTTGTAATAAATCCTTGTTTGGAATTAATCTTAAGTCTAAGTATGCTCTTATCAATGCTTCATATGCATTATCTACTGCTTCTTGTGTTGCATCTGCATCATCTAATACCGCTTTAGCATTTGCCATTGGTTTAGCTAAGTTGGCAACACTTCCTTCTGTATATAGACTCTTATCTAAGCCATTTACCATGTCATATGCTTCTTGTAATCTTGTTTTATCTACTTTGATCACTAAGTTTGTCATGGCATCTTTTAAGTTATTTAAGGCTTCTACTACTTCATATTCTAATGCATTTTCATCATTCATGACAACACTAGCAACATCTAAGGCTTCTTTGAATACTGTCCATGAAGCTGGTGTGTAGTCTTCTTCTGCATAACTATTTGCTTCATTGATCAAGGCTTCTAAAGCACTCTTATCACCTTTTACAAATTCTAACATATGCATAGCAACTGATAAACGAGCAAATGAAGCATCTACTACTTCCTGACTAGCACTATCATCAGCTAAAATTACTGTTGCCTCTTGTAGGGCGGCTTTAAATTCATTAACGACAGCTGGGACAACATTAGCTAACTGTTCATCAGTTACATTATTTGCCATTTCAACAGCTATTGATAAAGCTAATTTGTTTACTATTTCTCCAGGTTCAGGATCTTTAGCAACAGGTGTTCCTATAATATTAGCCGTAATACCAGCACCTTTACTATTAACTGCCCGGACATAGAAAGTATATGCTGTATTATTAGTTAAATTTGTAAAAGTATAACTGTTATCAACTGTATCTACCCAAGTTAAACCATCACATGATACTTGGTAACCTGTAATAGCATTACCTCCATTAGTTTTAGGCACATCCCATGATAAAGTCACAGTTTGATTACCAGAAACGACAGAAAGATTTTGTGGTTCCCCAGGTGCTTCGACGATATCAATATTTCTGTAAAGAGAGAATTGTTTACCTTCACCATTTGAATATCCACTAAACATCCCTTTACTAGAATCGCTTAACTGATAATTAGTAGTACTGTCTGTAAAATATAATCCTGTTAAACCATCTGTAATTTTAATTATATGATCAGCAGAACCATTTAAATTAACATTACTATTGCCAATACTTAAAACACCACTATCACAACTTATAACATAGCTGCCATTTGATCCTGTAAATGTCCATTCATAGCTACTATAATCACCAGTTAAATGTGCAACATCACTAGTTAATCCAATATCTTTTGGAACAAGCCCAGTTCTTCCCCCATTTGTCATTACTTCATGAGTTACAGCACTGTATTTAGGTAATGTATCTCTACTATCTGTAAAGATCATAAAATATTTATTACCACTTTCAATTTGATCAACTTTATTTACCAATTCATAAACATTGCTATTAGCTGTATCAATAGCAGTTGCACTATACGACGTTGATGTAGTAGTAGAATCATTTCCATCTGTTACAGTTAAATTAATTGTTGCACTTCCTTCTCCAACAGCATAAACTACTGCATTATCACCATTGCCTTCAACTGATAAAATATCAGAATTACTGCTTGACCAATCAAATATTGGATCAGTTATATTAGAAATTTCTGCTGTTAATGCAGCTGCTCCGCCAACTGGGATAATATTTTTCCCCTCATTTACAATCTTAACAGCTGACATGGCTTTAACTGTATTAAGTTCAAGATTTCCAGGACCGGTAACAACTCGGGTATCTACATCATAACCACTTTCATTCTTATAAGCGTTTCGTACTCCTTCGCTTTTAAGATTATATGTACCATTTGCACTATAACGATTTATCTCTACACGATTTTCATAAATTGTAAATACTGTAGAAGTAAGTGTAGCTTCAACCCCACTATTAACTTGATTATAATAACCTGTGTATCCAGGATTCATATAAGTAAAGTTTAAAGTTTCTGCTTTGAATTCTGTACGACTTGATTGAGCAATATTAATACTATCACCTTTAGCAAGATATATACAAGAACCACCAAGATAATCATCCCAACCATTTGAATGATCATGACCAAACAAGAAAATAATATTTAAACCATTAGCACCTGCTTCGTTAAGTACATCAAACAATAAATTGGCATATTGAGTATCACCGTCATTACGAGTACGCATACTATAATGCAATGGCAAATGTGATACTACAAAGATTGGCTTACTATAACCTTCTATAAGCTTATCACCAAGATAATTTTCTAGATTATTAGCAGTTTTTTCAATCGTTCCACGATCACTATTATACCACATATAATCACCTTCGTTGATAACAAACACCCCATAATCCTCAGTATCGTTAGCACCACTTGGAGTAATTCCTGGAGTGCTGGCAGGATCATGATTTCCCTGAACAAATACCATATTATCCTCACTGAGTGATGGCCATTTTGAATTAAATACATTCTTGATAGAAATTATACCATGTGATGTATCACTAGGCATATTGTAGTCATAATCTCCGGCATATAAAGCCCCATCTACGCTTGTATGACCATCATTTATCATAGCATCGATGATAGCGCCAAGTATTTCTTCACCTTCAGCATCACCGGTTTTTGCCTGATAATCTGAAGCTGCAAAGACTTTTGTTATTGGTGTATCAGCAAATACCGGCATAACAGTACTTACGCAAAGCATGAAGACTAGAGCAATAGATGTAAGAAATCTAAACCTATTATGTTTCATAAATTATACTTTTGGTATATTTTGTATACCTTTCCCTTTCTCTAAATTTTAATTACATTATAAAAGTGATGTATATGATTTGTTTCTATTGTTCGTTTTAATAGCAATAAAAAAATCAATAATTCAAATTTTCATCAATTCTTGATATCTTGCTGGTTATTGCCTCTTAATAAAAATATACATATTTCCTCTTTTACCCAAAATAAAAAACAACTAATCTTTTAGCAATATTCTATAAATAAAAATACATTAGTATTCTATTAACAGAAATAAAAGAAAACAGTTAATTAATAATTAAAACTTAATCAATAGTGTGGATAACAAAAAGAGTCACCTCCTAAAACTAGCTCTCTTATTTTAATATATTTTTTATGCATAATAACTTAAATATGGCACTCTAAAAATTCTATCAAAAATAAAAACTACATTATCTTACTTTCAATAAATATTCTATCTAATACTTGTATAAGAGAGTTACTTGAGTAACTTTTAACCGAAAACATTTTTATTTAGTACAATAGTGATTTTATTAAATAAAAACTACTAAACTTGTTTTCAGTATACATTTTCATTCACTTTTCAAAGAACTATAATACCTGTCAATTATTCTTCAATATAATTAGACCTTTACAAAGAATCAGTGTCAAAAAGTTAATTTATTATAATTTCTATATTTTATATAATTATTATCCCATTTACATTTTCCTGCTATTTTGATTGATTCACTAAAAATCTTTTTCATACAAAAAAGTAACAATTCCACTAATTGAGGTTGCAAAACAACAAGGATCTATTACTATCATTAAGTTTAATCATTATTTATCAATTTTAAATTAATCTCATAAATAATTACACTATTAAAAATCATCTTTCATTTAAAATTAAAAATTTGCTTTTTAAATCTAAACTTTTAGAATATGCACTTTTTTTGACAGAAATACTAATAATTAAAATGAAGAACCAGCATCTTCATTTATTCCATTGTAGTATTATTTTCAAAAAAATACACATCTTCATACATAAGCTCCCCGTATAGAATTAAATTTTTTAAACCATCAACACTATTTATATATTAACTATATACCCCAAAACAAAATCCACACATTCTTTTTTTTAGCAACAAAAAAAGTATAGTTCCTAAAAATAACATAAAAAATTTGGTATATAAATAAAAATAACCTGTATTCAGGTTATTTACATAAGTATATATCAATAATAATCAAGCTTCTACAACTACATAAGCGATGGCATAATCATTTTCATGAGCAATCGAAATAAAAGAATTGGGATAATTAAGATATGGCTTCCCTTTAGCATCATTTAATATCTCAATGTCACAAAAAGTATCCAAACCCTGATCAATTCCTACAGCTTTAAAAAATGCTTCTTTTCCAGCAAAACGTCCTCCTAAAAACTCACGCTTTTGCTTAGATGTTTTTTTATTTTCATATATTTTTAGTTCTTTTGCAGTTAAAATCTTATTAGCCAATTTATCATTTATCCGATTTAAATCAACAATATCGCAACCAATACCCTTAATCATTTTTAATCCTTAAATTTTTTTTCATACAAACTCATCAATTCATCTAAAGACATATCATCATCAATTTCATCAATTAAAGAATTTTGTTTTTCAAGTTCATTAGTACTAAAATCAAGTTTAAACTCCCCAGTTCTTTCTTCGATAATTTTTAACTGATCTTTTTCCTCTTCAACTATTTTAGCTATATTTCGTAAGTTTTCCTCCACTGTTGGTAACTTTTCAATTTCTTTAGATTTCTTTTTTTTCGCTTTTTCTTCATTGATTGAAGTTAATTTTGCTTCTGATTCAACAACTGGTTTTTCTTCATAATTACCAAAATATGGACTCAATACCGGCACTAACTGGTCGTTATTCTTTTTCTTCTTTGGTTTAACAGTTTTTTTCGTTTTAACAGTTTTTTCTTCTTCTTTTCTTTTTGTAATACCATTCATTGGTGAAATGACTTCGCTCATTTGATAAACAGGTTTAGGCTTTTCTTCAACTACCGGTTTTGTTTCAACAGTTTTTGATTTTGCTTTAGGTTTAGCTACAGGTTTTTCTTCAGCTTCGCTAACTTCTTCTTTAAACTCTTCATCATAAATCAATGGCGTACTAAACTTTTCTTTTCGACGCTGTTCAACAACTGGATCGACTTCAAAAATATCATCATCCTGCTCATGTTTTTTAAATAAACCTCTAAACATACTTACCCTCCTTTTCTAGAAAAAAGAATCTCCGATATCATACTTATCTTTGTCTAATACAAGAATACCACGAACTTGAGGAGCATTTGGTAAACCTAACTCACGTGCAGAACAAATCATTCCATTTGAATCTACTTTGCGCAATTTTGATGGTTTGATTATTAAACCGCTGGGCATGACTGCACCCACTGTCGCAACAACAACTCTTTGTCCTGCTTCAACATTTGGAGCCCCACAAACGATCTGTGTCTTTGTATCCTTTAAATCCACCTGACAAATATGCAAATGATCTGAATCAGGGTGATCGCACATTGAAATGATTTCTCCAACGATAAAACGTGGAGTTTTATCTAAGACTACTGGTTCTAATTCATATTTATTTAAAAGTTGATTAAAAGCCTCTATCTGTGCATCACTAAATTTGATCAATCCATCATTAATTTCTCCTAAATATTTACTGGCATTTAATAAATTATAACCAATAACTTTATCCTTTTTATCTTTCAAAACAACTAGGTCATCATATTTATCATAACTGAATGTCTTACCTTCATTACATCTAGCTAACATTATATCACCGATATGACCATGATTATAAAATCCATGAAATAACATCTCTACACCTCTTACTTTAAACTATCTATAAATGTTTGAATTTCTTCTTTAGTTTTGCGAAGTTTACTTACAAAGCGTCCAATTTCTTTATCATCTTCATATCCTACAAAAGAAGGAATTCCTAAAATATCTAAATCTTTACATAAATCTAATAAATTATCACGATTTATTAAATAAAATTTAAATTCTGGATTAGCATCAACAATATCGCCAATAAAAGGTTTAACAAACATACAATCTGGACACCAGTCAGCTGTAAACATGATAATTGTTTTACCCACTCTAACTTTGTCAAATTCTTCAAGTGTTTTAATTTCAATTAACTTATCCATTTTCTCGATACCTCGCAACCAATTTATAAATTGGGCCTTTCTTACAAAATTTACGTTCATATTCAGTCATAATATTAGTTTCATTTTCAGGACTGTGATGCAAATCAAGATTTACAGTTTCTAAATCTAATGGATACTGATTCAATGAAACTAAAGAATATTCAAACAGACCACGATTATCTGTTTTAAATTCAATCACACCATCATTTACTAATATTTTATGATAAACATCTAAAAATTTACTAGAAGTCAATCTTCTTTTTTCATGGCGGTTTTTAGGCCATGGATCACTAAAATTCAAATAAATCTTATCAACTTCATTCTCATTAAAAACATCACCTAATAAAATTGCATCATAACGCATTAAGCGTAGATTAGTAATTTTTGTTTCCTGCATATTAATTTTATTAATAGCAGCAGCTAATACACTTGGATATTTTTCAATTCCAATAAAGTTGATATTTGGATTACAACGAGCATTTTCATAAATAAAATCACCTTTGCCCATACCAATTTCAATATAAATTGGATTATCATTACCAAAAATTTCTTTCCATTTATTTTTAAACTTTTCCGGCTCGATTACAACAAAATCAGTATTTTCATTCATTATATCATAAGCCTTTGGATTATTTCTAAGTCGCATTACTACTCCCCTTTACATATATGCATATTCTATCATAAATCATTCATCAAGTCGACCAATTCCTCATCAGTAAGTTCACGAAAATCACCTAATTCTAAACTACGATCTAATGATAAATCTTTAATTTTTAAGCGCTTCAAATATGTTACATGTTTGCCACAGGCTTCAACCATCTTTTTCACCTGATGAAATTTGCCCTCAAAAATTTCAATTTGTACCTTACAAAAAGCTTCACCAGTTTCTAGTATTTGTAAATTAGCTTTTTTACATTTATAACCATTATCTAAAACAATTCCTTCTTTAAAAGCAGCAATATCATTTTCATTCATGATTCCTTCAACTTCAGCTATATATATTTTAGAATGATTTCGACTAGGTGCCATCAATTTATGAGCAAAATCACCATCATTGCTTATTAACAACAAACCTTCTGTATCAATATCTAATCTTCCAACTGGAAATAAATCATAATTTTCATAACCAATGATTAAATCTATTACAGTAGGATGAACATTATCTTTGGTAGCACTAACATATCCTTGTGGTTTATTAAGCATTATATATACATAAGGCCGATAATTGACCTTTTCACCATCAAAAACAATTATATCTTTTTCATAATCAACTTTATAGTCATCTTTTTTTATTATTTCTCCATTTACTGTAACATATCCTTTTCTAATAAAAGCTTTGACCTCTTTTCTAGTTCCCATTCCATAATTAGCTAACAATTTATCTAATCGCATTACCATATAATCTTATAAACCTCTCTTCTTTTTCTTTACCATTTTCATCGTTATAAAAAGTTAAATAAACTAATACATTAAACTCTTTTTTTGTCGTGATCCCAGATAAATTTACACCTTTATAAATTCCTTTTTCTTTATCTATAACATTAGGGACGAGTGAAAATACATCATCTTCAAGAATTCCTAAATTAGGTAAACTCGCACTTTCATCTTGTTCAACTTTTGCGATTGCTTGTAAATGATACATATTTATTTTAGGACTGTCAATAACAACATCATAGCGATTTGTCTCATCATCTATTTTATTGATAATTAATCTGATTGAAAACTCATCACTACCATCCTGATAGTTTTTAGACTCATTGAGCATCTCTTCATATATTTTATATTGTTTATATAATTTATCATTTTTATCATCGTCTAAGCTATTATTAAAACAGCCTGTCAACAATATACTACATATAATAATAAAAACAATTCTTTTCATATTCTTCACCGTAACCATTATAGCACTTTTTATAAAACAATAAAATAAATAGGAACCGAAGTTCCTATCTACATTTAAAAGTTTCACAAGCAGTTTCTTTAACTTCTTTTGCTTCATTACATCTACAATTACATACTGTAATTTCTTGGGCATCACACTTACAATTATGATTGTATACACAATTGTCAACATGACAACATACATCTTTTGCCATGGAATCACCTCCATTACTAGTTTTAGCAGTTTTAAAGAAACTATTCAAAAAAAGGATAAATAATTATTTATCCTCATATTCGATCAAACAGCTAAAACTATATTCTAGCTCACTAGAAAAAGTCATTGCTACTTGATAATGAATTGCTAAGATTTTAGGATCTTTTTTAGCGATAAATTCATTGATTTCATCTTCTAAATCTAATTCATGAGTTTTTTCAATTATTTTTATTTTCATAATTAGATTATAATTTGTAGATCATAAAATTTTTGTCATTATTGGTTGATTTCAATTTTTAATGCTGCTTCAAATACTTCATTAGGTTTTAAAGCGATAATTCCTTCTTTATCTTTAAATTCCCCAGTAAAATCGACATAGTCACTATGTCCAAACCAAGGTTCAATAGCAACAAGTCCACCTACATGTTTAGCCGCCCATATTCCTAAGTGTTTAAAACCGTCCATATGAACTACCAATGATTTATCATGATTCAAAGATTTTAATGCAATTTTTTTCGATTTAAAATTTTCTAAGATGATCGTATCATTACTGAACAATTTTTGACGAATAAAAAATCTTCTTTCATTATCTAAAAAACTTTCTGTTTCATGAGTGATTCCCTTTTTTTCAAGATTCAAAATTTTACGTGCCAAAGTTTCATTTTCACTAAATTCCAAATAATAATCGTTACTAGATTCATTTTCCATAAATGGACAAGCAAATGCTGGATGTCCCCCAATTTGAAAATATATTTCTTTTTCATCAATATTTGTTACTTTAAAATTACATGTTAAAATATTCTCATTTAAAGTATAAATAACATCTAATTTAAATAAATATGGATATTGTTTAACGATCTCTTCATTTGATGTAAGTGTAAAAACTACTTTCTGGTCACTAATTTGATTTGCCTGATATTCATTATGACGTGAAAAACCATGTTGCGTCATACTGTATGTCTTACCATCGATACGACATTCATTATTTTGTAAAGCGCCAACTATCGGAAATAAAACTGGTGCACTACTCCCCCATTGAATCGGATCACGACGCCACATATAATTTATTTGATCTTTTTGACCAATAATTTTAATAATTTCAGCACCTTTATTAGCTAATTGTACTTCTAAAAAATCATTTTTTAATGTAATCATTTTCTTTACCTGCATACCTTTCCAAAATAATATATCTTAAATTATTTCTTTTCAAATTCTAATAAAATCAAACAATTATACACTACATCAGTTAAATCAGAGATGATTTCACCATCAGCAGTTCTTTTTTCTTTTACAACACAGTAATTCAAACGAACTTTTACTTCTACTACATCATTAACAGCCAGTTTTTCCAACCAGTCAGCATTTTCTCCATCAGCATAAATATATGATGTTTCTCTTCCAATATTTTCATTAGTTTCAAAATCAAGAATATTTACTTCTCGACCGATCGTATCACCAATTGTTAGACCTATGGAATTTACAATTTCACTTTTTACGGTAAATGGTTCATCAACCATTTGCAATTTTATTTTTCCTTCTTTACCAGCATGTTTTTTAGGGCGAAGATAAAATTCATTAATGATCTCTTTATTTAAATTTTCACTTTTTATTTCAAATTCACGGTTTCTTTCGATATCAAATTTAATTTTTTCCTCTAATCCGCTTAAAGTATCTACTAGATCTCTACTAACTTTATCTCTTAAATCCTCAGGTGTAGTAAAAAAACTAACAGTATGTATTTTTTTCAATTTTTCTGCTTTAATTCCGGTATCAACAAATTTAGGAGGAATTGGATGATTATCATCCAAAATATAAACTAGAGTAGGAACGTTATTTTTTATAGCCTCATTATATTCTAGTTCTGAATAGGAAAGATCAAACTCTTCATGAACTGAACCATAACGCATAGCAATGATTGAAATAAATACTTTACTTTCTCTTACCTGAGATAAACAGGTTGCTAGTGAATTACTTGGACTAGAACCAAAATATTCCATTCCTTTTACTATTTGTTCTAATCTAACGATAACTTCTTTAACTTGATCACGATATGGAATCAAATCTTCGTAGGTTGATGAAACAAAAATGGGTATATGCTGTTTCAAAATTACATTTGCCATAGTTTTCCCCTTTCTTTAATATTTTAATTATATCATTTAAAAGATTTTCCTACAACAAACAAAAAAGGTTTTGATCTTTTAGTTTCACTGAACTAATAAATCAAAACCTTAAAAATTATTCACCATGATGATTTAGATCATCTATTATCTTTTCAATCTTATTTCCATACTCTAAAGAAGTATCGTTGACAAAATATAATTCAGGCACTTTACGAATAGTAAGACGCTTAGCAAGCAATGAACGAATAAACCCTTTTGAACGCTCTAATGCCTGCATTCCCTTACGTGTATCAAAATCTTTACCTAAAAAAGTTACATAAATTTTAGCAATCGATAAATCATTAGTCAAATCAACTGCTGTGATCGTACAAAAACCAATTTTAGGATCACGTACTTCTGTTTGAAGGATCTGTGATAATTCTCTTTGAATAATACCACTAACTTTTTCTTTCTTTAAAGCCATTTAATCACCTACTTAATTTCTACTTCTTCCATGATATAGCCTTCAACAATATCGCCTTCTTTAATATCATTAAAGTTTTCAATACTTAAACCACATTCAAAACCACTGGCAACTTCTTTTACATCATCTTGGAAACGTTTCAATGATCCTAATTTACCTTCATATACAACAACACCATCACGAAGTAAGCGTACTCCACAATTACGACGAATAAATCCATCAGTAACATAGCATCCAGCAATATTACCAACTTTGGAAACTTTAATAATTTGACGAATTTCAGCTTGTCCAGTAACTACTTCTTTCACTTCAGGAGCAAGCATTCCTTTCATCGCTGTTTCGATTTCTTCAACCATCTTATAAATAATATTATGCAAACGGATCTCAATGCCTTCCTCTTCTGCTTTTTGCCGAACTTTAGCATTAGGACGAACATTAAAACCATAAATAATTGCTTTAGATGCTGTCGCTAATAATACATCAGATTCTGAAATTCCACCTGCTGTTGAACGAATTACATTAACTCTTACACCATCAACATTTATTTTTTCAAGTGAAGCTTTGACCGCTTCAGCTGTACCTTGAACATCAGCTTTAACAATAATATTTAAATCAATGACCTCACCATCTTTGATTTGTGAAAATAAATCATCAAGTGATAAAGCTGCTCCCGTACTACGTTCCTTATCCTGTTTAGCTTTCAAACGTGATTCTCCAACACTACGTGCCTGTTTTTCAGTTTCAAAAGCCATAAATTTATCACCAGCTACAGGTACTTCATTTAATCCCGTAATTTCTACAGGTGTTGCTGGTAAAGCTTCTTTAATAATTTTACCACGATCATCTAACATTTGACGAACGCGACCAAATGCCGTACCAACAACGATGGGATCACCGGCTCTTAATGTTCCATTTTCAACTAATAAAGTTGCTACTGGTCCACGTCCCTTATCTAATTTACCCTCAACGACACTACCGTATGCATAACGATTAGGATTAGCTTTTAAATCTGCCAATTCCGCAACTACAGTTAAAGTTTCTAATAATTCTTCGATTCCGATTCCCTTTTTAGCTGAGATTTCACAATACACGGTATCTCCACCCCAGTCTTCAGGTAAAAGACCATATTCAGACATTTCTCCTTTGATTCTTTCAGGATCAGCACCTTCTTTATCGATCTTATTGACGGCAACAACGATTGGAACCCCAGCTGCTTTAGCATGATCGATAGCTTCTTTAGTTTGTGGCATAACACCATCATCAGCAGCAACAACAATAATTACAATATCCGTTACCTGGGCCCCACGAGCTCTCATTGCTGTAAAAGCTTCATGACCTGGAGTGTCTAAAAAAGTTACTTTTTTTCCATTTACATCAACCTGGTAAGCACCAATGTGCTGAGTAATTCCACCAAATTCTCCTTCAACAACAGCAGATTTTCTAATTGTATCTAATAATGTTGTTTTTCCATGATCAACATGTCCCATTATTGTAACCACTGGACAACGTGGTACTAAGTCTTTTTCATCATCTACGATATCGATTTCTTCAAAATTAACTTCACTTACTTCAACATGTTTTTCAGCTTCAAAACCGTATTCTAAACATATTAATTCAACTTGTTCATCATTCAATGAAGAATTGATCGTCACCATCGTTCCTAATAAAAATAATACTTTAATAACATTAGCAGGTGTTTGACCAATTTTTTCTGCTAATTGTCCAACTGTGATTCCTTCTTCATATACAATTACTCCATCTTTAACTACTTCTTCTTTCTTAGTAGGAAAATTAGATTTCAATTGTTTCTTTTTTGATGCACCCTTTTTATTTTTTGAATGTTTATTTTGTTTTACCATAACTTCACCCTCCTATCTTTTCTTTTAAATTTTTAGCAAATCCTCTATCTGTAATTCCTATTGCGACACGATTATTTTTACCGATTGCTTTAGAAAGTTCACTAATGTTACTAGCAATAACATAATCAACATTATAACTAGTACATTTATCTGTAATCTTCTTCTTACTATTATCACTTGCATCACTAGCAATAACTACGAAATATACCCCATTAGATCTAATTTTATTTATTAATGTTTCTCCTGTAACGATTTTACGAGCCCGACTAGCTAGACCTAAGGTATTTAAAAAATTATTCATTTGCATATTTTTCCAATTCTTCAAAAATCTGCTCAGGAATTTCAACTTGTAAAGCTCGGGCTAAAACTTTTTTCTTTTTTGCCGTTTCAAAAGCTGCCTTACTTCTTTTTAAATACGCACCACGACCATTCATCTTTCCCGTCGGATCAACGAATACTTCGCCTTCCTTATTACGAACGACCCTTATCATTTCTTTTTTTGGCAACTGTTCTCCAGTAGCCAAACATTTTCTCAATGGTATTTTATGCAAGATCATCACTCCTTAATCAGCATCATAATATTTATCATATTCATCATAATCGATTTCTTCATCATACTTATTGTAATCATCATCTAAATCTTCAAAATCTTCATATTCAAAGACTTTTTTAACTGGTGTCACTTCAACTGCTTCTGTTTCATCATCTTCAATTGCTTCAGCTGCTGTCTTTTCTAACATTTCTTGAGCGAATTCTTCTTCAAAGCCAGTATCAACAGGTGAATCTTTTGGTTCATTATCAATTTCATCTAATGTCACTAAACCAAGTTCTAAAGCTTCACTGACTGATTTTATATCGATCTTCCATCCCGTAAGACGTACTGCTAAACGGGCATTTTGACCACGTTTACCGATTGCTAAAGACAACTGATCATCAGGTACGATTACTAAAGCACTATGATCATCTTCATTAACAGTAACATATTTAACATCAGATGGACTTAAAGCATTTGAAATAAAGACAACTGGATCACTACTCCAAATAATAATATCGATCATTTCACCATTTAATTCATCAACGACATTTTTAACTCGGCTTCCTTTAGGTCCTACACATGAACCAATTGGATCAACATTTTCATGGCTAGTATAAACAGCTACTTTACTTCTTTCGCCAGGTTCCCGAGAAACAGCTTTGATTTCAACGATTCCTTCATATACTTCAGGCACTTCTAATTCAAATAAACGCTTAACAAAATTTGGTTCGGTTCTACTAACGACAATATGAGTTCCTTTTGTACCACGATCAACATCATTAACATAAACTTTCAAATGTTGACCTTCTTTGATCTTTTCACCAGGAATTTGTTGATTTATTGCTAAAAAAGCTCCAGTTTTACCAATATTGATAATTGCAAACTTATCTTCTACCCGATCAACGATTCCCGTAATAATATCATCTTTTTTATCTGCAAATTCATTATAAAGTGTTTCTTTTTCAGTTTCGCGAATTTTTTGTCTAAACAGCTGTTTAGTTTGAATTGCTGCTAAACGCCCAATATGTTCAACATCAGCTTCTGTTTCAACAACATCTCCTACTTTATAAAAAGGATTGATAGCTTGAGCTTCTTCTAAAGATAATTCAATATCTTCATCTTCAAGATCTTCAACTACCGTTCTTAATTCAAATAGTCTAAACTTACCCGTTTTTTCATTAATTTCAACACGGACATTAGCATCAGGATTTAAATAATTTTTCTTGTATGCTTTTGCAATTGATTCTTTTAACATATCTAAGAAAACTTCTTTTTCAATTCCTTTTTCTTCAATTAATAGATTTAATGCGTCCATGAATTTTTTACTTGCCACTTTTTTTTCCTCCTAAAATTTCACAGCTAGTCTAATAAATTTAATATTGTTATAGTCAATCTTAATCTTTTTCTTAATATTTTTGACCAAATATTCAAATTCAATCACTTCATCTTCAATTGTCTTAATATAACCTTCAACTTCATCCATCCCCGCAATCGGATCATAAAATTTAGCATAAACATATTTACCGATCGATTTTTTAACCTGTTCAAATGTTTTTAACGGTTTTTCGATTCCCGGTGAAGAAACTTCCAAATAATATTCTCCTTGAATCGGATCTTCTTCATCGAGTTTCTGGCTAATCGCTTCACTTACAGCTACACAAGTATCCATATCTAAAAATCCTTCATTTTTTTCAATAAAGATTCTAAGATACCACTCCCCTTTATCTTGAACATATTCAATATCATCAAGATAAACATCGTTACTTTGTAAAATTGGTTCAATCATCATTTTAATCTTATCCAAAAGTTCCATCATTTCACCTCTATTCAATAATAAAGAGTGGGTTGCCCCACTCGCTTCCTATGAAACTGTCTATATAATAGCACATTTTAATTTATATTGCAACCTTTTAAAAAAGTGATAATTGATTTCTTTCCTGCATCCCATTAAATACACCCATTTTTGTAAGTGTCTTAATATGTGAATTATTTAATTTAGTTCGTTTGATAACATCTTCTTTTGACAAAAACGGCCCTTTTTCACGCGCTTCAATAACAGTTTTAGCTACCGCATCACCTAAAGCATCAATAGCACTAAATGGGGGAATCAAAGCATGATCATCATTAGGATCAAGAATAAACTTACTCGCTTGTGAATATTCCAAACTGATTGGACTAAAATGGAACCCTCGTTCAATCATCTCTAAAGCAATTTCAAATACATCCCATAATCCCTCATCTTTATTTGAAGCACTTCGCTCAGCTCGAAGCCGCGTAATTTCTTCACGTCTTGCCATGATGGCATCTTTTCCTTGGATCAAGGTATCTATTTCATAAAAATCACATCTTGTCGAAAAATAAACTGCATAATATTCGCGAGGATAATAAACTTTCCACCAGGCTACTCGAATTGCTGAAAGAACATAAGCCACTGCATGGGCTTTGGGAAACATGTACTTGATTTTTTTACATGAATCAATATACCACTGTGGTACGTTATATTTTTTCATTAATTCTTCATACTTTTTCTCCGGAAAAACGGCTGGTGATTTTCCCTTACGAACACATTCCATAATATCAAATGCATCTTTATTTGGTAAGCCCTTTTCAATCAAATAAACCATGATATCATCACGACATCCGATTACTTCCGAAAGCGTACAAGTTCCTGATTTAATTAAACTTTCAGCATTGCCCAAATAAACATCCGTACCATGAGATAATCCTGAAATGATAACTAGATCACTAAATGACTTAGGCTGCGTTTGATCCAGCATGCCGCGAACAAAAGTCGTTCCAAACTCGGGTAAGCCCAGCGCACCATTTTTACAACCAATAAAGTCTAGATTACAGCCTAAAGCTTCACTACTAGTAAATAAAGACATTACTTTTTTATCATTCGTGGGAATCGTCTTAGGATCGACTCCGGTTAGATCTTGTAAAGCTCTAGTAACCGTAGGATCGACATGCCCTAAAATATCAAATTTTAAGACATTGTCATGAATCGCATGGAAATCGAAGTGTGTCGTTTTCCATGCTGCCGTTAGATCGTCGGCAGGATATTGGTAAGGAGTAAAATCAAAAACATCCATATCCCGAGGAATGACAATTATTCCCCCAGGATGCTGTCCCGTAGTTCGCTTGACACCACCACAGCCAGCTGCGATTCTCTCTAATTCAGCACTTCTGATCGTTTGATCAGTCCCCATTAATTCAGCATAGCCCTTGGCATAACCATAAGCAGTTTTTTCCGCTACTGTCGAAATTGTTCCGGCTCTAAAGACATGATCTTCACCGAAGATTTCTTTAGTAAAAGCATGGGCATTAGCTTGATATTCACCTGAGAAATTAAGATCGATATCTGGTACTTTATCAGCATTAAAACCAAGGAAGGTTTCAAAAGGAATATTGTGTCCTTCGCCTTTCATTATCTTTCCGCATTTAGGACAAACCTTATCTTCAAGATCATAACCATCGGCAATAACACCTTCATCTAAAAATTCACTATAAGAACAATTCAAACAAACATAATGTGGCGGTAACGGATTAACCTCGGTAATTCCTGACATCGTGGCTACAAAAGAAGATCCTACCGATCCCCTTGAACCAACCAGATATCCATCATCATTAGATTTCTTTACTAATAAATGGGAAATATAATAAATGACCCCAAAACCATGTTTGATGATGTTACTTAATTCTTTTTCTAAACGCTTTTCAACGATTTCTGGTAAGGGATTACCATATGTTTTATAAGCTGTTTCATAACAAAGTTTTTTCAAATTTTCATCTGCACCATCAATTTTTGGCGTATATAATTTATCATGTACTGGTTTGATTTCTTCAATCATATCAGCAATTTTATTAGTATTAGTTACAACGTATTCATATACTTCTTCTTGTGGTAAATAAGGATAACATTCCAGCATCTCATTTGTAGTTCGTAAATACTGAGAAGGATTTTTAGCTTTAGGATTACGACGATCACATAAGGGATGTGCTTTATGTCCTATTCCGATTGTCGGGTTAGAAATAAAGACATCTCTAAAAATCTTATCTTTAAGATCTAAAAAATGAACATCTCCGGTAGCAACGATCAGTTTATTTAATTTTTTAGCACAATCGACGATACGATGTAATGACTTAATTAATTCATCACGATCTTGAAGTTTACCTCGTTCAATTAAATGATAGTAATCTTCTAACGGCTGAATTTCTATATAATCATAAAATGCCATGGCCTTTTCTAATTTATCATCAGAAAGATTTAAAGCTGCTTCAAAAACATCACCATTATAACAGCTGCTGCCATAAATCAAACCTTCATGATAATATTCCAAACGCTCTTTAGGAATCCTTGATTCACCATGAAAATATTTAGTATTAGCTTCACTTACTAATTTAAACATGTTCTTTAATCCCGTTTTATTTAAAGCTAACGCTGTCATATGATAAGGATAAACAATTTTATAAACATCATCACCTGTTAATTCACATAAATCTAATAAATTATATTTTCCCCCCTGCATGATTTGATGAATCATCAAAGTAAAAACATCACCTAAAACCTGAGCATCATAATCAGCACGATGGGCAACTTCATCATCATAATTAACCCGATAAGTACGACAGACATTTCCCAATCGATATGATTTCATTGGTTTTAAGATAGCTCTTGCTAGAGCTAATGAATCAATGATTGGATTAGTTATTTCTGGTAAATTATTTCTTCTTAAATTCTCATTTAAAAAGCCAATATCAAAATTCGCATTATGAGCAACTAAGATACAATCATCAAAAAATTCTAAAATATCCGGTAAAATGGCATCAATAGTAGGTTCATTTTTAACCATATCATTAGTAATATTAGTAAGATTAGTAATTCTAGAAGAAATTATCTTGCCAGGATTAATAAATCTTTGCATCCGGTCGATGACCTCACCATTTCTAATTTTTACAGCACCAAATTCCGTTATGCCATCATGAATAACTGAAAGACCAGTTGTTTCTAAGTCAAATGATACATATGTGGCGTGTTCAATTGAAGTATCGATTGGATTATAGACAATATTTAAAGTTGGATCGATCATATTGAACTCTACTCCATAGATCATTTTGATACCCGCTTTCAAACTAGCCATTTGAGCCTCAGGAAAAGATTGGACATTTCCATGATCTGTCACTGCTATAGCCTTATGTCCCCATGATGCTGCCGTATTTATATATTGACTGATCGTTCCAATACCATCCATTGCTGACATTTTTGAATGTGTATGTAATTCAACTCGTTTTGTCTCACATGTATCCTTTCTTGCGGCAGGACTTTTAATTACTTCAACTTCACGCGCCATCAATACTGTTTCATGGGCAAAACTATCAAAACGTGCTTCACCGCGCACTTTGACCCAAACATTCCCTTTACCAATTACTTTTAACTCTTCAAGGGAATTATTAGAATTATTTTCAAACCTTTTAACGATAATAGAATCTGTATAATCAGTTACCCAAAGACTTTGAATATGCTTTCCGGCTCTGGTTTTAACCATATCCGTTTTAAATACATATCCCTTGATCACGATATTATTCTCCATCGTTTGATTAGTTATTTCTTCTATCTTCATTTCAATGACATTACCTTTTTGACGGTAATTGTTTTTATAATTATTTTCCTGAACAGGTGGTTTTTCGTTTTTTTGTAATAATGACATATCTATTTCTACTGGTTCATAAGCTTCCATTTCTTCTTTGATATCTTTGAAAATATCATTATTTTCATCGATATAAAAATCAAATGGTCTATCGATACCAACTCCCGCAAAAAGAGTTTCAATTTGACTTTTTAATTGGGATAGTTGTTCTAGCTGGATTTCGTTACAAGTCTCTATTTTTATAATTGATCCAATTTTAAAACTATCTATTGTTAAAGTTGAACAAACTGGATATTCTTGTTTCAATTTTTCTAAAAGATATCCTACATATGGTAATAATTGCTCAACCGTAAAATCAGTATTTTCATAATTGATGCGATATTTTACAGGATAGGGAAAATTTTGAGCTCCCTGCAACAACAACTGATATTCATCAAATGGTATTAGCTGCGGATATGATAAATAGAACGTATAACTATCATCCTTACCAACCACTACTTTCGATATAAGACCTTTTTTTAAAAACTGTACTTGTTCATCAATCTTTAAATTCTTTAATAATATTAATAGTCTATCCTCCATCATCTCACCTCATCGATCTTTAAATTCATATTTGTTATTATAACATAAGAAAAGGGAATTAATTTCCCTTTAACTAAATATTCCCGAAATATCGTTGATCGTTACAAAAATCATCAAGCCAAAAACAAATAATAAACCAATAACTTGAAGTGCATATTTAAGCTTGATTGGCAGTTCACGACCAATGATCTTTTCTACTAATGCAAAAAGCACTTGACATCCATCTAAACCAGGAATCGGAAGTAAATTAAACATCCCAATATTGGTTGAAAAAAGCGCTAGTAAAATGAGAAGCTGACTGATCGAACCTGTTTGGGTAATTTCTGAAGTAACATTGTATATACCAACAGGACCTGATAACTGCCCTATTGTATTAGCCGAATCAGTTATTAATTTCCCTAAAGTAGTAAAAATCAACAATGCCATTGTTTTAAATTGATCCAAACCATAGTTGATTGCTTCAAAAAAACTTAATCTTCTTGTCGCAGCTTTAATTCCCATAATATAAGAATTAGTATCCTGGTCATAATTAGCACTAACATTCTTGGTCATTGTCTTACCATTACGAACGATCTCAACTTTTAATGAAACTTGACTGCTGTCAGATTTCAAATTAGAATTATCTAACACTTTTTGAATATCACTAAACGAAGCAACAATATTTTCTTGATCATTATAAGTTATCTTAGAAATAGTATCGCCGGCTTCTAAGCCTGCCATCATAGCTGGACTATCTGGAACAACCGTACCAATTTCTGAGGTGTTAGTTTGAACATTGATAAAACAATATACACTAATTAAAATAACTAATGATAAAACAAAATTCATGAAGACGCCAGCTAAAAAGACAACACATTTCTTCCAACAGCTAATTCCTTTTAAAGTTCTTTCAAAAGGAACATCTTTAAATTCCTCAATATCATTATCTGCTTCTCCAGCCATACTAACAAAACCGCCAATTGGCAAAGCTCTAATTTCATATTCAGTTTCCCCAACTTTTCGTGAAAACAATTTAGGCCCCATACCAATTGAAAATTCGCTACAATATACACCAAATGATTTTGCTGTTAAAAAGTGTCCTAATTCGTGGACTAAAACAACAATTCCTAATATCAATATAAAAACAACAATATTTATTAATGTTTGCATCCATCTTCTCCTATCTCTTTTAATACAAAATCACGAGCCCAAGCATCAACTTCAATTAACTGCTGTAAAGTTGGCTCTTTAATAGTTTGATGGCAAGATAAAGCTTTTTCGACTAATTCTTCAATTTGTAAAAACTCAATTTTACCATTTCTAAACAATTCATTGGCTTGTTCATTTGCACCATTTAAAACACATGGTTTACTACCACCTTCACGCCCTGCCTGATATGCTAATGCTAAAGCTCTAAAGCGTTTAAAATCAGGTTTTTTAAACGTTAAAGCAGCAATCTTAGCTAAATCTAAACTCGCACCACCAGCTAAGACATCACGTTCAGGATAAGTTAAAGCATATTGAATCGGTAGACGCATATCAGGATTACCTAGTTGTCCAATGACTGATGTATCAACAAATTCAACCATTGAATGAATGATACTTTCAGGATGAATCAGTACTTCTATTTGATCATAACTAACATCAAAAAGCCATTTAGCTTCAATAACTTCCAAACCTTTATTAAAAAGAGTAGCACTATCAATAGTTATTTTAGCTCCCATCGACCAATTAGGATGATTCAAAGCTTCCTGTACACTTACACCTACAAGTTCTTCGCAACTTTTATCGCGAAAGCTGCCACCACTAGCAGTTAAAATAATCTTTTTTATCTGCTTTCTATTTTCTCCATTTAAAGATTGAAAAATAGCTGAATGTTCACTATCAACTGGTAACAATTTAACATTATTTTCTTTTACCAGCTTAGTAATTATATGCCCTGCAACTACTAATGTTTCCTTATTAGCTAAAGCAATATCTTTCTTAGCTTTGATTGCTTCAATTGTTGGTAATAAACCGGCAAAGCCAACGATTGCATTTAAAACAATATCGACTTCACTCAATGTTGCTATTTTAATCAATCCCTCGGTTCCATGATAAATATATTTATGGGGATATTTTTTTTGTAAATAAGTGGCATCTTCTTTATTAACCACACAAATATATTCAACATCGATCATCTCTAAAATCTCTTCTACTTTTGCAATATTGAATCCTGCTGACATTGCCTTGATCTTAAACCTGTCAGAATGATTTTTGACCACATCAACAGTCTGCATTCCAATTGATCCTGTTACTCCTAAGACTGTAATATTTTTCATTTTATAACCTCACCATCACTAAAAAGAAACTTAACACAAGTGCATTAAATAAAATACTGTCAATTCGATCTAAAATACCACCATGCCCAGGTAATAAATTTGAATAGTCTTTAACGCCAAAATGACGTTTCACAGCACTAAAAACTAAATCACCGATTTGGCTTGTAAGAGTTAAAACAAAACATGCTACGATCAAAATTGAATTTGTTTTTAAAAGTCCAAAATACCCAGCAAAACTAACTGCCAGCAAAGTTCCTAAAAACACCCCGCCTATCGATCCTTCAACAGTTTTCTTTGGTGATAATCTAGGAATTAGTTTATGTTTTCCAAAAAAGACACCCGCAAAATAAGCTCCCGTATCACTACCATAAGTAGCTAAAGCCAATAATAATAAATACTGAAAACCATAAACATCACGAAGTGACATCAATGCGTGTAAACCGGCACAAATCAGTACCCCCATCGTAAAAATATAACTTGTTCTTTCAATCGTTAAAGTCTCATCAAATATCGTTGCTGCAAATAAGACAACCAAATAAAGCAGTATCCCATAAGAAGCCAAAAACAAATCATTTTGATCAAATAAAAAACCATAACTAAAAAATAAAAATACTAAGGGATAAATATATAATTTAATTTTAGGACGAGTACAAATATGAAGCATTTCATAAACCGACAGAGCTAGTACTACACCTACTAGTCCCTTAAAAAAGTAACCACCTAAAATAACACATGGCAAAGCTACTATCAATAAACAAATAGCCGTAATTATTCTTTGTTTCATTATTTTAATCCTCCAAAACGCCGATCTCGATTTTGATACAGCCAAATCGCTTTACACAATTCTTCTTCATTGAAATCTGGCCATAATACATCTGTAAAAACAAATTCGGCATAAGCTAATTGCCATAATAGAAAGTTAGACAAACGCTGTTCACCACTCGTTCTAACCATCAAATCAACATCTGGTAAATCTTTAGTCATTAATTCACCAGCAAATAACTGTTCATCAATATCATTAATATCGATCTCACCCTCTTTTAGTTTGATAGCAATATTCTTACCAGCATTAACTATCTCATCACGTCCACCATAAATAAAGGCAAAACATAATTTTAAACCAGTGTTATGCTGTGTTTTTTCAATTGCTTTATTAATGATATCCTGAGTTTCTTGAGGCGCCATATCTAAATGACCGATCGTACAGATCTTAACATTATTTTCCATCAATTCTTTCATATATGCATCAAAAAAATCTTTTGGCAGTTTAAAAATATACTGAACTTCATTTTCAGGACGCGCAAAATTTTCTGTTGAAAAAGCATAAACAGTCATTGCTTCCACCTTTAATTCATTGCATTTTAAAGCAATATCACGAATCGTCTTAGTTCCTTCATGATGTCCATATGTACGAGGCATTTTACGTTTCTTTGCCCATCTACCATTGCCATCCATAATAAAAGCAATATGTTTCGGAATATTATTCAAATCAAGATCTTGATAATCTTCTTCTTTTTTATCTTTTTTAAAAAACATTTGTTGACCTCCTGTTTAACTATTCGAGATTATACCATAAATAGACTATAAAAAAAAGATGCTAAATCTAAACTTAGCATCGATAATTATTATACAGTCATAATCTCTTTTTCTTTTGCTTTAGCAATCTCATCAATTTCTTTAACAAATTTATCTGTTAACTTTTGAACTTTTTCTTGACCAGATTTTATTTCATCTTCACTGCCATCAACTTTTTTTATTTCATCATTACTATCACGACGAATATTACGAACTGATACTTTAGCATTTTCAGCATATTTCCAAACTTGTTTAGCGAATTCTTTACGGCGTTCTTCAGTTAAAGCTGGTACCATGATTCGAATAAGTTCCCCATCATTTTGTGGTGTTAATCCTAATTCAGCTTCATAAATACCATGTTCAATATCTTTAATACTTGATTTATCATAAGGTTTGATTACTAATTGACGTCCTTCTACTACTGAAATTCCCGCAATTTGATTAACTGGTGTCGGTGATCCATAATAATTGACCATTACACGATCAAGCATTGCAGGATTAGCCCGTCCTGTTCTAACTGTTGTTAAATCACGCTTAAAAGAATCAATCGTTTTACTCATTCTTTCACTCGTATCATCTAAAATCATGTTTATCATTTCTATTTTCCTCCTGAAATAATTGTTCCTATTTTATCGCCATTGCATGCTTTAGCAATATTGCCATCTTCAGACATATTAAATACACATAAATCAATATTATTATCTTTACATAAAGTAATTGCAGTTTGATCCATAATTTTCAAATCTTTTTGTAATACATCAAAATATGAAATGTTTTCAAAACGCTCTGCATTTGGATCAAGTTTAGGATCAGCTGAATAAACACCATCAACACCATTTTTTGCCATTAAAATAACATCAGCATTAATTTCAGCTGCTCTTAAAGCTGCTGTTGTATCAGTTGTAAAGAACGGGCTTCCCGTACCAGCTCCAAAAATAACGATACGCCCTTTTTCCAAATGACGAATCGCCCGTCTTCTAATATATGGTTCTGCTACTTGGCGCATTTCAATTGCTGAAAGAACTCTTGTTGGAACATCAATAGCTTCTAATGCATTTTGAACTGCTAAACCATTCATAACAGTTGCTAACATTCCCATATAATCAGCACTTGATCGATCCATTCCCATATCAGCACCAGTTTTACCACGCCATAAATTTCCACCACCACATACTATTGCAATTTCTACACCAATAGCTTTGGCATCTTTGATTTGACGTGCAATATCTGCAACAGTCTGCGCATTGATTCCCATTTTATCATCACCAGCTAGAGCTTCACCGCTTAATTTCAATAATACCCGCTTATACTTCATATTAATCTCCTTTTTTACATTTTCTTAAAAAATATCTATGCATAAATTTGCATCCCATTATCAACAATAATGATTACTTTTTCTTTACAAAATTTATCATATTTTCTCTTTTTAGTCAAGGTACATTATACTCGTAAAACTATCTAGATATTTTTTAGATTTTTCTTATTATAAACAATTAATAGATAATCAATTTAATTTTAGAATTAACCTAGTTGTATCACCAATATTTACTATTTCGTTAAAGCATAAAAGATCAATAATAAAATATGTTACACAAAAAAGAATCACGATCTATCATCAGATAATAAATCCTATACACAGTTTTGAAAATCATGAACAGCATTATCTTCCTATAATTTTAAACCCTAATTCATATTTGAACTTGCCAAAAAATCTGAATTTATCTCTAATTCACCTCTTTATCTATTTTAACTAACACTTGATTATCCTTTTTCTAAATGATAACTTCCTTACTTAAATCAATTAAAAACATAACTTTATAATTATTTACAGAAAATTTTTGTATGTGATTTGAAATCATCCACATAAATATTATATTTTCAAAAAATTTGATGTTGCAAAAATTATTAATTTTATCACGATTGAATAAGCCTTGATATAATGCCAAAAATGAAATATGTATCAAAATAAACGATATCCTTTTCTTACAATAAAAGAGTTAATCTCTAAATACATAACTATGCCACATCATTAAACTGATAAACATATTTAGTGTATAACATGAATATAAGTAACTTATATTAGAGAAGTACTTATATGGAATAAAAATATGCCATTGATGATTTAAAAAAACTTTTACCTGATTTATTAAATGAATTATTTGAAATATTATTTACTATGAAACCTGTTATTAGAGGCCCACAAGCTCAACAGATCTTTATTTGGTGTGCCAAGAAACATAAATACCCTTATCATGATTCTACTCATTTTAATAAAAATGAACTAAGTTTATCAAATATGAATAAACGGCTTTTTGCATCGCAAAACTACTGATATTGTTAGTATCAAGAAAAATACAGCACAGTTACTTATGATTCCATAAACTATCTACAGAATAACTCATTAAGTGATCAGATTCAATTAGATGCTAGAAATATTCCAATCAACCTTAAAGAGGTAGAACAAAATGCTTTATTCACAAAAAAAACGTGGTTCAAATAAAAACAATAGCAAGAACCTGTATTATCAGCGGTGTAGATGAAGAGGATCACCTGATACTTAACGGTAAAGAAACAACGTAAGCGTCAAATAGCTGACACATATGCAAATGGTTAAACAGACACTTATAACGGTAACTAGCCTGATGTTAAGTTCACTCTCTAAAAACTAAAAAAGGTAAGGAGTTGCGTGCGTTGCTTACCTTTTTACATTGATACAATGCTTCTTGATTTACAAGTAGTTTATAACATTTAACCTACTCGTTTTCAAGTATAAACATAATATTCAATTTTATACCAAATATCAGTTATTTTGATACCAGCATTTATTGAAGCCTTTCATAAACTGGAATTTGTCTTTTAATAAGATAAATATCTAATCAACTTTTTTAAATAGTACTGCCTGTGGAAGTCCGTTATCTTTTCTTTTCATTAAACCCACAACCATAATTTCTCCTCCAACCAACTTAATATGGTGATGATTCAAAAGAATACATATCTTTGTTAACCATCCTGGAAAACATGCCTCTATTTCTTCTAAAGGTTTTTTATTTGCAAAAGGATTCTGTGCATGCATCATACCTCCACACTTTTCATAAATTTTAATTAATTCGTCTTTTGTTAAATACCCACTCTCAATTTCAATCTATTCATCTTCTTTATTTTCATGTGTTACTCTCTTTGTCGGAACAGGATAAAAATCAGGATTAATCCTTTCCAAATCATTCAATATTCTTTTGGTATGATAGTGCTTAACAAATTTGTCATTTTGTTCTGCATATGATTCTTTATTAGCTACTAATAACATTAAAGCAATTTTTTCAAATATTTTTCTAAACTGTAAACAAACAGTTTCTATTTCCAATTATCAAATACTTTTCAGTAGTCACTCTGTTGAGATGTTCTGCAATAACGTCAATTCTTCTCTTTATTTCATATAAGCAATCTTGATACATTCCTAATTCAATCTTATAATCATTCACTCGATATTCCCCTTTGTATAATCTGAAAATCCCGATTTATCAGATTGTTCATAACGATTATGTCCCTGCAAACTTTTTTATATTTCCAGCATTGCCCTTTAACCATTTTTGAAACAGCACGTTAAAAGAAAAGCTTTTATCAATTTTTTTATAAAAAAGGCCCTATGTTTTTTAGAACATACTATATTAAGTTCTATTATTGTATTCTCAGCAATTGATCCAACAGTTATTGCTGTTTTCCTTTTTGGAGAAGTTTCTAACATCTTCCTCATATCAAGAAAACATACAATCCTATCTGTAAGTTCTATCTTTCCACCTGAAACGGGTAAGTTGTTTTCTCTACAAAAATCAATTCTTTCTTCAAATAATAATAACTTCGAAAAGTTTTTCCATATTCTATAAGTTCTGACAGACTACTAACATTTCCTTTTTTCTTATTTACAAACGATGCACATTTTTAATAATTTTGATTTTAATTTGGAAAAAGGAAAATAAAATTTCAAATAATTATATTTAAAAACCCCGCAGAACATAAATTAACGGGGTTTATTTATTATTATAATAGTAACTAAAAATTAACCTTTCATTTGCGCAGCTACTTCTTCAGCAAAGTTTTCTTCTCTTTTAGCCATTCCTTCACCAACTTGGAATCTAACCATATTTAAAACTTTACCTTCACCTAAGAATTTAGCTACAGTTTCATCAGGATTTTTAATAAATTCTTGATCAACTAAGCATATTTCTTTTAAGTTTTTATTTAATCTACCTTGAACCATTTTTTCAACAATATTCTCTGGTTTTGGTTTAGCAGCCTTTGCATTTTCTTCCATTGCTTGAGCTTTTAATACAGCTAATTCATGATCTAATACTTCTTGAGGAATAGCTGTTCTATCGATATATTGAGGATTTGAAGCAGCTACATGCATAGCAACATCACGAGCTTTTTCAGCAGTAGAATTAGCAACTTTAACAATTGCAGTCATTTTTCCACCCATATGTGAATAAGCACCAAATGCTTCATTATCTTCTTTAGTTAATACTTCAAATCTTCTAAAACTTAATTTTTCACCAATTTTACCACTTGCTTCAGCAATAACTGTTTCTAATTTTTTACCTTCGATTTCAGTATTTAAAGCAGCTTCTAAATCAGCAGGTTTATTAGCAACAACAGTTTCTGCGATTGTTTTTACTAATCCTTGGAATTCAGCATTTTTTGCAACGAAATCAGTTTCTGAGTTTACTTCTACGATTGCAGCAGTATTACCCTCAATAACAAAAGTAGTTAATCCTTCAGCAGCAATACGATCTGCTTTTTTAGCAGCTTTTGCGATTCCTTTTTCTCTTAACCAGTCGAATGATTTTTCAATATCACCGTCACAAGCTTCTAAAGCTTTTTTGCAGTCCATCATCCCAGCACCAGTTTTTTCACGTAATTCTTTTACTAATTTTGCACTAATTGCCATTTTATTATCTCCTTTATGTATATTTATTAAAAAGGAAAAGCAAAGCTTTCCCTTATTTTACAATTATTTTTCAGTTCCAGCTGTTTTTTCTTCTTTAGTTGCCTTTGGAGCACCATTTCTTTTAGGATTAGGTCTACCACCCTTATTTCTAGGAGCTCTTCTTTGATTATTTTCAACTGAAGTGATAGCATCATTCATAGACACTTCTTTGTCATCTTCATCTTTGATATATGCTACAGTTAATGGTTCGTTTTTAGCTTCACAAATAGCATCTGCCATAGCTGCAACGATTAATTTAACAGCCCTGATTGCATCATCATTAGCTGGAATAACATAATCAACTTCATCAGGATCACAGTTAGTATCAACGATACCAAATACAGGAATTCCTAAGATTCTAGCTTCAGCTACTGCATTATGTTCAGCTTTTGGATCTACTACGAATAATGCATTTGGTAATCTTCTCATTTCTTTGATACCACCTAAGTTCTTTTCTAACTTATCAGCTTCTTTTTTTAGTAAGATTACTTCTTTTTTAGGTAATAGATCAAAAGTACCATCAGCTTCCATTTTTTCTAATTCAATCAATCTTCTGATTCTTTTTTGAATTGTTTTGAAGTTAGTTAAAGTTCCTCCTAACCAGCGAGAGTTTACATAGAAACTTTCAGAACGGATAGCTTCTTCTTTTACTGCTTCTTGAGCTTGTTTTTTAGTACCAACAAATAATACTTTTCCACCTTTTGCAGCGATTTCATTCATTGCTTTATAAGCATCATCAATTTTTTTAGATGATTTTTGTAAATCAATAATGTAAATACCATTTCTTGCTGTAAAGATGTATGGAGCCATTTTAGGATTCCATCTTTTTGTTTGATGTCCAAAATGAACACCTACTTCTAATAATTTTTTCATTGAAATTACTGACATTGTAACTTCCTCCTTTTTGTTTTTTCCTCCATTATTTCGAACATTTATCACCATTAGGCACTAGATAAATGAATCCATAATGTGTGTATTTTTCATACCTGAGATATTTTATCACAAAAAAATATAACATACAAGCATATTTTTTTAATTGCTTCACTTTTGTAAACATCTCAACAATCTAATAACATAAAAAATAAATAATCATGAAACAAATCAGCAACAATGTTGAGACGAATAATTATTTAAACTGTGATAAAATATAAAAAGATAGCTGCCGCTGTTTGAATGGAAGGAGGAAACGAATGTTTAAAATTTTCCAGCGGGCTCATATTAAAAATAATAAAGTTTCCAATTATGGAATACTTGATAATATTATTTCTAATTTTATATCTAATTAAATCTAAGCAGATTTAGTTAGAATAATAGCCCGTAAAACAGTGAAAAGGAAGAGTCACACCTCTTCCTTTTCTTTTGGAATACTTGATTTACAACTATATTCTAGCTTATTTTTAGAAAAAATCAAGAGTTTTTTATTTATCTTCACTTCGTGGATGTGTTTGCAAATACACTTCTTTTAAATGATCTTTTGTAATATGGGTATAAATTTGTGTTGTTGCAAGATTTTCATGACCTAAAAGCTCCTGAACAGTTCGAATATCAGCACCAGCATTTAATAAATGGGTTGCAAACGAATGTCTGATCGTATGAGGATGGATTTTTTTTGTTGGATCATAATGCTTAGTAACACGATCAACAATATTTTCAACGCCACGGTTTGTCAAGGGATTACCAAACTTATTTACAAAAACAAAATTATGCCCTTCGTTTTTGACCATTAAATTATTACGAGCATCATCAATATATTCAATTAACCAATCCCGCGCATATTCATGAAACGGGACATAACGATCTTTATTTCCTTTTCCATGAATTAATAATACTTGTTGATTTAAATCAATGTTTGAGATTTGCAAATTCACTACTTCTGAACATCTTAGACCTGAAGCATACATAAGTTCCAGCATTGCTTTATTACGTATCCCTAGATCATCTTTTGTTTCAATACTATCTAATAATGCGATGATTTCTTCAGGAAATAAAAAGTCAGGAGTTCGTTTAGCTGCTTTTTGTGATTCAATCAGCTTAAAAGGATTATCTTTGATCAATTCTTCCTTTAACAAATAATTAAAAAAGCTTCTAAGGGCACTTAATTTATGATTGATACTAACTTTTGATAAATTTTCTTCATACAGTTTAGTTAAATAACCTCTTAACATAAAATAATCAACATCATTATAACTATCGATTACTTCTTGAATTAAAAATCTTTTAAAATGATTTATTTCACGACGATACGATTCAATCGTTTTATCTGAATAATTACGCTGATATTTTAAATAATCCAGGTATTGATCAATCAATTTATCCAAGTCCATTTATCTCTATAAATTCCTTCATTGTTTCTAATGCCCGCGCAGCATATGCTGCTTTTCGTTCCTTCTTTTTGATCCGTGTCGAAAAATCTGGTAAAATTCCAAAATTGGCTTTCATTGGCTGAAAATCTTCAGCTGAAGCATTAGTAATATAATTAGCTAAAGATCCCATAACTGTTTCTTTAGGAAAAATCAAAGGTTCTTTATCTTCCAATAATCTAATCGTATTAATACCAGCTACGATTCCACTTTGGGCTGATTCAACATACCCTTCCACACCAGTAATTTGACCAGCCATAAAAATACTAGGCTCAGCTTTTAATTGATATGTATTTAATAAATGTTTTGGTGAACAGATAAAACTGTTTCGATGCATAACACCATAACGAACAAAACTAGCATTTTCAAGCCCTGGAATCATTTGAATGATTCGTTTTTGTTCAGGCCATGTCAAATGTGTTTGAAAACCTACGATATTATATAAACTTGCCTGGACATTATCTTGACGTAACTGTACTACAGCATATGGTCGTTTACCATCAGGCGTATTTAAACCTACTGGTTTCATTGGACCAAACAATAAAGTTTGTTTACCACGTCGCGCCATTTCTTCAAAAGGCATACAGCCTTCAAAAAACTTCTCCTCAAAATCTTTAGGCTTTACCACTTGAGCATTAATCAACTCATCATAAAAATGATTAAATTCTTCTTCATTCATCGGACAATTAATATATTCATTATCACCTTTATCATAACGTGATTTATAATATGCTTTTTCAAAATTGATACTCTCTTTACTAACGATCGGTGCAGCAGCATCAAAAAAGTAAAAATAATCTTCTCCTAATTTATCTTTAATTGCATTAGACAGTGCATCACTTGTTAAAGGACCCGAAGCAATGATCGTATGGCCTTTTGGAAACTCGGTAACTTCTTCATGGATAACTTCAACTAAAGGATGATTTCTTAAATACTCAGTAATATCTTTTGAAAAATTCTCACGATCGACTGCTAAAGCTCCACCAGCAGGAACCTGATGCTTTCTAGCAAATCTAATAACGATACTATCGAGCATTTCCATCTCTTTTTTTAAAACACCAACAGCATTAGCTGTTCCATCGGCTCTTAATGAATTAGAACAAACTAGTTCGGCAAAATTTTCACTATGATGGGCCGGTGTCATCTTTTGCGGGCGCATTTCATATAAACGAACTTTATACCCACGTTTAACTAACTGATAACAAGCTTCGACACCTGCTAAACCAGCACCAATTACATTTATTATCTTTTCCATTTTTATCACCTTTCATATTTTAACATTTATTATTTGAAAACAAAAGTAGAACTTCCGTTCTACTTTATGATCGTCTTGCATTTAGGATAATTTGAACAAGCTTTAAATTCACCCCAGCGTCCCTGCTTGATTACAACTGGTGAACCACAATTGGGACAAATCTCATCAGTCATGACAGGTTCTTTTTTCTTACTATTTTTAATATACTTACACTCTGGATAATTTGAACATGCTTCAAAACGTCCATAACGGCCATTTTTAAAGACCATCTTACCACCACATTTTGGACATTCCTCACCAGTATATTCTGGTTCTACAGGATCCTTTTTAATATATTTACATTCTGGATAATTTTCACATGCTACAAATGTTCCATAACGACCTTTACGTTCTACCAGATCATGTCCACATTCAGGACACTTCTCCCCAGTTTTCTTAGGAGCAATTACTTCCATTTTATCGTAGGCATCATCTAATAAAGGCTGAAAAATATCCATAAAACTTTGCAGTGCACTTACATAATCGTCTTCACCTTCAGCAATTTCATCTAATTCATGTTCCATTTTAGCAGTGTATTCAACATTTATAATATCGTTGAAGTATTGCGTTAAACGATCACTTGTTAAAATTCCTGATTCGGTTGGTTTAAATGCTTTATCGATCAATTCTACATAACCTCTAGTTTGAATCGTATCGATGATCATCGCATAAGTACTAGGACGTCCAATTCCTAATTCTTCCATTTCTTTAATTAATTTTGCTTCACTATATCGAGCTGGTGGTTTAGTGAAATGTTGAGTTTTTTCAATCTTCTTGCTTTCAATCATTTCTTTTTCTTTTAATTCTGGTAATAATTCATTACTTTGTTTTTCATAATCACCATAAACTCGCAAATAACCATCAAATTTAATTACTGAACCGCTAGCTCTAAATTCATATCCATTATTCATCAAAGATACTGATGTCGCATCAAATTTAGCTGGTGCCATCAATGAAGCCATCGCCCGAGCATAAATCAAAGCATATAACTTATACTCTTCTGGTTTTAAAAATTTCTTTACACTTTCAGGAGTTCGTAGAGCACTTGTTGGTCTAATTCCTTCATGAGCATCCTGGACATTTTCTGTCTTTTTACTAACTTTGACTTTCCCAACATAGTCCTTACCATATTTTTCACTAATATATTCATGGGCACTACTTACAAAAGAATCTGATAAACGAGTCGAATCAGTACGCATATACGTAATCAAACCAACTGTTTCATCCTCTAAAGCAATCCCTTCATATAACTTTTGGGCAATCGACATGGTTCTTCTTGCTTTATAGCCTAATTTAGAAGAAGCCTCCTGCTGTAAAGTTGATGTTATAAATGGTGGTTTTGACTCTCTTTTTTTGGTTGTCTTTTTAACATTAGCAATTTCAAATTCTTTATTTAATGATTCATAAATATTATTTGCTTCTTCACCATTTTTGATTTCTAATTTCTTATTATTATATTTTGTTAGTTCACCGGTAAATTCAATTTGATCTTTTTCAAACTCAGCTTTGATTTTCCAATATTCTTGAGGAACAAACGCTTCAATTTCACGCTCTCTTTCAACGATCAAACGTAAAGCAACTGATTGAACACGTCCAGCACTTTTAGATTTGATCTTCTTTTGTAATAACTTAGATAATTTAAATCCAATAATTCGATCTAAAACCCTTCTTGTCTCTTGAGACTTTACTAAATTTTGATCGATCTTACGTGGGTGCTTTAACGCATCAACAACAGCATCTTTAGTTACCTCATTAAATACGACCCGATTTTCTTTATCCATATCAACATTTAAAACCTGCGCTAAATGCCAGGAAATTGCTTCCCCTTCGCGATCAGGGTCGGTCGCTAAATATACATCATCAGATTCTTTGACCAATTGCTTCAATTCTTTAACAACATCTCTTTTATCTTTATTTATTACATATTTAGGTGCAAAATTATTTTCAACATCTACACCTAATCCCTCTTTTCCTGAAGTAGCCAAATCCCGAACATGACCTTTTGAAGAAGTAACCAAATAATCACTTCCTAAATATTTCTCAATTGTTTTGGATTTTGATGGCGACTCGACAATAACAACTTTTTTGCTCATTTCATTTCCTCCACACGAATAACACAATTATTAGTTTTTTTTTAACTTTTGTCAACTAAAATTTAAAAAAATATTTAATCATCAATAATATCATTGATATCAACTATCAATTTTGCTCCCTGTTGAATCAAATGATTACACCCTAAAGAATCCGTAATTCTACTAGGGATACAGTATATATCTTTACCCTGCTCTAAAGCATGCCCTACTGTAATCATCGTTCCACTACGTAAATTTGCTTCTGTTACTAATATAGATTCACTTAATCCTGAAATTATGCGATTTCGCCGCGGAAAATTAACTTTCTTTGGCACCAGATTTCCTGGATATTCGCTAATAATCAACTGATTACATTTCATAGCCTGATAAACTGACTTATTTTTTAAAGGGTAACAATAATCAATTCCACTTCCTAATACCGCAATTGTTTGCCCAAAACTATTCATCGCACTTTTATGAGCTGTAACATCGATTCCTAATGCCAGGCCACTTACGATTGTATAGTTTTCTTTTACTAACTGCTCAACCATCATTTTTGTCACCTCAATCCCATATTCACTAGGATGGCGCATTCCGACAACACCAATACACTTATTTTTGACCAGCCCTAAATTTCCATGATAGTATAATACAAAAGGTGGACAGCTGATTTCTTTTAAACTGATCGGATAATCTTTGGATATTATGGTTGTATACCTGGTTTTTAAACTTTTAAATAACTTTTCTTTCAAATTTTCATCAACTTTTTCTTTTTGCTGTAAAGCTCCATATATTTCATCAAAATCACCTTCATATTTTAATGAGAAATATAACAAAATTTCTTCCATAAATTTATCACCTCATTATCTTTTACTCCAAAAAAACAAAAATTACTACAAAAAATAAAAAATGTCATTTAAAAATCAAATGACATCTGTTTATTTAAAATTTTTTGTACTGGTGCAAAAGATTTACGATGAATTGGACAAACTCCATATTTCTCAATTGCCTCTTTATGCATCTTTGTAACATAACCTTTATGTTTATCAAAACCATACTCTGGATAAATTTTAGCATATTCTTTCATTAATCGATCTCTTGTAACCTTAGCTAATATACTAGCTGCCCCAATAGAAATACTTTTAGCATCACCTTTGATGATAGCTTCATGATCAGCATAATTTAGAGGCATTGCATCACTTAATGCAAACATCTTTTCACGTTTTAAATTTTCAATACATTTTTCCATTCCCAGCTTACTAGCTTGATATACATTTAAACTATCAACATCCTCAACACTAATAATTTCAATATCATAAGCTAAAGCATTTTCGACAATCAAATCATACAGTGCTTCACGTTTTTTTTCTGAAAGCTGCTTTGAATCATTAATTTTTTCATCATAAAAACCTTTTGGAAAGATTACACCAGCTACAACTAATTCGCCTGCCATTGGCCCACGACCAGCTTCATCTAGACCAATAATATAATCATAGCCCATCTGGTAATATTTACTTTCATACTCATAGCGATTCATCTGGTTTCTCCCATGTAATTCTTCCCATACTGCCATCAAATATATCATTAAAAAACACTTCCATTACCCGATCATAGTCTGTATAACCGCGCACTGGTTTAATTTTACGATTTTTCGCGATATCATCATAAACTTTTTCCACCCAGTCACTATCAAAATCGATTTCAATATTATAACGTTTACTAACCATTTGATAGTATGTTGTTTCTAAATATTTGACTGCATAAATAAACAATTCATCTAATGGTAAAATATCCTGTTTGATTGATCCGATCAAAGCAATATTACGAGCTGTATTTATATCATCAAATCGTGGCCATAGAACTCCCGGTGTATCAAATAATTCAAAATCTTTATCAACCTTGATAATTTGCTGTGCTTTAGTTACACCAGGGCGATTGCCCGTAATTGTCGCTTTACGCTTAGCAAGACGATTAATAAAAGTTGATTTACCAACATTGGGAATTCCTAATACCATCGCTCTCATCGCTCGGGGCTTAAGACCTCGCTTGGCTTCACGTTCCATCTTTTCTTTTAAAATATCTTTGCAAAGATCAATTATTAAATAATATTCATTGAAGTTTTTCAAATTTACACATATTGCATGAATCCCTTTGTTTTTAAAATATTTGATCCACTTATCAGTTATTTCTTCATCAGCTAGATCTCTTTTTGTCATAACAATTAAGCGGGGCTTATTATTGCAGACTTGATTAAATAAAGGATTCTTTGATGAAAGTGGTGCTCTAGCATCTACTAACTCAATAACAATATCAATCAATTTCATTTTCTCACTAATTTCCCGACGAGCTTTAGCCATATGTCCAGGAAACCATTGAATTTTCTTCGACATACTTTACCTCCTTTAATCAATAAACTTCATATTACTAAATGGATAAATGATTACTCCTTTTTTACCAACAATATCACTATACTTAAAAGTCCCTAGTGTTCTTGAATCAGCTGAACGTAAGCGATTATCGCCTAAAACAAATATCTCATCATCGCCTAATGTTACTTCGAAATCATTTGTAAATAGATCAGTAGCATATCTTTCTTTCGCTTCTTCAATATAATCTTTATCTAAATAATCTTCTGCATAATATGAACCATTTATATATAATTTATCATTACTAAAAACAATAGTATCGCCAGGTAGTCCAATTACTCTTTTAATGATATCTTTATCTAATTTTTCACATTTCAAAACGACAATATCAAAACGTTTTATATCATTTTTACCTAAATACAAAGCATTTACTATTGCAGTATCCTTATCATGCAATGTAGGATACATACTTTCCCCATCTACTTTTACGGGAATCACGATCTTCGTAAAAACAACTGCTGTTACTGCAACGATCGCTATCATTTCAATTGAAAACTTAACTAGTTCTTTTTTCTTTGTCATCTGAAAGCCTCCTGCAATAGAATTATTATACAAAAGATTATAAAAAAAAGAAACATTAGTTTCAAAAATTCTATTTTTTAACACTTTACAGTTAAAATAATACCTATTTTCACATATTTGTAAACATTTTATTGTAACATAAAAGAATTCTTTAAAGATTAAATATCTTTAAATAAATTTACTTATTTATGATTCTAAATCACCATTATCCTAATCTAGGTTATTAATAAACATGTATTAATACTATAAATATCCATATGGGTTAATAAATTATTATCTCAATATATCTTAAACCTAGATATTCTTTACAATACATCTAATGTTGTTATTAAGATAAATTATTTTTTACATGGAAAATAGAATTTCAATACATCTAATGTTGTTATTAAATTTTTGTAAATATATTTTTGATTATGGATAAGAATTAAAAAACTATGACACTGTTTTTTTGTATTCTTTTAATACATGTTCATGCATTGCTTTTATATCATTAGTCATAATAAGTTCTACTTTATGATATATTTTTAATTTTTTTAGTTCTCGTTCAATAATTTTTCTTGTCTTTTTATCAACAAACGGAATTACTATTGATGTACCATATTCTCTAACATATTCTAAATCCATCTCATGAATAGTTTTAATGATTTCATCTTTTGTTGTTGCTTTTTTATACGTAATCATTTCTTTATCCCCCCTTTAGTCCAATACTAACACAAAATCGTCAATATGTCACTTCCCTATGACACTCTCTTGTCATTTTTTTAGCCAAAAGAGTAATTTTTTTAGTTTATAAACATCATAAATAGAAAAAATAATTTTTTATAAATTAAAATCAATAATACTAAAAAGCATTATTGATTTTAAAATTATTGAATTTTAGATAAACCTAAAACAATTATTCCACCAAAAATAACAGCTGCTAATGATGTAATGATTAAATTAAGATCATAACTAACATCAAAAGGAATTAATACTAACGATGAAGCAACGATCAAGCCAAGTATCAAACTTAAAAATCCTGCTTTATGTGTTCTAGTAAAATAAGAACATAATTTAGCACTAATAACAATACCTACAGCAATTCCGATTGCCATAAAACCAAGTGGCAGAATCACATCTAAACTAAAACTAGTAACATTTGCTAGATAAGATTTAAATAAATAATACTCTCCTAAAATCAACAATACCATACTACCACTAACACCTGGCATGATCATCGTTGCTCCAGAAATAGCCCCAATTATTACCATCTTAATAAATAGACCTGCACTCAACGCTGGAAAATCAGGATTTACAACTGTTTTACCTTCACCAGGATTAAAATATTCTAAAGCAAAAATAATTGCTAGACCGCAAATAAATGGAATCACAGCCAACTTTTGCCCTTTCATCTCACCTTTTAAAAATAAAGGGATACTAAATGCAATCAGCCCAATAAACCAATAGATCGTCTGAGTTGGATAATAATTAAATAGTACTTCTAAAATTTTAGCAAAACCAATAATTCCAACAGCAGCACCAATCAATACTTGAAAAATAAAAATAATATCTCTTTTTCGATTAGGATTTTCACGTTTAAAAATGCCACTAATAGCATCCATCATAGGATTAAAAATACCTAAAATAACCATCATGGTTCCCCCACTAACACCTGGGATTACATTGGCAATACCTATGGCAATACCACCGATTATATTTTTTATCATATACTTCTCCTTGTTATTTAATTTATCCCTATTATAATCAAATCTTTTAGAGATAACAAGAGATTTTATTTTCTTAACTAAAGAAGAGATTTTATTTTCTTAACTAAAGAAGTTAGGTTATTTATTAAATTAATAATTTTTATCAATTATGATCCATGTTTATACAGTAAATATTTACCTTTTATCTATAAAATATTTATTTATGATATCTTTTTTTTAAATAAGCTATCTGCTCCAGCCGTTTAATCACTTTTGCTTCAGTCCCTTGATTAGTAGGAAAATAATAGCGTTGATCTTTAAGACGATCAGGTAAACACTGCATATTTGTTATTTTATCTTCATAATCATGAGCATACTGATAGCCTTTACTATAATTTAATTCTTTCATTAATTGTGTTGGAGCATTACAAAGATGTAATGGTACAGGATCAGCAACAGTATTTAATGCATCATTTTTGGCCTTTTCATATGCCATATATAAAGCATTCGATTTAGGCGCTAAAGCTAAATAAGTTACACAATGAGTTAAATTAACATTACATTCAGGCATTCCAATATAATGACAAGCTTGATATGCAGCTGTGGCTATTTCTAAAGCACGACTATCGGCCATTCCAATATCTTCTGATGCAAATCGAATCAAACGTCTAGCTACATATAAAGGATCTTCACCTGCTTCAAGCATCCTAGCCAGCCAATAGATTGAAGCATCAACATCGCTATTACGCATTGATTTATGCAAAGCACTAATAATATTATAGTGTTCTTCACCATTTTTATCATACAATAATGATTTTTGGTTGATACATTGTTCAACTGTTTCATTAGTAATAAATATCTTATCTTTATCGATATTTCCATTTAAAACTACCATTTCTAAAGTGTTTATTGCTACTCTTGCATCACCATTAGAAAAATTTGCAATCATATACAATAAATCATCTTCAATGATTATATTTTCTCCTTTAAAACCGTTTTCATCATTTAAAGCGCGATGTAATAAATTTACAATATCATCACTCGTTAGTGCTTTTAATGTAAATACTTTACAACGCGATAGCAAAGCTGAATTAATCTCAAATGATGGATTTTCTGTTGTTGCACCAATCAAAATAATGCTTCCTTGTTCAACATACGGTAAAAAAGCATCTTGTTGAGCTTTATTGAAACGATGAATTTCATCAACAAAAACAATTGTTTTTTCTCCATGTTCCTGTATATCCTTGGCCTTTTTCATAACACTTCGAATATCTTTAATACCACTAGTAACAGCACTGAAATTAATAAAATTTGCTTTTGTTTGATTGGCAATGATTCTTGCTAGTGTTGTTTTACCAACACCTGGAGGCCCCCAAAAAATCATTGAAGGTAAAGTATCACTATTGATCAACTGGTACAAAATTTTTCCTGGTGCAACTAAATGACTCTGTCCTACATAATCTTCCAGAGTTTTAGGTCTTAAACGATTAGCTAACGGTTCATTACTAATATGTGTAAATAGCGTCTTTTGTTTCATCTTCTATCACTTCCATTCATCTACTATTATACAATATAAAAAAGAGCAAAATGAATAAAATTCATCCGCTCATTTAATTATTATTCAGTTATCCCTTCAAATTGAGATTGATATAAAGAAGCATAGAAACCATTTTTCTCAATTAAAGAATCATGATTACCAAGTTCAACAATATCGCCATCTTTCATAACAATGATCGTATCAGCATCACGAATCGTTGATAAACGATGGGCAATGACAAAACTTGTTCTTCCTTCCATTAATTTTTCCATTCCTCGTTGAATCAAGACTTCAGTTCTTGTATCAACCGATGAAGTTGCTTCATCAAGAATCAAGATCTTAGGATTCTTCAAAAATGCTCGAGCAATCGTCAATAACTGCTTTTGTCCTTGAGAAATATTTGATGACTCTTCATTAATGATCGTATCATAACCATCTTCAAGAGTTTGAACAAAATGGTCAACATTAGCAACTTTACAAGCTTCTTTAACTTCTTGATCACTAGCATTAAGTTTACCATACATTAAGTTCTCTTTGATTGTTCCATTAAATAACCAAGTATCTTGTAAAACCATTCCAAATAATGATCTTAAATCTTTACGAGCAAAATCACGAATATCTTTACCATCAATTAAAATCGAACCACCATTCAACTCATAAAATCTCATCAATAATTTAACAATCGTTGTCTTACCAGCACCTGTAGGACCAACGATTGCTACCGTTTGTCCAGAATGAACATGTAAACTAAAATCATTAATGATCGTTTGATCTTTTACATATCCAAAATTAACATCAGCAAAAGTTACCGAACCATTGATTTTCTTAACTTCTTCACTTGTTACTTTTGGTGTTTCCAATTCTAACTCTTCTTCATTCAAAAATTCAAAAACACGTTCTGCCGCTGCTGCTGTACTTTGTAACATATTCATCGTTTGTGCTAATTGACTAATTGGCTGATTAAATTGACGAACATACTGAATAAAAGCTTGAATATCACCAATTGTGATATTACCACCACCAGCTAAAACACCACCTAATAAACAAACAGCTACATAGCCAACATTTCCAACAAAGTTTGTAATTGGCTGCATCAATCCTGAGAAAAATTGTGATTTCCAGGCACTTTCATATAAACTATAATTATATTCATTAAACTGCTCAACTGAAGCCTCTTCACCATTAAAAGCTTTAACTACATTATGACCACCATACATTTCTTCGATATGACCATTTACATCGCCTAAAGCCTGCTGCTGTCTTGCAAAATATTTTTGTGAACGCTTCATAACCAAAGCAATTAAAATCATTGAAACAGGTAAAACACAAACAGCGATCAATGTCATTTGTGGCGAAATGCTCAACATCATGATAAAGATACCAACTACAGTAACACTAGAAGTAATTACCTGTGACATACTTTGATTTAATGACTGGGCAATTGTATCAATATCATTAGTAACACGACTTAAAATATCACCACTTGTATGTTTATCAAAATAACTTAATGGCATTTTATCCATCTTAGTAGAAATTGATGTTCTTAAATCATATGCCACTTTTTGGGATACTGTAGAAGTGATAAAACCTTGAACATAACTAAATAATGCACTTAATAAATATAGTCCAACTAAAATCAAGATAATATAACTAATATATTCAAAATCGATTCCGCCAGTACCATTGACCTTAGCCATAATTCCTTCACCTAATTTGTCTGTTGCTTTAGCTAAGATTTTTGGTCCTACAATTGAAAATACAGTTGAAGCCACAGCAAAAATTATTACTATTACCAATTTAAAATAATATGGTTTCAAATATTTAAATAGCTTTCCAAGCGTGCCTTTAAAATCCTTAGCCTTTTCACCACCACGCATTCCCTGCATTCCTGGTCCGAATTTAGGACCATTTCTTTTTTCTTTACTACTCATGTCCTAATTCCTCCTTTGATAATTGTGAATAAGCTATTTCTTGATATACTTTACAATTTTCCATCAATTCACTATGTTTACCTTTACCAACGATCTTTCCTTCATCTAAAACGATGATTTGATCTGCTGACATGATCGAAGCAATACGTTGACCAACGATTAAAACAGTATTTTTAGTTTTCTTGATCATCTCATTTAATTCACGGCGTAATTTAGCATCCGTTTTAAAATCAAGAGCTGAGAAACTATCATCGAAAATAAATATTTCAGGATTTTTAGCAATAGCTCTTGCAATTGCTAGACGCTGTTTTTGTCCCCCAGAAACATTTGTACCACCTTGAGAAATTTCTGAATCTAGACGCTCTTCTTTATGATCGATGAACTCTTTAGCTTGAGCAATTTTAATAACTTCTTCTAACTGTTCATCGGTTGCCTCTGGTGCTCCGTAAGTCAAATTAGATCTAATCGTTCCCGAAAATAATAATCCTTTTTGCGGAACTAGACCAATCTTTTCTCTTAAATCATGCTGTTTAACATCCCTAATATCAACACCATCAACTTCAATTTTTCCTTCACTGACCTCATAGAATCGTGGAATCAAATTGATTAATGTACTTTTCCCTGAACCAGTTGAACCAATAAAAGCAGTTGTTTGCCCTGGTTTAGCTGTAAAACTAATATTTTCTAAGACCGCTTCATGAGCTCCAGGATATTTAAATGTAACATTTTTAAATTCAACTAAGCCCCGTTTACTATCATCAAAAGATTTTGGCTCCTGAGGATCTATGATCTTTGGTTCCATTGATAATACTTCATAAACACGATCAGCAGCGACACTAGCACGTGGTAACATGATTGCAATCATGGCAATCATTAAAAATGACATAATGATCTGCATTGCATATTGCATAAATGCCATCATCTGACCAATCGCAATATTTCCTAAATCAATTTGTTTAGCACCGTAATAAACAATCAACAAACTAACAACATTAAATATAAACATCATGATTGGCATCATCGAAGCCATTGTCCGATTGACAAATAAATTAACTTTTGTTAAATCAGAATTGGCTTTTTCAAATCTTTTTTCACTATGTTCCTCATTTCCAAAGGCTCTAATAACCAGCATTCCTGATAGATTTTCACGCATCGTTAAATTAAGTTTATCGATCAATGACTGAACAATTTTAAATTTTGGCATTACGATCACAAAAGTAATTCCAATTAATAAAAAGATAACAACTAATACTAATCCGATGATCCATGTCATTGATGGTGTATTTTGAAATGCTTTGATCAATGCTCCTATTCCCATCATCGGTGCAAAGCAGACGATTCTAATAAACATGATTACAACCATCTGAACCTGCGTAATATCATTAGTGGTTCGCGTAATCAAAGAAGCTGTTGAAAACTTATTGAATTCCTCATTAGAAAAACTTTCAACTTTTTTAAAAACATCGCCACGTAATAATCTAGCTACACCTGATCCAACTCTACTAGCTAAAAAACCACAGGCAATGGCACAGACAGTTCCCACAAGAGCAATTCCTAACATTTTAACTCCGGCCATTAAAATATACTCATTTTGAACTTGATCAATATCACAGCCAAGTTTTGTATATTCAGCTTTTACCCCATTACCAGCAGCAATTTTTAGTGTAGACTCTCCCATTGCTTCCATTTGACTATCAATTTCACTAAACATTTCTGCTTTTTGATCATCTGGAATCATTGCCAGAGCATCGTAAGGACTCATCCCTTCAGGTAAATTACCAAATTTTTCTTGATATTCTTTAGAACTTGGATCCATTGTATCTATTGATGTTACTAATAACATTGGTTTTTCAAGAACCTGTTCTAATTCATCCATATTTTTATCATTAAGATCTTTTAAAGTATAGATATTTTGACCTTTAGCATTAGGAAACTTATCTAAAGTATCTTTATCAATATCCTTACTATCCACTAATTTATAGGACTGTTTAAAAAAATCCTGGTCATCTTTATCAATCAAAACTAGTAAATGATTATACGTATCTTCACTTAAAACATCACTAACCGCACTATCAAAACCGCCTGCTTGAATACCAACCGATACTATATCCGACATATAATCAGGTAATGCTAATTCTGATTGTGATTGCAAGAATAATAAACCTACACAAAGCAAAATCGGTGCCCAAAATTTTTTAAAATAATTTTTTAATTTTAGCATCATTTCTCTCCTTTACATTCTTCAATATTCTTTTTCATAATTTTTATGACATCATTTATCACATTAATCTGTTCTTTTGAAACTCCTTTAAACAAAATCATAATCTTTTCTTTCATAATTTTAGTTGCTTGTTCGATAAAAGCTTCCCCAGTATTTGTAATGTTTAAGACATAATTACGCTTATCGTGTTCATCTTGAACGCGAATAAGATAACCCAACTTTTCCAAACGCTGCAACCTAACTGATAAAGTAGCCTTAGTGACATTAAGCTTTTTTGCTAAAGCATTTTGATTAATATTGTGATGTTTCTGTAACATCATAAGCAATTTCGTTTGATCGATTGAAATATCAAAATGTTCTGTTTTTCCCTTCATTGTATAATGTACATTTTTATGAAAATTTTGAAAATTATCAAACAATTCTTTTATATCATCAAAATTAGTCTCTTCCATTTTCTACCTCCTTTCATCAGTTAATACTAACCAATGGTTAGTATACTAATCATTATAGTTAGTACACAAACTAATGTCAATAAAAAAATAAAAGATGTCAAACGACATCTTCTAATCAATTAAATATTTTTCCAATAATCTAACAACCTCAGCAATTAGATCATCACATGTAGCACGATTAACTTCTTTATCTGTTTTTCTAATTCCCAATAACTCACCACAAATAACTGAACCATGTGATTCTTCAAATTCTTTACATAAAGCAGCTACCTTTTCATTAACAAATTTCTTTTGCTTTACATCAGCTTCACCTTTACCATATTTTAGACCTAATGCCATCGCCCCACCAGTCAAAGTTCCACAGATTTCTCTAGTCATTCCTACACCGCCCCCAAAACCATAGGCGATGCTCATAGCTTGATCCATGTCAATATTTAACAAATCAACATATGCTCCTAATACCGCCTGAGCACAATTATAACCCATATGATGCAAATCATAAGCCTTTTTTACTCTTTCTTCAATATTCATAGTTTGATCCTTACCTTCCTTATTGCTATTTATAGTGTAGTGATATTTACAAATATTGTCAAGAATCCGATAATTAATTTTCCAGTTTTAATTCTGCATACAAAAGATTATGATCTGAAAAAGATGACATGATCAACCCTTGATCATTTACTGTAAATTTATCAGAATAAAAGATATCATCTGGGGCAGCAAAATCACGAAATGTCATATATTCTTTTTCATCATTAATACTTTTAATACCTTCAAGTTCAAAATCACCATTCATCCCAAAAGAATTAAAATCACCGGCTAAAACTGCATAATCATCAAAATCAACTTCTTCTTTAACAAAATCCATTTGTGAAATACGATAATCATTATTTTCATATGTTAAATGAGTGTTATAGATATCGATTTCTTTATTACCAAAAGCAATCGTAGTTTTAGTTAATATTCGTGGTTCTTTCAATAAACTATTTGGTAAAAGTTTCGCCGATACTTCAATGATTGGGTATTTACTTAAGATGCCTAAACCATAATAACCATCTAAGATCCACATCGTTGAATAAAAATGATAATATGCATAGCCATTAGCCTCTGCCATTTCTTCCAGCATATCATAATTACCTGAACGGTAAGCATTTTTATCAACTTCCTGTAAACAAATAACATCAAGATCAAGTCCACTAATATCATTATTAAAATCTTCTAAAGATTCTTTTCCATAATTCAAAGATTTTATATTATAACTACCGATCCGTAAACTATCAAAATCATCTATATTTAAACTATCATCATTAGATAGATCACAATCATATTCACTAGCATAAACACTATAATAAAAACGCCCTACAACAACAAATAATAAAATGACAATACATATCATTAATTTCAATATTTTTTTCATCTCTTTCACCTGCCATACATTATCATCTTCTATACTTAATCTATATGATAAACTTAATTTGCGTCAATATTTTTTAAATAATTCGTTAATTTTAGATAAATTTTCTATAATATCACATAAATTTACAAACATTTTACAAAAAACAGGTAATTAAATTATTTATTTGCATAAAAAATATCTAGGTATAAAAACACTAGACACTTTTATTTATATTTATCGGATCTGTCCTTTTCCATAGATCATATATTTTGTTGATGTCATCTCTTGTAATCCAATTGGCCCTCGGGCATGTAATTTTTGCGTACTTATACCCACTTCAGCCCCAAAACCAAATTCGCCACCATCAGTAAACCTCGTTGAAGCATTATGATATACACAAGCTGAATCTAAAGATTCCATAAAATATTTAGCTGTATTTTCATTTTCACTGACAATGCTTTCAGAATGTTTAGTCGAATAATTATAAATATGTTCAATTGCCTCGTCAACATTTTTGACCACTTTAATATTACAAATATAATCATCGTATTCAGTAGCATAATTTTTAGATGTTGCTAACTCCCCATCAATAAACTTTAATGCTTCAGGATTGCCATAAATCTTGATTTTTGTAAACTCTGGTTTCAAGCTTGTCAAAAAAGCATTAGCAATATCTTGATGTACTAAAATCGTTTCAATCGCATTGCAAACTGAAGGTCTTGAAATTTTGGCATTGACTGCAATTTTTACAGCCATTTGCAAATCGGCATCTTTATCGACATATAAATGACAGATCCCTGCTCCAGTTTCAATTACTGGTACTGTTGCATTATTTACTACATGCTGAATCAAACCTGCCCCACCGCGAGGTATCACAACATCGACATATTGATTAGCTGTAATTATCTCTGTAACGATACTACGGTCTGTATTTTCAATTAACGTTACAACATTATCAGGTAAAATATCTTTAATTGCCATATTAATAACATTAACTAAAGCGATATTTGAATAGATTGCTTCCTTCCCACCTTTTAAAACACAGACATTATTAGTTTTGATACAGATTGAAGCAATATCAACGGTAACATTAGGTCGTGATTCATAAATTGTTGCAACTACCCCGATAGGAATACGTACTTGATCAATAACTAATCCGTTCGGACGTTTGATTTCACGTACTACTTCACCAATACAGTCTTTTAAATCTGCAATCTTTTCAACATCTTTGGCCATCGACTTGATTCTTTCTTCTGTTAACAATAAACGATCAACCATCGCATCGCTAATTCCATTATATTTGGCATTTGCAATATCTTTAGCATTTTCACCTAAAATATAATCGATATTATCTAATAGTCCTTTACTAATAGCATCTAAAGCATCCATCTTAGTATATTTATCAATATTTTGCATTTTACGACAAGCTAATTTAGCCTCTTTTAATTGTTCTTCAATCATCATTTCTTCACCCCTTCTACTAAGACCAGATTATTTGCATGAATAACTTCATCATAGTCTTTATAATGTAACACTTTTTCGATTTCACTTGTATTTAAACCTTTGATCAACTTAATTTCATCACTTGAATAATTAACCATTCCTCGTGCTAAAAAATCATCATTAAGATCTCTTATATCGACGATTTGAGAAATTAAAAAATTTCCTTTCACATCTACGATTCCTTTAGGTAATAAACTAGTATGTTTATTGATCAATGCCATTTTAGCACCATCATCAACAATAATACTCCCTTTGGGCATACTTCGATACATGATCCAGTGCTGTCGCGAGTTTAACTTTCTACCAGCATCACTATTAAAATATGTTCCTACTTCTTTACCTTCAATCAAATCTATTAAAACATTTGCTTGAGCCCCATTAACAATTGCCATATCACAGCCAAATTCATTACATATTTTAGCAGCTTTGATCTTAGTGATCATCCCGCCTGTTCCAACTTTACTCGAAGCATCTTTAGCCATATTTTCAATTTCTTTAGTAATACCATTAACATTTCTAATCAACTTAGCCTTCTTATTGATATGCGGATTATCATCATATAAACCATCAATATCACTAACCAGCACTAGCATATCACCACTTACAGCTGGTACGATCAGTGATGCCAAAGTATCATTATCCCCAACTTTGATCTCATCGACTGCCAAAGTATCATTTTCATTAATGATCGGCACGACATCATACTCAATTAATGCCTGCATCGCATGATTGAAATTCATCAACCGTTTTCGATCATCAAAATCATCATGATTTAACAATATTTGCGCACACTTTAAATTAAACAAACTAAACAGATCTTCATATATTTGCATTAACGAGGCTTGACCAATAGCTGCCAGGGCTTGTTTTTTAGGAATTGTCTGAGGCCGCTCATCGAGTTTCATTACATGAACGCCAGCATTGATTGCTCCACTGCTGACTAGTGTAATTTTGATCCCCTTACGCTTAATATATGCTATTTGCTGAATTAAGTTTAAAATTTTTTCTTTATTTATATTTCCCTGATCATCACATAATGACGAAGACCCGATCTTAATAATCAAATTTTTTATTTTACTCAAATCTCGCATACTAATTCCCCCTGCAATTATTTTCTTAATTATACAAGTTTTATCACTACTTAACAACAAATATTTTCTTACTAAATAATATAATGGATTTAATTAATGTTAATTTCAATAAATATAAATTGAATATTTAAAAAAATATTTCCTAAATTTCATTTATAAACCTTTAACGTTTATAAATCACCTTAAAAGTTTACAAAATTACTCTATTTTCTTATTGTATCTAAGTATTTATACATGTTACAATGTAGAAAAATATTAAAGGAGAGTTATTACTACAATGAAATTAATTATACCTGAAAATTATGATCCTGTTTTAGATTTACGTCAAACTCAGGAAGCAATCAAATATATTCGTGATACATTCCAAAAAGAAATCGGAAGAGCTTTACAGTTATCTAGAATATCAGCTCCATTATTTGTTGAGAAAAATAGTGGTTTAAATGATAATTTAAATGGTGTAGAAAATCCGGTCTCATTTGAAATCAAAGAAATACCTGATGAAACAATCGAAGTCGTTCATTCATTAGCAAAATGGAAACGGATGGCTCTTAAAAAATATGGCTTTAAAATGCATGAAGGTCTATATACAAACATGAATGCTATTAGAAAAGATGAAGCTGTTGATAATCTGCACTCATACTATGTTGATCAATGGGATTGGGAAAAAATTATTTCTAAATCTGAAAGAAACGAAAATACTCTTAAACGTCATGTTTTAAAGATTTTTAAAGTAATTAAACACATGGAACATGAAGTTTGGTATAAATACCCTCATGCTGTTAATCGTTTACCAGATAGAATTCATTTTTTTACATCACAAGAGTTAGAAGATCGTTATCCTAATCTAACACCAACTGAGCGTGAAACAGCAATGTGTAAAGAATATGGCTGCATCTTCGTCATGGGAGTTGGAAAGAAATTAAAAAGTGGAATCAAACATGATGGTCGAGCACCAGACTATGACGATTGGGATTTAAATGGCGATATCTTATTTTGGTTTGAACCACTTAAATGCGCTCTAGAAATTTCATCAATGGGAATCAGAGTTGATGAAGATGCTTTAGTAAAACAATTAGAAGCTGAAAATTGTCTAGAACGTTTAGAATTACCTTATCATAAACAGATTCTTAATAAAGAATTGCCATATACTATTGGTGGGGGAATCGGACAATCACGATTATGTATGCTATTATTAAAAAAAGCTCATGTCGGTGAAGTTCAAGCTAGTATTTGGCCTCAAGAAGTAATCGATGAATGTGAGAAACATAACATCCATTTACTATAATTGAATAAAAATAAGGAAGAATCACAGTAATTAAAAATACTGGTGATCGATCCAATGTCATTAAGTTAGGCATTAAAATACTGAAAAAGCTCTTTAATGTAATTTAAAGAGACTTTTTTATTTAGCTATTGACAAATAGTGAGAATCGTGTGGCTAGTAATGAATAGCAAAATATTCATTACTAGCCCTTTTTAGTAGATGTATTTTTTAGGAGGTATTACATATGATGAAACATTCAAATTCAAACATCTACTATTCACCAAAAAAGATCAAAAAGATTCTCAATCAATCTATCGATTTTACTCTTGAAGGGATTCAGTGCTTCTGCCATGATCCAATCTCAAATTTTACTCGTAATCGCTTATTACCTG